>NZ_DATJJK010000040.1:0-19787 GCF_035492295.1 Acidisoma sp. | reverse complement strand
CATGAACTGCAGCAGGGTCAGCGGCGACTCCGCCAAGTTGATCTTGCGACCGAACAGAGCCAGACGCGCGCCGGCTTGTTCGGACTGGAACAGAAGCTCGAACGTATCCCGCGTGGTGCCGGCGCCGCCGCCCAGGACACCGATGATGACGGACGGATCATAGGCGGCGAGTTCCTCGATTGCCGCGCGGCCGTTGAAGGGAATTTTCAGGAAACGCGGACGCTCCGCCTGGGTCAGGCCCGAGAGGCAGCGCAGCAGGCAATCATTGAGGAATCCCGGTATGGCCTCTGGCGACAATCCCCGCGGCGCGTTGGGATTGAAGACTTCCAGGAAATAGGTGAAGCCCAGCCGGCTGGCGTCGGCCCGGAACTCTGCGAAAGCCGCAAGCGAGCGCATGTCCGCGTCGAGATCATTGTTGAAGGTCATCGAATAGAGGCCGAGATCAGTGCCGGTGATGCGGCTGCCGGGCGCGGCATCGGCCTTGCCATACATGACATGGGAGAGATTGGCGGTGCGGAAGGGGCGGGACAGTTCCGCCGCGTAGCTCGCGCCGCGTACGCCGCCCCAGCAATCCGTCGCGTCATTCGCGCGGATGGCGGGTTTCACCGCGGACCCGGCGTAAACGCCCGCGGCTTGCAGAATCTCGAGATTGGAGGCCGAGGTCAGCATGAGATCGACGATATCCTGCCGCACCACGGCGGTGATTTGATCGAGATAGTCCCGGCGCGTCTTCCAGCCCGCTACCTTACCCTCGGCGTCATAGAGCGGGCCCCCGGTGGTGATGCCGGAGCCCATGTCGCCGTCCTTCGCATCCGCGATGATGAAATCGGTCCGGCGATACTGGCCAGATCGGATGCGGCTGAGCTTTTCGTCGAGACGTGTCATGGGGATCTCCGCGAGGTCAGGAAGAATGAGAAGCGGTGAAGGCGTCCTGGCCCCGATCCTCGGGTGCCAGAGGCCAGGCAGGGGTGCCAATGCCGGCGAGCTTCGGCTGGCCGAGGACCAGCAGGCAGCCCGCCATGAAGGTGTCGCCCAGGCCAAGCGTGGTGCGCGGCCGGCGCAGATGGGGGCTGGGGCAGGAGACGATGGACCAGTCGCCATGCCGCGCTTCGGGCGGCGGGGTCTCGAAACGGGCTTCGTCCGGCAGGCTGGTGGGCACCGCGAGGCGTCCCGTAGCCGCGCGCGTGCTGGCGAGAAGGCAGCCCATCATCAGCGCCTCCCGCTCACGGTCCGGGTCGCTGCGCGTGGCGCTGATCGCCCAGTCATCGGCATGGACGGACACCCGTTCGAGACCGAACCGCTCGCCGAGCTGGATGAGCCCATCCTCCAGCGACACGGTATCCGGGTCGAGCGCGCGGAATTCCGACAGGCTCATGCCGATGGAGGTCATCGCGCCGGTCAGGCCCTCCAGCGTGTGGTCCCGGCAGGCCGGGCTTTCGTAGCCCGCCATTTCCAGGTGGATGAGACCGATGCCCGCCCGTCTCCAGGCCGCGGCGATCAGCCGCGCCTCGCGCAGACCGGCATCGAGCCTGGCGCCTGCGCCCAGGGAATTGAAGCCGGCCAGGATGCCGCTGCCATGGCCGCTCTCCTGTCGCAGCAAGTGCTGGCTGAGGCGCAGGAAAGCCTCGTCCCGCTCGAGATCGAAATCATGGAACCGCAGGATGATGCGGGAGGCGCGTGGCGGCACAACGCCACCGATGCTTTCCTCCGCATCATATTCGAAGACATAGACGCGCGGCCGGTCGTCGCCCTCGGCGCGGACCTCGGCGGCGCGCACCGGCCCGTCACCCGCCAGCAGCATGTCCGGATCGAGCACCGCGATCTGCTCGGGCGTGCGATGCTCCAAGGAGAGCAGGGCGGGTGCGCCCAGCAGCGTCAGCAGGCGCGCGGCATGCGCCGGGGTACCGCCGAGGGCGGTGCGGAGGGAGAGATGCGCATCGAGCCAGGCAGGCCCGTCCGGCCAGTCGAAACGGATTTCACCGCCGATGCCCGCCTGAGCCCGGCGGCGCAGTTCGGCGGCCAGCGCCTGGGCCGGGGGTGGGCCCGCGCGCAGAAGGGCATCGCTGCGGTCATCCAGCCGGGTGAAGGCATCGACACAAAGCGAAAGCCCGCACATCGTCCAATGGGCGTGTCGGGCGTAGGTCTTGATGCGTTGCTGGAGGCTTGTATAGGCCTCGTGCCATGACGTCTGCACGCTTCCATCCCCTGTTTAAGGCGGCATTCTTGCGGTCTTTGCGCGACCGTGCTGTTTCATGCAACATTTCACGCAAAATGCTGCATCGTCAATTGAAAAAATGCACAAGACTGCGGTAACAGAGCAGCGTTGAGGGTCTCGTGAAGGAAAGCGCCGTGGATACGACTGAGGATTTTCTTCTGCCTGGGTCGCGGCAGCGACGGCTCGTCGATGTCATGCGGCAGAAGGGCCATGTGACTGTGGTGGAGCTGACCGCGATGTTCGGCGTCTCCCGCGACACCATCCGGCGCGATCTGCAATTGCTGGAGCGCCAGGGCCTGCTGACGCGCACCCATGGCGGGGCGCTGGCTGGCGACGGGCTGGTGGCGCGGGAGACGCGCTTCCAATCCCGCATGACGGAACAGACGGGGGCGAAACGCAGCATCGGGCGCGCCGCCGCTGGCCTCATCCGCGAGGGCGAGACGCTGATCCTGAACGGCGGCTCCTCCACCTGCGCCTTCGCGGCAGAACTCGGCCGGTTACGGGACCTCACCATCGTCACCAACAACCTGATGCTGCCGCCGGCGGTGCCGAGCGGCGTTGCGCGCTCCATCTTCGTGCTTGGCGGCACCTATTGGGACAGCGCGCAGATCACCGTGGGGGCTGTGAAGATCAACAGCTCCGCGCGGATCAGCGTCGACACGGCGGTGATCGGCGTCACCGGCGTCGACGAGGCCGGCGTTTCCATCAGCCGGCTGGAGGAGGCGCAGATCACGGTCGAAATGATGGAGGCGTCGCGCCGGGTCATCGTGGTCGCCGACAGTGAGAAATTCGGCGCCAGCGCCTTCGTGCATGTCGCCGACTTCTCCCGCATCCATTATTTCGTGACCGACCGGATGCCCCCGCCCGATATCGCGGAGGCGCTGGCCCAGGCCGGGGTCGAGCTGGTGATCGCCCCCGGCTAGGCGCGGCGGCTACCCCACGATATCGGTGAGGCGCTTCTTCGCGCGGTCGAGTTCGTCCTGCACGTTTCCGTTGACGAGCGCGCGGGAGACCGAGGATTGCAGCGCCAGCGTTACCTGCGGGTATTTCGGTGTCACCGGCCGGGGGGTTGCACCCACGAAGACATCGCGCAGTGTATGCATGAAGGGCTGCTTCTGGATCAGCTCAGGTTGATCGAAGACGCTTGGCCGGGTGGGGGCGAGGCCGAGACCGGTCGCGAAGCGCAGCTGCGTTGCGGGCGAGGACATCCAGGTGATGAAGTCGATCGCGGCCTCCCGGTTCTGGGTATGCGCATTGACGCCATACTGGTAGCCGCCGAGGCAGGCCGCGCTCTTACCGCCCGGAAAATGCGGCAGAGGGGCGACGCCGACCTTGTCCACGACCGAGGATGAGGCGGGGTCCTGCGCGATCTTGTAGACGTAGGACCAGTTGCGCAGGAACACCGCCTCGCCGGAGGTGAAGGGCCCGCGCGACGGTTCCTCGTCCCAGCTCAGCACATCATGCGGGCTGATCTTGGAGGTGTGGATGGTGTCGTAGAGGAACTGCACGCCTTTGACGGCCGGCGGTTCGGCGACGAGGACGGTCTTGCTGTCGGGCCCGAGAATGGCGCCCCCGGCGGAGGCCACCACTTCCACCATGTCGCAGACCAGCACTTCCGCCTGCTTGCCCTGCCAGAGATAGCCGAATTTGGCGCCGCCGGATTTCTGGATTTTCTGCGCGGTGTCCGTCAGGTCCTGCCAGGTCGTGGGCACCTGCGCGCCTGCCTGGGCCAGAAGATCCTTGCGGTAATAAAGCATGCCGGAATCGACGTGCCAGGGCAGCGCCGTCAGCTTGCCCTGGAAGGTGCAGGCCGAGATGAGGCCTGGAAAATACTGGTCCTGCACGGACTTGCCGAAATACTGGTCGAGCGGCAGCGCCCAGCCCGCGCTCGCGAATTCCGCGATCCAGATCACGTCCTGGGTGAAGACATCGGGCGTGCCGTTGCGCCGTGCCAGCTGCTGAACGAGGGCCTGATGCACTTCGGTGGAGGAGGAGGGCGGCGGCAACTGCACGAAGGTGACCTGCACCTTGCTCTGGGACTGGTTATAGACATCGACCACCTGGGCGATGGTCTCGCGGCCGTAGAAATTGGCGCTGGCGAAGGTGATCTGCGTGCGGTCGGCGGCGCGCGCGCGTCGGGGTGCAAGCGGCAGCAGGCTCGCGCCGAGCGCGAGGCCCGCTGTCGTCATTGCTTCGCGGCGGCCGAGGCCCGCGGCGGCAAGGGGCTTTTCCGGTTTGGTCATGAACATCTCCTGTCTGCGAGCTTATGCTCGTTCTTGTTGAGTCAACAGGCGTAGTCAGCCGGCAGAATCAGCCGCCATGATCAGCCGGAGGGGCCGAGCCAGGCGGCGACGGCCCGCGCCACGGCCGGCCGGCCGGCGCGAATGAACCGGTCCATGCTCAGGAAGCCGTGGATCTGGCCCGGATTCTCGTCAAGCTGCACGGACACGCCCTCGGCGCGCAGGCGCACCGCATAATCCCTTGCCTCGTCATGCAACGGATCGTAGCCGGCGGTGAGCACGAAGGCGGCAGCCACATCCGCGAGACTCGGCGCCCTAAGCGGGGAGACGCGCCAGTCTGCGGCCTGAGCAGGATCAGACAGATACAGTCCGTGATACCAGCGCATGGCGGCGGTGGTCAGCCCATAACCCTCGGCGCAGCTCGTGTAACTGTCCTGGGAGGCAGAGACGTCCGTTACCGGATAGAACAGTATCTGGAAGTCAAGCGGCGGCAGCGCGCCGTCACGCGCGAGCAGCGCCATGACGGCCGCAATATTGCCGCCCGCACTGTCTCCGCCGACCGCGATGGAATCCCGGTCGATGCCGAGCGCCTCTGCGCGCGTCGCGACATGGCGGATGGCAGCCATGGCATCCTCGATCGCCGCGGGGAAGGGGTGCTCCGGTGCCAAACGGTAATCGACCGAGACGACGACACCCTGCGACAGATTGGCGATCCAACGACAGATCGTGTCATGCGTATCGCAATTGCCCAGGACCCAGCCGCCGCCGTGAAAATAGACGAGACAGGGCGCGCCGCTTTCCGGGCAGCCGGTGCCGCGATAGACGCGGAGCGGGATTTCGGCGGCAGGCGACGCGATGACGAGATCGCGCACCTCGCGGACAGCTTCAGGCTCCCCTTGGAGCGCGGGCAGGTTTTCGAGGAACTGACGCTGCGCCTCGGCCGGCGCCAGCGTCTCGATTCGCGGCGCGCCGGAAGCCGCGACCAGGTCCAACACGGTTTGCGCTTCGGGTGAGAGCATGAGGGACTCCTTCTTCTCTATCTCGTCAGACGCGATAGGCGCGCGCTTCGTCTTCTTCCAGCACGGGCGGCTGGTGCACCGTCGTCGTCAGCGGCACGGGCGCTCCCGTCTCTCCCGAGGTCAGGATCGCCTCCAGAATTTCAAGCACATGCAGCGCGAGGCGTCCCGAAGCGCGCGGCGGCCGCCCGACCGCGAGGCCGGCCGCGAGATCGGCGATGCCCAGCATACGGTAATTGGCGCGGTCCGGCGCTGCATAGGGCCAATTGATCTGGCCATAGAGCCGCTCCTCCGTCGGCAGATCTTCCCATGCGTCGCCTCCATGGCTCACGGAAATCGTGCCGCCGAAGGTATCGGGGTCCGGCAGACGGAGCGAGCCTGTGGTGCCGTGCAGTTCGATCGGCGCATTGCTATGGCGAAAAACATCCCAACTCGCGCCGAAAGTGATGACGGCGCCGGAGGTGAATTCGATGAGCGAGAGCAGGCTGGTCGGCGTGCCGATCGGAAAGGTCGTGCCCTGCAAAGGACCTTCCGCCGTGATCAACCGGTTCTGGGACGCGCTGGTCGCCATCGCCATGACGCGCCGCGCGGGGCCCAGGAGGTTGACGAGCATGGTGACGTAATAGGGTCCCATGTCCAGCACAGGACCACCGCCTTTCTGGTAGTAGAAGGCAGGGTTGGGGTGCCAATGCTCCATGCCGCGCCCCATCATGAAGGCGGTGCCGGTGACGATGCGGCCGATCGCCCCGCCTTCGATCACTTGCCGGGCAAGCCTGCCGGCGGCGCCCAGGAAGGTATCGGGCGCGGAGCCGAGAACGCAGCCACGCGCCTCTGCAAGCACCACGAGAGCCCGCCCTTCCTCCACCGTGGTACCGAGCGGCTTTTCAGTGAAGACATGCTTGCCCGCGTCAAGCGCCGCCTGCGTGATCCCGGCATGGGCCGTGGGGATGGTGAGATTGATCACGAGGTCGACATCGGGCGCCGTGATCAAATCCTCAACCGCGCAGGCTCGCAGGCCGTATTCGGCCGCGCGCAAGGCCGCCTGTTCGGGCAGAAGATCGGCGCAGGCGCGCAGCTCCAGGCCGCGGAAAAGCGCCGCATTGCGCAAATAGGTCATGGCGATATTGCCGCAACCGACGATGCCGAGGCCGAGTTTTTTCATGGCCGGACGTTTCTTCCATTAGGGCCGGGTTGCGCTTTTTTGCGACAGTTGCAGCAAAACCACAAGAGGACACCGCGCAAAAACGCAGCTTTACGCTTGACCATGCATAGGCTTTGCGGGAACCTGCCGCTCGTGACGTGGCGACAAGACCGCGCATCGTGGGAGGCGAGAGAATGCCGGGGGTGCAATACCCAGCCTCGACCGACGCCGACAGGCGCCATCGCGTGGCGGTCTCCCGCCCTAGCCGGGCCCTGCCGCGCGGACCGATGCTCGGAGGCTCCGCACGCCTCGCCCTCGTCGCCTGGCTCCTTCTGCTGCCGGCGCTCATCGCGCTGGCGGCGGTGTCGCTCTATCCCATTGCGAATGGCATTTGGCTGTCGCTGACGAATACCTCGCTGATCACCAACGAGGATGCCTTCGTCGGCATCAAGAACTACATCGCCCTCGCGAATGACGGGCAGTTCTGGAATGCCTGGGACCATACGCTGCTCTTCACCGTCGCCTCGACGCTGCTGGAAACGGTGATCGGCCTGCTGATGGCCGTACTGCTCTACGAACGTTTCGTGGGTCGCGCCATTCTGCGCGCGATTATGCTGGTGCCCTGGGCGATGCCGACGGTGGTGACGTCGAAAATGTTCGGCTGGCTGTTCGATGGGCAACACGGCGTGATCAACTATCTGCTCGTCAAATGTGGCCTGCTGTCAGCCAATGTCGATTGGCTGGGTTCGGCGCAGACCGCACTCGGCACCATCGTTTTGGCCGATGTCTGGAAGACCGCGCCCTTCATGGCGTTGCTTCTCCTGGCCGGACTGCAGACGATTTCGCCGAGCCTGACGGATGCGGCGCGGATCGACGGCGCCAATGCCTGGAGTACCTTTTGGCATGTCCGTCTGCCGCTGCTCTGGCCTACATTGCTTATCGCGGGCCTGTTCCGCGCGCTGGATGCGTTTCGTATCTTCGACCTCGTCTATGTGTTGACGGGTGGGGGGCCGGCGGATTCCACCGAAACCCTCTCGACCCTCAGCTACAAGGTGCTCTTCTCGACCCTGCAATTCGGCTATGGCTCCGCCATGACGATGGCGACCTTCGCGACGGAAGGCGTGATTGCGCTCGGCTTCTGTTTCTTCATCATCCGGCAGTTGAGGGCGAACCGATGACAACCCGGCAGGCCCGTGCCCGGGCCGCTCTGGTCTATGGCGGGGCGCTATTGATGCTGGTCTGGTCGGCCGGCCCCTTCGTCTGGCAGATCTCGACTTCTTTCCAGCTTGACCGCGCGCTCACCGGCCCCACACCCTCCTTCATTCCGCATCCCTTTACCTGGGCGCATTACACGAGCGCCTTCTTCCACCGGCATTTGCAGTTTTATTTGCGGAACTCGTTGATCGTCGCTGTGTTCACCACCCTCTTCTGCCTCTTCTTCGGCACGTTGGCGGCCTTTGCGCTGTCGCGACTGAAAATTCGCGGCCGCTTCGGCCTGCTGATGGTGATCCTCTCCGTCTCCATGTTCCCGCAGATCGCGATCGTCGGGCCGCTCTATCTCATCGCCTCTGCCTTCAACCTGTTGGATACCTATCGCGGACTCATCATCGTCTATCTGGCGCTCGGCCTGCCGTTGGTCACCTGGGTGTTGTTCGGCTACTTCGAGACGCTACCACGCGAGATGGACGAAGCCGGGCGTGTGGACGGGGTTTCGACCCTCGGCCTGCTGTGGCGGATCATCCTGCCGATCTCGCTGCCCGCCCTTGTCACCACCGGGCTGCTCGCCTTCATTGCTGCCTGGAACGAGTTTCTGTTCGCGCTCGCCTTCACCTCCAACTTCCAGCATCAGACGGTGCCGGTCGGGATCGCGAATTTCACCGATATCTACTATGTGCCCTGGGGGGATATCTCCGCCGCCTCGACCGTCGTGACCCTGCCGCTGATCATCCTCGTGCTCTTCTTCCAGCGTCACATTATTCAGGGTCTGACCATGGGCGGATTGAAGGAATGAGCGCGATGCCGGATAGGACGTTTCCCACAATCCGCCTGGGCTGCCAGACCTATACCTGGGAGATGCTGGGGGAGAGTTACCAGGACGGGCCTGATGCGCTGCTGCGCATGATTTCCGAAGCGGGCTATGACGGTATCGAGATCACCGACCGGATGATCGGCGACTATGCTGGCAGGCCTGGGGCCTTTGCCCATGCGCTGGCCGCGCACGGCCTCACCCTCGTCTCCTATGCGGTGGGGAGCGCCAGCGGCTTTACGGAGCCAGATCAACTGAATTCGGATTTGGTGATGGCGTCGCAAGCGATCGGCTTCGCGAGCGCCTTTCCCGGCGCCTTCGTTTCCTTCGGCAGCGCGACCGTCATGTCCGCAGGCGCCCGCGCCGACAAATTCGCAGCCGCCGCCCGCTTCTACAATGCGGCGGGGGAGGCCGGGCAGCGGGCCGGCGTGCCCATCGCCCTGCATCCGAGCTCACATCACAATACGCTGCTCTTCTCGCGGGAGGATTACGACCATATCTTCGCGCTGACCGACCCCGCTTTGATAGGCTGGGTGCCAGATACCGGCCATATTCTGCGCGGTCAGGAAGATATGCTGGATGTGTTGCGCCGCTACGCCGACCGCATCCGTTATCTCCACCTCAAGGACGTGGATGAGGATGACCGTTGGGCGATGCTGGGCGAGGGAGATTGCGATATCGCGGCTGTCATCGAGACCGTTTCTGCGGCGCCGCACTTCAACAGCTGGCTGGTGGTGGAGGAGGAATCTGACAAGGCCGCCGCCGACCCGGCGCGCGCCGTGCGGCTGAACCGGGAGCGGATGCGCGACTACGGGTTCTGAGCCGCGCCGCCGCCGGCCGCTCACCATATGGTATAGCCGACATCCGCGAGCACGATGGAGCCCATCAGCGCGCTCGACGCTTCGGAGGCGAGGAAGAGGATGACAGAGGCGATCTCCTCCGCTGATACGGCGCGATGCGCCGGCGTATTCTCGAGCCAGATCTTGGAGAGTTCGGGAATCCGCAGGCCTGGGCCTGACATTGCGGTATCGACATAGGTGGGGGCGACGCTGTTGACGCGTACGCCGCGGGCCGCCCATTCGCCCGCAAGGGAGCGCGTCATGTGATGCACGGCTGCCTTGGCGGCATTGTAATGCACCTGCCGCTGCGGCTTGTTGGAGATGACGCCGGACATGGAACCGACGGTGACGATACTGCCGGCGCCACGGGCCAACATGTGGCGGCCGAAGGAACGGCAGCTCCAGAAACACCCGTTGAGGTTGATGTCGATCATGCGCAGCCACACCTCGTCCGCCATCTCCTCCCCCGCCGTATCCGGCCAGGCGATGCCGGCATTGGCGACAAGGATATCCACGGCCTGTCCTTCGGCGTTGAAGCGATCCGCCGCCGCCGTGACGGCAGCCGACTGGGTCACATCCAGCGCCACGCCGTCGCTTTGCGGATAGCGTTCGCGCAGCGTGGCGAGGCCACTTGCGAGCACGTTTGGATCGCGGTCGGCGATGATGACGCGGGCGCCGCATTCGGCCAGCGCCAGGGCGGAAGCGAGACCGATGCCCCGTCCACCACCGGTGACGAAGCCGGTCTTGCCCGTCAGGTCGTATTTTTCGCGATACATGGCGTTCCTCAGATTCGATTTGGGCGCCTACTTGACGGCGCCGAAGGTGAGACCGGTGACGAGATGACGCTGCGTCGCGAGACCCATCGCCATGATAGGGGCGACCGCCAGAAGTGAGGCGGCCGAGAGCTTGGCCCAGAACAACCCTTCCGGGCTAGAGAAGGTGGCGATGAAAGCGGTGAGCGGTGCGGCATGCGTCGCGGTCAGGTTGATGCTCCAAAAGGCCTCGTTCCAACAAAGCACGATGTTGAGAAGGATGGTCGCGGCAACTCCGGGTGCAGCAAGCGGCAAAAGCAGCCATAGCAGCTGCTGCAAAGTTGTGGCGCCATCCAGGAAACCGGCTTCCACGATGTCGCGCGGAATATCCCGGAAGAAGGAATAGAGCATCCAGATGACGATGGGCAGGTTCATCAGCGTGTAGATGCCGATCATGCCGGTGCGGGTATCGAGCAGATGCATGTCCCGGAACAGAAGGTAGATCGGCACCAGAACGCCGACCGCCGGCATCATCTTGGTCGACAGCATCCACATCAACAGACCGCGCGTGCGCCGGCTGGGAAAGAAGACCATGGCATAGGCCGCGGGAAAGGCGAGCAGCAGGGCGATGAGCGTCGAGCCGCCGGCGATGATGATGCTGTTGGCCACGAACCGCCCATAATCCGTGGTGGCGAAGACGGTTGCGAAGCTTTCCAGCGTGGGGCGGAAGAACAGCAGTGGCGGCGTGGTGACGGCTTGCCGTTCGGATTTGAAGGCGGTCAGTGCCATCCACAGGATCGGGAAGGCCATGACGAGCCCGACGATCCAGCCAAGCGCCGTGAAGAGCAGCTTGCGATGGGCGCGGCGCGTGGCGGCGGCGGTCATTGATCGAGGCTCCGGGCGACCGTGCGCACGAGGAAGATCGCGACGATATTGGCGAGCACGACGGCAATGAGCCCGCCCGCCGAGGCACCGCCGATATCGTAATCGAGCAGTGCGGTCTTGTAGATGAGATAGGGAAGATTGGTCGTGTCGTTACCGGGTCCGCCCCCCGTCGTGACCAGAATTTCCGCAAAGACAGAAAGCAGAAACATGGTCTCGATCAGAATGACGATGGTCACCGGCCGCGCGAGATGGGGAGCGACGACGCGGCGGAACAGCGTCACGGCCCCGGCGCCGTCGAGCTGGGCGGCCTCGATCTGCTCCTGATCCAGCGACTGCAGCGCCGTGAGCAGAATGAGGGTTGCGAAGGGAATCCATTGCCAGGCGACGATGATGCCGACAGCGAGGAGAGGGGCCTGCGCAAACCAGTCGAAGGCGGGCAGGCCGAACTGGTGGCAGAGCCAGGCGATGAGCCCGCTCACCGGATTCATCAGCATGTTCTTCCAGATGAGTGCGCTGACAGTCGGCATCACGAAGAAGGGCGCGATGACCAGCAGACGCACCCCCGCGCGGCCGTGCATGGGCTGATTGACGAGGAGGGCGATGAGCATGCCGAAGACGACGGTGGCGGCAAGTACCCCCAGCACCAGAACAAGCGTGTTGATGAGGGCGGTGGTGAGCGCCGGATCGGTCAGCAGATAGACGTAATTCATGGCGCCGATGAAGCTTCGGCCCTCGTCCATCAGATTGTAGCGCAGCAGCGAGAACCAGATCGTCATGCCAAGCGGGACGATCATCCAGAGCAGAAGCAGCGTGACGGAAGGCGCGGTGCAGAGAACAGGGCCGATTGGCCGCCTTTGTCCCGTGCTGCCCCGCATGCCCGCGCGAGGCTCGGCGAACGGCGGTGCTTCCCGCACCGCCGCCGCCGTCCGGTCCATCGGGCCGGCATCCCTCACTTCAGATAACCCGCCCGCCGCATCATGCGCTCGGTCTGGCTCTGCGCCTCTGCAAGCGCCTGTTTCACCGTCTTCTGTCCGGCGATGGCGGCGGAAATCTGCTGCCCGACCATGGTGCCGATGCCTTGGAATTCCGGAATGCCGACATAGGAGATTCCGGTATAGGGCACGGGCAGCGCGGAGGGGTGGTTGAGGTCGGCGCTGTTGATCGCTGCCAGCACAACAGGCGCGAAGGGTGCTGCCTTCTGGTAGTCTGGCGAGTTGTAGGTGGAATAGCGCGTGCCCGGCGGCACGCTCGCCCAGCCCTCATCGGCGGCGACCATCTTGATATAGTCCTGCGACGTGGCCCAGGTGATGAATGCCTCGGCGTCCGTCTTGTGCTGCGAGGTCGAGGGGATGGCGAGCGCCCAGGACCAGAGATAATGCGAGCCGATCTTGGTGGTGAAATAGGGCGGTGCGGCATAACCGACCTCGCCGGCCACTGTGCTTTGCTTTGGATTGGCCAGGAAGCCGGCAGAAACGGTCGCATCCACCCACATCGCGCAATGGCCGGCGGCGAAGAGGGCGAGAGTTTCATTATAGCCATTTGATACCGCACCCGGCGGCCCGTCTTTCCGCAGCAGATCGACGTAGAAGCTCACGCCCTTTTCCCAGGCCGGAGAGGTGAGCTGTGGCTGCCATTTCATATCGAACCAGCGGCCGCCTTCGCTGTTCACGAGCGGCCCGATCTGGCCCATGTTCTCACCCCAGCCGGCCTTCCCGCGCAGGCAGATGCCGTAGACGCCGGCTTTGGGGTCGTTCAGTTTGTCGGCGAGTGCGGCGATCTCCGGCCAGGTCGGCTGGTCCGGCATGGTCAGCCCGGCCTTCTTGAACAGATCCGTGCGGTACAACGTCATCTGGCTTTCGGCATAGAACGGCAAGGCATATTGCTTGCCGCCATAGGCGAGAGCCGCGCGGACCGGTTTCAGCACATCGTCGATGTCGTAGCTGGCCGGGATATCGGTGATCGGGGACAGCCAGCCGCGCTTCGCCCACATCGGAACTTCATAGACGCCGACGGTAACGATATCCATGCCGCCGGCATGGGTCGCGACATCCGTCGTGATGCGCTGGCGCAGCACATTCTCCTCGAGCGTGATCCAGTTGAGCTTGATATCCGGGTGTGACGCCTCGAACTTGGCCGAGAGGCGCTGCATGACGATCATGTCGGGGTTGTTGACGGTCGCGATCGTCAGCGTCGTCGCGGCCTGCGCCACGGGCGCCACCGCGAAGGCTCCGGGCAAGGCCAAAGCGAGACAATAGCCCAGCAATCCGCGCTTCTTCATCATGTTCCCTCTTTTGTTTTTCTTGGTTGATCGGGAGCGGGACTCAGTTCGAGGCAGCGTCCTTTCCAGCGTGTCGGCAAGAGGCAGGGGGCTCGCGCGTCCTGACACGAACCCTCGTCCAGCGCCTCAGGACGCTCGGAGCATGCGTACTTCCTTCCCCGCTTGATCGGCGGTGTTGTTCGGCCGATGGCCGAGTGCTTGGAGAGGCAGATTTGCGCCCTAAAACCGCAGAGTCAATCGGAAAGACGCAAAAACACGCACATTACTGCGCTGCACTTCCGAAACAGGTCGAGCCGCGGCGATCGACCTTCGGTGAGCGCGGCGGCCTTCCAGGTCTGATGGCGGCGTGCGACGTCAGGTACTCTCGCCGACGCGCAGTGAAAAACCGATGTCGACACGGTGCCGGCCCTCGGCTTCCCTGCGGATGCGGGCGACCAGCATGGTGGCCGCCACCTGCCCCATCCTCTGACGGGGAGAGACGATGGTGGTGAGGGATGGCTGCACTAACTCGCCAATGCCGAAACCGTTGAAGCCGGCGATCGCGACGCGCTCGGGCACCGAGATGCCTTCGCGCTGAGCGCGCAAAAGCGCGCCGACGGCAAGGTCATCATTGGCGAAGAACAGCGCGTCCAACTCCGGCGCCGCATCGAGCGTCCGCATCAGCGCCTCCGCCCCTACCTGAGCACTGGACTTGCACTCATGAGTGAAGGGCGGTCGCCTGCGCAGGTCATGACGGGCCAGGCACCGCTCGAGCCCCTTGAACCGATGCATGGCGCGATAGTCCGCATTCAGCCGCCCGCCGATGAAGCCGATTTCACGGTAGCCGCGGGAGACGAGGTGCTCGCCCATGCTTTCCCCCGCCTTATAGTGCGACAGGCCGACATTCATATCGATCGGCCTCGCCCCATGCTCCATGATTTCCATGATCGGTCGGTTCGAACTCTTCAGCAGCGCGCGCGTCCGCTCCGTATGCCTTAGCCCTGCCAGAATCACGCCGGCCGGCGACCAGCCGAGCAGTGCGGCCACAAGATCCTGTTCGCGCTCAAGGTCATATTGCGTGTTGCCCAGCAGCATCTGGTAGCCGGCAACCTCCAGCACATCTTGAATCCCTTGGATAACTTCGATGAAGACGGCGTTCGACAGTGAGGGAACAATGACGAGGACGGCGCGGCTCTCGGCGGAAGCGAGAGCGCCTGCCACGCGATTCGGAACGTATCCCAGATCCTGGATTGCCGCGGTGACTTTGGCGCGCAGGACATCGGACACGAGGTCCGGCGTATTGACCACGCGCGAAACCGTGATGGCTGAGACCCCAGCCCGCTCGGCCACGTGCTTGAGCGTTACAGTCGTTGGTCGGGCTGGCCTGCGGCTTGCCGGGCTGCTCATGTCGTTCATCCGCCAAGCTTAGCCTGTTCGGAGATCGTCCGCCATGTGAGGATAAAATGTTTGCGCTACCATTCGAGGCGCGATATAGGGGCGGCTGAGGTGGTCACTGAACAAGCGAAGAAACCATCGAGGAGGAAGCTGAGTGCCCCTGGGTGCCGAAAGCAAAGCGCACGACGCCGAAGTTGGCCTGTACGAAGCGCATCATCTGGTGAAGAAGTACGGCAACGTCGTTGTCTTGCGTGATGTGAGTGTGTCTATGGCGCCGGGCCGCGTGCATACCATCATGGGTGAGAATGGCGCCGGCAAATCCACCGCTTTCAAGATCCTATCCGGTCTCGTCCGACCGACGGGCGGTTCGCTGCAGTTGAGCGGACGCGAAATTTCGCTCGCCTCGCCCTCTGCCGCGCATCACGCAGGCATCTATCTTGTGCCGCAGGAGCCGGCCGTCATGCCCGAACTCTCTGTAACGGAAACGATGTTCGTCGGCCAGCTGCCGACCGTCGGCCGTCTGCCGCGTCGTATCGACTGGAAGGGCGCCCGTGCGCGCGCTGTCGAAGCGCTCGCAACATTGAAACTCGACATCGATCCGGATCAACTGGCGCGCAATCTCAGCATCGCCCAGCAACAACAGCTTGAATGCGCCAAGGCGCTGTTGCGCGGATGTCGTGTGATCCTCTTCGATGAACCGACGTCACCGCTGACGACGCATGAGGTCGAGCGGCTTTTTTCGACGATGCGTCGCTTGCGGTCGGAGGGCTACACGCTCGGCTTCATCAGCCACAGGATGGATGAAGTGCTCGAGATTTCTGATGATATCAGCATCTTGCGAGATGGCGCATTGGTCGACAGCGCGCAGAAACAGGATTTCGATCGCGTTCGCCTGATGTCGCAAATGGTGGGTCGGGAAATGCGGGTGATTCCAAGACGCCAGATCAGTCACGCGTCCGCAGTGCCTGTTCTGACGGTGGCGAACCTGACGCATGAACCCCGGTTCCGGAAAGTGAGCTTCACCCTCCACAAAGGCGAAATCCTTGGTCTGGCTGGGCTGGTCGGCGCCGGGCGCACTGAAATCGCCGAGGCGATCTTCGGTGTGCGGCAGAAAGATGCCGGAACCGTGCAACTGGACGGCGAGGACATTGCCAGCTGCGGCACCTATGACATCATTCGCAAAGGCCTCGTCTACGCGCCAGAGGATCGCGCAAAGCACGGTGCCGTTCTGCAGATGACGATCACCGAGAATTTGACCTCGAGCCTGCTCGAACGCGTCAAGTCCAGCATGGGTCTGCTCAGCCGAAACGACGAGGAGCGGATTGGCGCGGAGACGGTGCTGCGCTATCGCGTACGGTGCGCGGGCATCGACCAGAAACTGCGGCAGCTTTCCGGCGGCAATCAGCAGAAGGTCGTGTTCGGGAAGTGGATGGGCACCGGCCCAAAAGTGGCTGTGTTGGATGAGCCGACCCGCGGCGTCGATGTCGGTGCCAAGGACGAAATCTATGAGCTGATTGATGGGCTCGCCAAGGAAGGGATGGGGATCATCGTCATCTCTTCCGAACTGGAGGAGCTTGTACGCCTTTGTGACCGCATCCTGTCGGTCTACGAGGGCAGAATTGTCGCTGAAATAAATGGCGACGAGATCACACAGGAACGCGTCTCTTCCTCCTATCTCAGCAGTGCGGCGGCATCGGGCCGATGAAAGCGACGATGACCGAGCAGCAGCACGTCGCAGACCGCACGGCCGCGCCTGCGCCCCGAAAGCGCCCGCTGACCGCGCGCAACGAAACCCGCGAGATCACGCTGATCGTCGCCACGATCGTGACGCTCCTGGCGGTTGGCGCCTTCAATCACCGCTTCATGTCGCTCGACAACATCCGCTTCATGGTGTTGAACTCGGTCGTGCTCTCGCTTGTCGCACTCGGGCAGACCTGGGTGATCGCGACCAAGGGCATCGATCTCTCGGTCGCTCCCATCATGGGACTCACGGCCGTGGTGACCGGATTGCTCGCGCAAACCAGCGGCCTTCCACTCTATCAGGCCTTTGCCCTTGCCTTGCTGATCGGTCTGGTTCTCGGAACCATCAACGGTGTTCTTGTCGCGAAGGTCTCGATTCCGCCGATCATCGTGACCCTCGGCACGTATAGTATCTATAGCGGCCTCATCTTCATTTACTCCAATGGGACCCAAGTGACCGCCGTTCCGCCGGCCTATGCCACCTTCGGCAATGGCGTGATCGCGCACTGGCTGCCTCTGCCAATACCCGTGCTGACGCTCGCGATCGTTCTGTTCCTATGCTGGTTCGTGCTCGGCCAGACCGTTTTCGGCCGGGCCGTGCTCGCCATCGGCAACAACGCAGCCGCCGCCTACAATGCCGGCGTCTCGGTAACTTCGACGCAAGTCCGCGTTTACATGATCTCGGGGGTGCTGGCTGCGCTCGCCGGCCTGGTCTTCGTTTGCTACACGGGCTCGGCGACCGTCACGACCGGTACCGGAGATCATATCGAACTCCAGTCCATCGCCGTCGCCTTGATCGGCGGCACGGCGATCGCCGGTGGTCGTGGCAACATGATCGGCACTGTCTTGGGCGGCCTGTTTCTGAGCGTGATCCTGACCGCCCTGGTCTTTCTCCATGTCCCGCCGATTTGGTATTCCGCCGGCGAAGGGGCGATGATCCTCCTGACCGTGACACTCGGCATGCGCCAGCGCGCTGCCGGAAAGGCCTCACGATGAAAGACCGCGCCAATACCGTCACGACGCAGCGCACGGGTTCGCGCTTTCCGCTCGATGGCTGGGAAAGAGCCCTCATTCTTCTCCTCATCCTGGAAATAGCCGGCTTCTCCTTCGGGATTCCGGGTTTCTATGATGGGTTTGGATCGTTCCTCGGCCTCACGCAGAACTTTCTGCCCTTCGGCATCGTGGCGCTCGGACTTGGCGTGGTCATTCTGACCGGCGGCATTGACCTGTCAGTGGGCTCCGTCGCCGGCCTCGGCGCGATCGTCATGGCCGAGCTGTGGCAAGGATTGCATCTCTCCATCTGGATCGCGGCGTTTTTTGGCATTCTGCTCGGCGCCGGTCTCGGCTGGATCAACGGCATGATCATCACGCGGTTCAGGACCGAACCCTTGATCGCGACATTGGCCACCAGTTTCATCTTTGGCAGCATCGGCACCGCCCTTGCCGGCGCGTCGCCGCCCTCCGGATTTCCTGACAGCTTCAACGCACTCGGCCAGGGACTGATCGGCGGCATCCTGCCGTATCAGCTGCTCCTGTTCGTAGTGCTGGCGGTGTTCTTTTCCCTTCTCATGTCCCGCAGTGCCTATGGGCGCAAGATCGTCATGGTCGGCTATAATGGCGATGCGGCCCGTTACTCGGGCATCCGTGTCGGGCGGATTATCGCCAGCGCCTATGTGATCAGCGGCGCGATGTCGGCGCTGGCGGGCATCGTGCTTGCCTCCTACTACAGCGCCGTGCGGCCGGACATGGGCGACATCCTCCTCCTCACGACCATCACCATGGTCGTTCTCGGTGGCATCAGCATCTTTGGCGGTGAAGGCAGCATGACGGGTGTCGTCCTCGCTGTCCTTATTCTCGGCCTCTTGCGGCAGGGCATGTTGATCGCCGGTTTCTCGGACATGGTGACGACCATGTTGACGGGCGCGATCCTGGTCTCTGCCATCGCCATACGCAATCTCCTCTCCGGACGTGGAACAGGTATTGCGCTGCTATTCCTCCGTCTCCGCTCCTTGGGCGGCGGCACGGGAACTGAAGCGGCCGAATGACGGGTTGCACCCGCCTGACGCCGCCGCACTGAACGAATAAAAACACCTGGGGAACTCTCATGAAACAGTTTAAGAAGGCTGCCCTTCTCGGCGCCGCCATGCTCAGCGTCTCGATGGCCGCTCATGCCGCGGATATCAATACGTCCAAGCGCATTCACGTAGCGATGGTGCCGAAGCTGATCGGCCTCTCGGTCTTCAAGGCCAACGAAAAGGGTGCCGAGGCCGCGGCCAAGAAGCTGAATATCAATTTCCTCTACACTGGTCCGGTCACCGCATCGGCGCAGGGCCAGGTTGACGTCTTCAACAGCCTGATCGCCCGCCGCTTCGATGTTATCACCACAACCTCGAACAACCCGACCGAACTCGCTCCGGCTCTCCGCCGCGCGATGAAGAAGGGCATCAAGGTTGTGTCCTATGATAGCGACGTGGCGCCGGATGCGCGCGACTTCTTCATTCAGAACACGGCCTACCCGGCCTTCGGCAAGGCTCTGGTGGATTCGGTTGCCAAATACACGGGCCCCAACGCCAAAATCGCGATCCTCTCATCGACGCCAGACGCGACCATTCAGAATGCATGGATTGACGCCCTCAAGACCTACATGAAGGCGACCTATCCCAATATGACGATCGTGACGACGCAATACGGCCAGTCTAGCCCCTCGCAGTCGCTCACGGCCGGTCTCAACATTCTCCAGGCTAATCCGGGCGTCACCGGCATCATCGCGCCGGACGGCGCGGCCGAGGTGGGTGCGGCGGCGGCCGTGCAGAAGCTTGGCCTCACCGGCAAGGTTTTTGTCACCGGCTGCTCCGATCCCGATTCCATCCGCCAGTATGTGAAAGATGGGATCATTAAGGAGAGCCCGCTTTGGGACGAGGTGAAGGAAGGTGAACTCGTCATGTATGTGGCGCGTCTGGCCTATAATGGCGCCATCACCAAGAACAGCACCTTTACGGCGGGCGATCTCGGCACCTTCACGGCGAAGGACGGCGTTATCATCTTCAGCGATCCGCTGATCTTCAACGCCCAGAATATCGACCAGTATCAGTTCTGAACCGCCGCAGGGCCCCGTCCAGGATGGGGTGGGGCCCATGCCTTCGTATCGGCGCGGCGCACTTGCAGGAAGGAATGAGTATGAAACGCATTATGTTCACCGGGGGCAGCGGGAAAGCCGGCCGCCACGTCGTGCAATATCTCGTGGACCAGGGCTACCGCGTCCTCAACATCGATACGAAGCC
>NZ_DATJJK010000039.1:0-5273 GCF_035492295.1 Acidisoma sp. | reverse complement strand
ATGTAGACGAGGTAATTGCTATGGGTCACGGCAGCGATCGCCGTGCCCTTCGCCTCCAGTTCCGGTCCCTGCTCGACATGCAGTTCGATGTAACTGTCCAGCGGCCGGCCGCCGACCGGCTCCTCGCCGCGATAGCGGATGCGCGCGAGTTCTGCGCCGAAGGTCCGGCCCTCGCGATCCTGCGCCGCATAGGCGGCGTCCAGCGGCACCGCACCGCCGAAGACGCCGGAGCCCATGAGGCCGGGAGCAAAGCGCGCGCCTTCCTCGTTGGTCCAGTTGACGACCTCGATTGCGCGCCGGGTAACGATCCCCGCACGGTCGATGGCGCGGGCGGACTCCAGCGCCGCCAGCACGCCCAAGGGGCCATCGAACTTGCCACCGGGCGATTGCGTGTCGAGATGGCTGCCCATGAGCACGGGCGGCAGATCCGGCTCCGTACCCTCGCGACGCGCGAACATATTGCCCATGCCGTCTACCCGAACGGCGAGGCCGGCATCCTCGCACCAGAGGCGGAAGAGATTGCGGGAAGCCGCATCCGCGTCCGTCAGCGTCAGACGGTCGCAACCGCCTTGCGTCGTCGCACCGAGGCAGGCCATGGCCATTAAATCCTGCCACAGCCGGTCCTGATCGATCTTCGGTGCATTGCTCATGAGGCGATCCCTGACCCGCCCAGGCGCACACGCGCCCGGCCCGACCGCCAACCGGTAGCATGCGCCGCCGCCAAGGCAAACCGCGTCAGCCGCAGCGTTGCCTTGGCACGGGCAGATCAAAATGATCGATCAATCGGAAATCGTGGTGACGCTTCGGGCGGCACGCCTGATCGGCAGATCGTCAGACCGAATTGCTACGGTGGCAGAGACGGGCCCAGAGCGTATCGAAAGAAGGATCGCGCCCTTCGATGACGGTCTGGGTGCTATCGCCGGCCACCGAGACGAAGCGCATGCCGCCCAACTGGCCACCGGGGATGGTCCCGCAGAGGCTCATGACCTGACCGGCGCTTTTGTGCACGTAGCTTTGCTGGAAATCGGCAAAGGCGGGATTGGCCAGCGCCAGACGCACGGCCCGCATGCCGTTTAGCCAAACCCCACGCTGCACCGGATCAGTGACCGCGGCGGGTGGTGGCGCCGACATCACGGTGACAGCCGCCGGTGTGTCGCTAACTATCGGGTCCGCCATTAGCTTGAAGTGCGCGGCGTAGGCGACCGAGAGCATGAGGGGGGCGGCAACCAGAGCGAGCAAGAGACGGTGACTGCCGCGGGTCGCAGCCTTCCTACGGCTAGACTTGCGCAACGGAGCTACGGCAGGAGCAACCGGATTCTCAAGACTGCATTCCGGGCAAACTTTGCAGTTTGACCGAATTTCCGACTCACACCACATGCAGCTCGCCAAGCCCATCGCGCCACCTAAATTGGACCAAAGCCGAAACCGTTTAACCCTTGCGAACTAATTAAGACCGCACATTCCGGTTGTGTATTCACAATTGCGCAAGCCCCAATTTTTTTGGTCCTAGACCCAAATAGGTCTAATTCTCGCGCTTTTTTCGTGGGGCAGATTAAACCAAGTTTAACTTTTGGGGCAATGGGTCTCCGACTGCGCCAATCTCATCCACTCGACAGGAGAGAGCACGAATTTGTGTTGGCGTTGATAGCGGCACTGCATCGGGCGAATGCAACCCAGGCCGAACCGACCTGAAACGATCTCAGAGCAATCTCACGCCGAAAAAAGCCCAGGAAAGGTCAGTGAGCCTTGGCCCAGCTCGGGCCGATCCCGGTTTCCACCACCAGCGGCACCCGAAGCTCCGCCGCTTCCTGCATCACCCTGCGCACAATCTCGGCCGTGGCGGCAGCCTCTGCCGCAGGCGCCTCGAACATCAGTTCGTCATGCACCTGCAGCAGCATGCGAGCGGAGAGGCCCGCCGCCCTCAGCGCCGCGGGTAGCCGCACCATCGCCCGCTTGATGATGTCGGCGCCGCCCCCCTGGAGCGGGGCGTTGATCGCCTGCCGCTCGGCATAGGCGCGGCGGGCGCCGTTCTTGTCCGCGATGCCGGGGATCCAGCAACGTCGGCCGAAGGGGGTGAGGACGAAGCCGTTCCGCCGCGCCTCCTCCTTGGTCTGCTCCATATAATCCCTGATGCCAGGATAGCGTTCGAAATAGGCCTCGATATACCGCTTGGCCTGCCCGGCTTCGATCTGCAGCTGACGGGCAAGGCCGAAGGCGCTGATACCGTAGATGATGCCGAAATTGATCGCCTTGGCGCGGCGTCTGGTCAGGCTGTCCATCCCCGCCATCGGCACGCCGAACACTTCCGACGCCGTGCGGGCGTGGATGTCCTCCCCGTTGCGGAAGCTTTCGCGCAGCACCGGCAGATCCGCGACATGCGCGAGCAGCCGCAGCTCGATCTGCGAATAGTCGGCGCTGATCAGGAGGTTCCCCGCCTCCGCCACGAAGGCACGACGGATGCGCCCCCCCTCCTCCGTGCGGATCGGGATGTTCTGCAGATTGGGTTCGGTGGAGGAGAGCCGGCCCGTCGTCGTTGCGGCCATGGCGAAGCGGGTATGGACCCGCTTGGTGATCGGGTCGATCTCCTCGATCAGGGCATCGGTATAGGTGGATTTGAGTTTCGCGAGCTGCCGCCATTGCAGAAGGCGTTCGGGAAGTTCGTGGCCCTGATCTGCCAGATCCTGCAGCACGGAGGCATCCGTGCCCCATGCGCCGGTCTTGTTCCGCTTGCCGCCGGAAAGATTCATCTCGTCGAACAGAACCTCGCCGAGCTGCTTCGGGCTGCCGAGATTGAACGGGCGACCAGCAAGCTTGTGGATTTCCACTTCCTGGGCCGCCATGCGCTCGGAGAAATCGACTGAAAGCCGGCGCAGTTCGGCGGCATCGACCGAAACCCCCGCCTGTTCCATGGCGAGCAGCACGGGAACCAGCGGCCGCTCCATGAGTTCGTAAAGGGCGAGTGACTTTGTCTCCCTCAGGCCGGGCCTGAGGGCATGCCAGAGGCGGAGCGTGATGTCCGCATCCTCCGCCGCATAGGCGGTTGCGCGGTCGAGCGGAACGGTGGCGAAGGTAACGCGGGCGCGCCCGGTGCCGGTCGCGGCCTCCAGCCCCATCGCCGCATGCCCAAGATGAAGCTCCGACAATTCGGCCACTGAATGGCCGTGCCGCCCGGCATCCTGGGCGTAGGAAATCAACATCGTGTCGTCGAGCGGGCTGGTGCCGGCTGGCACCCCTGCCCGTTCCAGCACCGCCAGATCGAATTTCGCATTATGGAAGATTTTCAGCACACCCGGATCGGCGAGGACGGGAACCAGAGCGGCGACCGCCTCTCCCGGGTCGATCTGCCCTGCCTCCAGAGACGCGCCCGCCAGGAGATCATGCCGCAGCGGCACATAGGCCGCGCGGCCAGGGCGTACGGCCAGCGCAAGGCCGACCAGGGCGGCCCGCACGGCATCAACGCCGTCGGTCTCCACCCCGATGGCAAGCAGCCCTTCCCGCGTCGCCTCGGCGAGAAATGCCTTCAGGATCTCGAGGCTGTCGATCGTCTGATAAGGGCCGAAGCCCGCCTTGTCGCCAGTGGCACGGGCCGCGTCAGGCTCGGGATGCGGGGCGGGCGCGCCGAAGGGGGCGCTGCGATCCACACTCTCCATGGACTTCGGCGGCACCGGCGCGCGGCCCGTCTCCATGCCGAGACGGGTCGCGATGGAGCGGAACCCCTGCTGCGCCAGGAAGGGCTGCAGCCTCTCCTGGGTCCATTCCCTGGCGAGCAGCGCTTCCACTGGCTTGGGCAAGGGCACATGATCACAGAGTTCGACGAGCTTGCGGGAAAGCCGTGCGGCCTCGGCATGCTCGATCAAAGCATCGCGCCGCTTGGAGGGTTTCATGCCGTCCTGGGCGGCCGCGAGAATCGCTTCCAGGGACCCGTATTCGGCCATCAGGGCGGCGGCTGTTTTCGGCCCGATGCCAGGCACGCCCGGCACATTGTCCACCGAATCGCCAATCAGCGCCTGAACCTCGATCACGCGGTCCGGCGTGACGCCGAACTTCTCCAGCACCTCCGCCTCACCGATCGGCTTCTGCTTCATCGGATCGAGCATCTCGACGCCCGGGCGAATGAGCTGCATCAGATCCTTGTCCGATGAGACGATGGTGCAGCGCCCGCCGAGACGGCCGACCTCAGCCGCATAGGAAGCGATGAGATCGTCCGCTTCCCAGTCATCGAGCTCGATCGCCGGCACGTCGAAAGCCTCGGTCGCTTCGCGGACAAGGGCGAATTGCGGAATGAGGTCATCGGGCGGCGGCGGCCGGTGCGCCTTGTAGTCGTTGTAAAGCCGGTTACGGAAGGTCATCCGCCCGGCGTCGAAGATCACGGCGAAATGGGTGCCGACATGATCCTTGAGCAAGCGCGCCAGCATATTGGTGAAGCCGTAGACGGCATTTACCTGGGTGCCGTCCGGCCGGTTCATCGGCGGGATGGCGTGATAGGCGCGGAAGATGAAGCCCGATCCGTCGATCAGGATCAGGTGCAGCGGCGAGGCAGCCTCGGCTGGCGGTGCGTCGGTCATGGTCTCTCTGATCCGCAGGCCAGGCTCAATGCCCCTCGGCCGCGGGCTCGCCGCTCAGCACGAATAGACGAGAGCAATAGGGGCACATGGTCTGCTCTGGGCCGCCCAGCATGCCGGGAATGCGCAAATAGACCTTGGGATGGCCGAGCTGGCCGCCGGTGCCCTCGCAGCTCACCACGTGTTCGTTCACCTGCATGATCTCGATCGGCTTCGTGAGAGTCTGGCTCATACTTTCCTCTTTGGCGGCAGGACCGGTGGATGATAGCGATGCGGCGTGCGCCGAACCATCCCCCCTGCCCCGCTGTTTGCCCGCCTCCGTGCCCCCATCGTCGCGATGGGCCTCGCGCTGTCGCTCGCGGGGTGCGCCGTGCCCCATCCGGACAAGCCGCTACCGCCGATCCCGCCGGTCGTGACCGACGGTGCCTTCACCATGAGCGATGGCGTGCGCCTGCCCTATCGCGAATGGCTACCCCCCGGAGAACCCGGCACCGTCGTGCTCGCTTTGCATGGCATCGATGACAGTCGCGACGCCTGGGAGAAGCCAGGGCCGCTGTTGGCCGCCCAAGGGATCGCGGTGATCGCCCCGGATGAGCGCGGATTCGGCGCGACGGCGGATCGCGGCGTCTGGCCCGGGACCGCGCAGATGCTCGCCGACGCCCGCGCCATGGCGCTCGATCTGCGCCTGCGCTACCCGGACGCCCGGCTCTA
>NZ_DATJJK010000038.1:0-4542 GCF_035492295.1 Acidisoma sp. | reverse complement strand
GGCGTGCTGCGCAATATCCTGTCTGGCATTCTCTACGGCCAAGGGCGGGAAATCTGGGTCTATTATGTCCCGGTCAGTCTGAGCGTCGCGGTGCTGATGGGCATTCTGGTTGGGAAGCCGTCGCTTCTCCGCTTGTGCCGGTTTCCCGGGCTGCAGGCGGTTGGCCGCATCTCCTATGGCGGCTACCTATTCCACCTTCCCGTGCTGATGATCCTGGGGGGCCTTGTTCCGGCCTTCGATAGACCGGTCGCCGGTCCTTCGACCTATTTCATCCATATCGCCCAGTTTATCTGCGCCTTCTTCACGACAGTGGCCGTGGCCTGGCTGTCTTATCGATATATCGAGCAGCCCTTTCATCGCATTGGCCAGCGCAAAGCGGGCTGACTGGCCCGATTGCCCGATTTCTGAATTTCGATTGACTGTTTGACGCTTCTCATCCTGAGGCGTATCGCCCGCGCCTGCGCCGCGCACTTCCTGGAATATCTGCGAAATTGCACGCCGCGCTGACGATAGGCGTCATCCGCCCGTTGAAGGCGCGTCAGTCACCCTGATGGGGTCCATAGGCTGCAGCCGGAGTGGGGCCAGAAATCCAATCTCTCGGGCGCCGGTATGCCGGCCGCTCACCGGATGGTGAGGGGGCCGGCGCTGCCCGAGGTCGGACGATAAGTGGTTAAGGGAGACGCAGGATCAAACACGAGGGCGGAAGCTTGAGACGCCATGCCTATCGGTCCCCACAGAATCGCGTTAAACCCTACCCGAAGTAATTACGCTTCAAATTGCTATCGCTGATCGGTGTCAATGATTCCTCTCGTGGATGAAGTAACGGCATCATGACCGCCGTACCAGCAACTGCGGCCGCCAAGCTGACGTCGCTTGCGACAGCCATCATGACCAAAGTCATTGTGCTCGAAGGCTGCGAAGCTCCCTTTGCCGCGTGGCAATCGGGCTTTACCCATGCAGCGACAGCAGCCCCCGGTTTCGTGAGCCTGGAAATCATTCCGGCCTTCGCGGGCGCGGTCGAATGGCGAATAATTCAGCGGTTCCAGACCGCCGAACTCCTGGGGCAATGGCAGGACTCACCCGCCCGACGGCAGTTTCTCACGGATCTCGGTCCCTTGCGGGGGGGTGCCCAGGGCGATCTGCTGGATGAAGTGGCACCCGATTTCCACTCTCTGTCCTGCGTGACCGAAGTGATTACAACCGAGGTCGAGGCGGGGCGCGAGGCGTCTTTTCAGACCTGGGCGGAAAGTGTCCAGGCCGCCCAGTCGCGCTTCCCGGGCTATATGGGCACGCTCGTTCAGGCGCCGCTCTCTGCGGATATTCCGTATTGGACGACCCTTGTCCGCTATTCCACGCCCGAGCAGTTGGAGGCTTGGCTTGCCTCGCCCGAGCGCCGCGCGCTGCTTGAACGATCCGATCCCCTCGTCTCCCACTGGAAAAGCCAGCGGCTGAGCAATCCCTTCGGCGGCTGGTTTCCGACCGAACCCGACCAGCCGCCGCCCGCTGCCTGGAAGCAGACCTGCCTGGTCCTGCTCGTGCTGTTTCCTGTGGTGATGCTGGAAATCCGCTTTCTCAGCCCGCTTCTGACGCATGCGCCGATGGCGATCGCCACCTTCATCGGCAATGCGATCAGCGTCTCTCTGGTCTCATGGCCACTGATGAAATTAGCGATATTTCTTCTCGGCTGGTGGCTGACGCCAGACCCCAAGCATAGGCCACGCGTGGAAATGCTGGGAATCGCGTCACTCGCCGCGCTCTATGTGGCGGAGATTGTTATCTTCATGCTGCTTTTCTAGAGCGGACCGCCGCTCCCACCGTGCCGACCGAACCATCTCAAACAATAATGATTTGAAAGACAGTGACATGGCCGATGCCGACGACAACACATTCATGGCGCGTGCGATCGAACTCTCCCGGCTGACCTCGATGGTCGAGAGCGCTGGCGGCGTATTCGGCTGCGTGATCGTCAAGGACGGCAAGATTATCGGCGAGGGCGCCAATCGCGTCGTCGCCGAAAACGATCCCACCTGGCACGGCGAAATCGAGGCGATCCGGAAGGCCTGCAAGGCCGAGGGCAGCTTCAAGCTCGAAGGAGCGACGCTTTACACCAGCGCCGAACCTTGCCCGATGTGCATGGCGGCGACCTATTGGGCCGGGATCGACAAAGTATTCTACGCCGCTCAGGTTGAAGACGCACTGGAATACGGTAATTTTGACGACAGCAAGATCTATGCGGAGATCCGCAAGCCTGTCGATCAGCGCGAAATCCCTATCAAGCAGATCATGCGTGCAGAAGCCGTCGAAATCTGGAAGATGTATCAAAAGAAGTCCGACAAGGTTCAGTACTGATCCGTCAATCAGTCAATCCAGGGGCTAAAGCATGGGAAAGGATGCTGTGCAAAGCACAGTCCGTTCCCATGCGGACCCGTCGCCATTCGTCCCGAACCGTAAGCCGGCGGTCCGTTACGCCTCGCTTGCGATCTGACGCCGCGCCTGGTTCGCCAGCGGATGGAGCAGGCTTGGCGCGACCGATGCCGGGCCGGCCAGGCTGTAGCCGACGCCGTCCGTCGCCCAGGAATATCCGGCCACATGCGCGTCCTCGAACCGTGCCATCGGCGCGTTCCGGTCCTGCTTTCGCATCGGCTGCCCAAGAAGCACGAGGCGCGTGCCCTGATCGTCGTCGTACATGAACAGGGCGGCCGGGCCATGGCCCGTCGTCACCAGCCTGCCGCCCATGAAGCGGAAGCCGGAGGCGCTGAGATCGGGCGCCACGATGCGCGTGCCGGTGCGGGTCGCGATCCAGTTCATAAGGGCCGGACGCTCGACCGCGCGGAACTCCACCGGATGCAGCACGTCGGGCGCGAAGACGTTCCAGCTTTCGGCGGCGACATGGGAGAGTCCGGCGATCCCGGTCTCGGGCACGACATCCCGGCCGCGAAGCATCCACCCGCTCGTTCCACCCGTTCCGAAGAGGGCGAGCGCCAATGAGGCGGCGGCAGCGATCCGCCAGCGTGCGCGGGCCCGTCCGCGCTCTGCCGCGATCATCCGCCCGACATTGAGGGAGGGTGGGATCGGCGCCTCGGCAAGAGGCGCGAAAGCGGCTCGCAGCGCCTCCCGCTGCCGCGCATACCCCGCGACACGCTCGGCCTCCTCCGGATTGCGGGCGAGATAGGCCGCGACCTCACCGCGACGGCCTTCGTCAAGATGCCCGTCCACATAGGCGTGGAGATCCTCTTCAGCGATCGGGCGGACCATTACTTCACTCTCCGCAACTGCACGACGGGGCTGCCATGCCCTGCTTCCATGATTCGGGACAGCCGGTCCCGCGCGCGTGACAGGCGCGACATGACGGTGCCAAGCGGCACGCCCAGCACGGCCCCGACTTCGGCATAGGACAGGCCCTCGACCGCGACCAGGAGGAGGACGGCGCGATACTCCTCCGGCAACGCCTGCACGGCCTGCATGATCTCGGCATAGGCCAGGCCCTCCTCTTGGCGCGGCTTTTCCGCGAGGCGACCCGGGTCGACATCCTCGATTGCCGTGTGTTGGCCCCGACGGGCAGACTGGCGGAGACGGTTGACGGCCAGATTGTGGAGGATGGCGAAAAGCCACGCGCGGAGATCGCCGTCCGACCGGCGTTGATGCCAGCGGGAGATTGCGCGCTCCAAAGTATCCTGGACGAGATCGTCGGCCGCCGACCGGTTCCGCAGCAGCCCCACCCCATAGCGGCGCAATGCCGGGATCAGCGGCTCGATCAGAATTGCGGCGTCTGCCATCGTCTGGCGTCCCATCACCCGGTCCAGCCGCGTCTCGGTCCCGTCATGCTCGTGACCTGGCTGGCGACCGTGATGCGATTGCGGGGGGCGGACCATAACAGGCGTTGTCGGGATAGGGCCATTGGCGTCTCGGGCCTCACTCTTGCAGATCAGCTGTTTTCGAGTGGACAGGCCAAGTCGGGGATTATTCCTCTCATGAACGATCTGTAATGTTTATCCGGTCAGCGAGGCCCGGTCAGGCGGCCTCCCAGAGCGCATGCAGAAAGGCGGTTGACGGCAGGGCCGCAAAGGCCCCCGGCCTAGTCACGCAATCGGCGGCCGCGATCTGGCCCAAGGCCAGAGCCCGCGGCAAAGGCAGGCCGCGCGCGAGCCCGGCCGCCAGCATACCGCACAGCGTGTCCCCGGCGCCGGTACTGTCGACGACATGCGCGCGCGGCGGGGCGAAGCGCTGGATGGTGCCGCTTTCGGCCAGAATGGCCCCCGCGCCGCCGAGTGTCACGATCGCCGCCCGGGCGCCGAGCGCGAGGAGCCGTGCGGCCGCGGCCTTGGCCGTCAGCCCGGTCACGCTCTCGGCCTCCACCGTGTTGGCGATGACGAGATGGCAGGAGGCCAGAAGTTCGGCCACCGGCCAGCGAAGTGGAGCGGTATTGAGAATAACGCGCGCGCTGTTGGCCCGAAGAGCGGCCTCGGTTGCGGGGAGCGAGAGATTGCCTTGTAACAGCAGCCAATCTTCCGGCCCTGTCTGGCCAGCGAAGGACGCAGCCTC
>NZ_DATJJK010000037.1:0-6009 GCF_035492295.1 Acidisoma sp. | reverse complement strand
GCGGCGGAGATGACGAAGCTCCGCGTCGTGCTCGGCTATATCCCTGATGTCGAGATGTACGGGCCGGAATACGCGCTGAAGGAAGGCTATTACAAGGCCGAGGGGCTGGACGTAACGCTGATCCCGGCGGGGCAAGGCGTGGATCAGGTGCAGATGGTCGCCGCCGGCATCGCACAGATCGGCATCGCCAATCCGGAACAGATCCTCGCCGGCATCGGCCAGGGCGAAAAGTTCAAGGTTTTCGCGGGCCAGTTCCAAACCCAGCCGCTCGCCATGACCTGCCGCAAGGATAGCGGCGTCACCAAACCCGCGGATCTCGTCGGCAAGACCGTGGGTGTGAAAGTCAATGCTCAGCCCTATTACAAGCTCTTCCTGTCCAAGAACAACGTGCCCTTCGACAAGGTGAAGACGACGACGATCGGGCCGAACGACGTCTCCCTTCTCATCGCCGGGCGTATCGCTTGCGAAATCACCACCTTCGCCTTCAACGAGCCGCTGATCGTGCAGCAGGCGGGCGTGCCCACCACCATCCTGCCGCTTGGCGATTACGGCCTCAACTCCCAGGTCGATTCCTTCTTCGTCAAGGACGCCTTCTTCGCGAAGCCTGACAACCAAGCCGTGCTGGTGAAATTTCTTCGCGCCACGGCGAAAGGCTGGGTCGGCTTCTATAAGGATCCGAAGGCTGCGGCGAACTACATCATCGACGGCAATTTCGTGGATGGGCTGGACCGCACGCAGCAGATCTTCCAGGCCGAGCAGCAGGTGAAGTTCATGGAAAGCCCGCTGACCAAGGAGAAGGGCATCCTCTGGCTCGATCCCTCGATCTGGACGCAGACGGATGAGAACCTGAAGGCCGCTGGGGTCACCAAGGATCTCGTTCCACTCGACGGTGTGCTGACCACCTCGATCCTCGAACAGGCCGATATGCCCAAGTTCTGAGGCAGATAGAGCGATGAACATCATCCTGGCGGACGGCTGGGTCGTCACCATGAACCCCGGCCGGGACGTGCTGGAACAGGCCAGCGTCCTCGTGACGGGGGACCGCATTGCTGGCATCGGCAGCAGGGCGGCGCTTGTCGCGGCCGAGCCGATGGCGGAGATCGTCGACTGTCGTGGCCGTATCGTCATCCCCGGGATGGTGAACACGCATACGCATCTCTTCCAGACCCTGCTCAAGGGTCTGGGAGATGACCGTGTGCTGAAGGACTGGTTCACCTGCATGACAGGGCCGGCCGCGGCCGAGCTGACGGAGGAGGATGTTGCCGCCGCAGCGCTCCACGGCTGCGTGGAATCGATCCGCTCCGGTGTCACGTCGCTGGTCGATTTCATGTATGCCCACCCCCGGCCGGGTCTTACCCAGCCGGTGATCGATGCCTTTCGGCAGACGGGCATTCGTGGCCGCGTCTGCCGTGGCTTCCTGACCACAGGCGCCGAGTTCGGCATTCCGGTTCCCCTCATCGAAACGCCCGAACAGGCGCTGGGCGATGCACGCGCTGTCATCCGCGCCAATAACAAGCTCGGCGGCCGCGTGCAGGTCGGTCTCGCGCCGTCGATGATCTGGGCGCTGGATGCCGAAACGCTGCGCGCCACGCGGCGCCTCGCGGATGAGGAAGGCGCCTTTATCACCACCCATGTCGCCGAAACCGCTTTCGAGATCGAACAGTCCCAGTCCCGCTTTCACTGCACGGATACGGAGCTGCTCAGCGAAATCGGCTTCCTGGGGCCGGACGTGCTTGCCGTCCATTGCGTGCAATGCGCCGGCAACGATATCGACCTGCTGCGCCGTCATGATACGCGGGTGTCCCACAATCCCTGCAGCAACATGTATCTCGCTTCCGGCGTGCCGCCCATTCCGGCCATGCTGGATGCCGGTGTCACCGTCGGCCTCGGCTCGGACGGGCCCGCCAGCAGCAACAATCACAGCCTGTTCCAGGCGATGAAATTCGCGTCCCTCATCCAGAAGGGCCATCATCGTAACCCGGAAATCATCACGGCCGAAAAGGCGCTGGAAATGGCGACGATCGACGGCGCCCGCGCGATCGGCCTCGATCACGACATCGGCTCCATTGAAATCGGCAAGAAGGCCGATATCGCGGTCATCGATACTGATGGTTTCGCCATCGGACCCGTGCATCACCCGGTTTCGGCGCTGGTCTATTCCGCCCTCGGCCACGAGGTTTCGACCGTCCTGATCGACGGTCGCATCGTCATGCGGGACGGACGGATGACGACGGTGGACGAGGGTGCCGTGCGTGCCCGCTCGCGTGCCGCTGCCGATGCGCTTGCCGCGCGGGCGGGTGTCGCCCATCTCGGCCGCCGCCCCTGGCGCTCGGTCGGAATTTCCCGCGCATGAGTGCCCGCCCAGAGAAGACACGTCATGCGGCGGCCATCATCCTGCCGCCCGCCGCGCTGATCCTCCTTGCTCTCGCCGTCTGGACCTGGGTGAGCGCGCAAGGGATGATTCCGAATTACTTGCTGCCCGCGCCGGGAAAGCTTGCCGCCACCCTGGTCAGCGAGCGGAGCGTCCTGCTCCGCCATGGCCTTGCCACCACGCGAGAAGCGCTCAGCGGCTATGTCATCGGTTCCGTCCTCGGGCTGCTCGCCGCCGTGCTGCTCACCGCCTCGCGGACTTTGCGTCTCTGCTTCTTCCCGCTGGCGCTCGCCACCCAGGCGGTGCCGCTCATCGCCATCACGCCGCTCATCGTGCTCGTCATGGGGCGCGGCATGCCGGCGATCCTCACCCTCGTCGCCATCACCGCCTTCTTTCCGATGCTGATCAACATGACCCGCGGGCTGCGCGCGGCCGATCGCGGCTATCACGAGTTGCTGCACAGCCTCGCGGCCAACCGGTTGCAGCGCCTGCTGATGATCGAGCTGCCTGCGGCCGCGCCCTATTTCTTCGCGGCGCTGCGCGTGGCCGCTACCGCGAGCTTCATCAACGCCATCGTCGGAGAATGGATCGGCTCCAATCTGGGCCTCGGCTATCTCGTCGTGCTCTCTGGCCAGTATTTCCGGATTCCGACGCTCTGGGCTGCCGTCGTCGTCACCGCGACCCTGACCCTCATGCTCGTCGGCGTCGTCTCCCTGGTCGAGCGCCTGGCCACCCCCTGGGCGGAAGCGGAGGGCCGCGCATGAGCCGCGCCGCGCGTATCGCGGGGCCGGCCGGCGTGCTGCTGGCCCTGTTTGTTCTATGGTGGGCCGCGACCGGCCTCGGCTGGGTCGATCCGCTGGTGCTGCCCTCCCCTGCTGCCGTCTTCGGTGTCTTCTGGAACCAGCCGGGGCTCATCGCGAGCAATGCCGGCATCACGGCGGCGGAGGCGATCATCGGCCTCCTCCTCGGCAATACCCTCGGCCTGCTTCTCGCTGTCGTCTTCGTAACCTCCGCGACAACCCGCCGCGCCATCCTTCCACTCGCGATGGCCGCACAAGCGGTGCCGATCGTGGCCGTCACGCCCGCCCTCATCATCGGCTTCGGCAATGGCATGGAGCCGAAAATCCTCGTTGCCATCTTCCTCGTCTTCTTCCCGATGCTGGTGAACGCGATGCGCGGCCTGCGCAGCGCGGAGGCCGATATGGGCGAACTCATGCACAGCCTCGATGCCAGCGGCTGGCAGCAGCTCTGGATGGTGCGCCTGCCGGCGGCCCTGCCCTTCATCTTCACAGCGCTCAAATTCTCGGCCTGCTCCTCCTTCCTGGCGGCGATCGTCGCGGAATGGGTCGCGGCCAATCGCGGCCTCGGCTATCTCATCGTTTTCGCCGGTGCCGAGTACAAGTCGGACGAGGTCTGGGCCGCCGTGCTCGTCGCGACGCTCAGCAGCATGGTGCTCGTCGGTCTCGTCGTGCTGCTGGAACGACGGGTAATGCCCTGGGCGCATGACCCGACGGAGGGGCTGTCATGATCCCGGCGTCACCGCCACTCGGCCTCTTCAACCAGATGTGGGGTGCGACCGCGCTTTCGGATCGCGCGGTGCTGGAAACAGCGATCGGCGAAATGGCCCTGGTCGAATCCCTCGGCTTTGCGTCGGTCTGGATCGGCGAGCATCACCTGTCGCCCAGTTCCGGCGCCTTCCATGGCCGGGTGCCGGCGGCAGAGGTGTTTCTCGCCCATCTCGCCGCCCGCCTGCCGCGCATCACCGTCGGCACCGGGGTGAAGCTCTTCGCGACGGACGCCCGCCGCGCGGCGGAGGAGATGATGATGCTGCAACTCCTGGCACCGGACCGGGTGGAATTCGGCATCGGCCAGGGGCCGACGCTGCCCGGCAGCCCTGAGAGTCGGGAGGAGAAATCCCGCCGCTTCCGCCGCCAGCTTTCCGAACTTCTGTTTTTCCTCACCGGCGAGATGTCCTTGTCCCTCGCAGCACAGCCCAATCTGGCGCAGCGGCTGTGGATCGCGGCGCGGGATGACGAGAGCATCGCACTCGCCGCCGAACGCGGGCTGAACTTCGTCGTGGGACAAGCGGAGATCGGCATCGCCCAGGCGCGTTTCGTGCGCCGCTATCGCGCCGCCGGCGGACAGGGCGAGGCACGCGGCGTGCGCCTTGTCTTCCTCGCGGAAACCCATGCGGAAGCCGTCGCCCAATGCGCCGAGGCGACCGAGCTTTACTTCGCCGCGCTCGGCAACAAAGGCTATCACGCCCAGGCGGTGGCCGAGGGCCTGTTGCCCGAAACCGCGGACACGCCCGAGGAACGCCGCCGTCAGGTCGATTTTTTGGTCGGCCGGCCGGATGAGGTGGCCGAACGCCTCAACGCGCATATCGACCTGCTCGGTCTCGACCGGCTGGACCTCATGCCCCAACTGCCGGGCCTGCCGACGGACGCGGTGCAGCGTTCGCTCCGCCTCATCGCGACCGAGCTGCAACCCCGCCTGCGCTTTCCCGGAAGGCAAGCCGCATGATGAAGGTCCTGGGCCCCGAAACCGTCTCCCTCATGCTCGCCGACGGCGTGCGGCTGGATGCCGATCTCTATTGCCCCGCCACGGGCGGTCCCTTCCCCGTACTGCTCATGCGCCAGCCCTATGGCCGCCGCATCGCTTCCACCGTCGTCTTCGCCCATCCGCGCTGGTACGCGGCGCAAGGCTATCTGGTGGTGATCCAGGATGTGCGTGGCACCGGCACCTCCGAAGGGCGCTTCATGGCGTTCGAGACGGAGATTGCGGACGGTGCGGAGACCGTCGCCTGGGCCGCCGGCCTGCCCGGCTCGAACGGCCGCGTCGGCATGTACGGCTTTTCTTATCAGGGTATGACGCAGCTTCTGGCGCTGGCCGGCGGGGCGAAGCTCGCCGCCCTCTGCCCGGTCATGATCGGCTGGGACGTGCAGGGCGACTGGGCTTATGAGGGTGGCGCCTTTCGCTTGGCCGACAGCATCGGCTGGGGCATTCAGATGGCGGCGATCCGCGCAGCCCATGATGGCGAGGCCGAGGCCTTCGCCGCCCTCTCCCGCGCCGCCAAATCCCTGCCGCTTATGGACGACACGCCCGCCTTCCCGGATATCCTCCGACGCTATCGTGCGCTCGGGCATTTCGCCGATTGGGTGGAGCATGACGGCGCAGAGGCGTCCTATTGGCATGCCATCTCCCCGCGCGGTGCGCTCACCGGCAAATCCATGGACGTGCCGATGCTCCATATCGGCGGCTGGTACGACACGATGCTGATGGGCACGCTGGATGGGTTCGCGAGCGCCCGCGCGCGGACCGCGCAGCCACAGCGCCTCGTCGTCGGTCCATGGCCCCATCTCCCCTGGGGCCGCGCCTCGGGCGGCGATATGGGCCCGGCGGGGGACGCCGAGATCGACCGCCTGCAGCTGGATTGGTTTGACGTATTTCTGAAGGATTCCGGAGGGGCCGCGTCCATCAAAGCCGGCCTCGATCTTTTCGACGTCACCGCCCGGGGTTGGCGGCATTTCGCCGACTGGCCCGGTGGCAGCGCGCCTCTGTTCCTGGGCAGCGAGGGCCTCGCCGCCGCGACGGTGACAGACGGCGCGCTTCTCGCGGCGCCGGGCGAGAGCGCGCAG
>NZ_DATJJK010000036.1:0-4548 GCF_035492295.1 Acidisoma sp. | reverse complement strand
CCGGCCGAGGTATGCGGCGCGTAGAGCAACCCGGCATCGGTCAGATCGGCCATGACGTTGCGGATAGTGGCTGGCGAGAGAGCCAGCGGCAGACGACGCGAGAGCGTGCGGCTGCCCACCGGCTCCCCTGTCTCGACATATTGCTCGACGATTTCGCGCAGAACGGCGGCGGAGCGGCTGTCCAATCCCTGCGGAAGAATGGCGGGCGGGTAAGGCGGAAACGGGCGGCCGTTTTTATCCATCGCTAATCCTACGACACAAAGGGGCTTGCTGTCTGGCCGATCAAATATGCTTTGCAAGCAAAGCCTCTGCCATGCAGCAACAAGAGTGCTTCAAGCCATGACGATCGTGGCAATCATGGCTGCTCGGGGGGGAGCGCAATGCGGCGAACGGCGCGTGGGTTCGGTCTGGACACAGCTTGGTCAGAGCTGCGGGCACGCCTCGAACAGCGCCCGACCGCGGCCGGCCTGCTATTGGCGCTGATCGCTTATTTCGCCTTCTCCCTCCATGATGCGCTGGTGAAGCTTCTGGTCGCGAAAATCGATGCACCGGAAATCCTCTTCATGCGCAGCCTGACGGTGGTGGTGCTCTGCCTCTCCCTTGGCGGACGCGGCGTGGTGACGCGGGGGCTTTTCTCCCCCATGCGGGGCAAACTTCTGCTGCGCGCCTTCCTGACCTTCGCCGCCTGGCTGCTTTACTACTCATCCGCCCGCTATCTCGGTCTCGCCGAGATGATCACCATCTATTTTGCGAGTCCGCTGCTGATCGCCGTCATGGCTGGCCCTCTGCTCGGCGAGCGGGTAACGGTCGTCCGCTGGGTCGCCCTCGGTATCGGCTTCCTGGGCGTGCTCCTGGCGGCGCGGCCGCATGGCTCTAACCCGGTCCTGCCCGCGCTCTGCGTCGGCCTTGCGGCCATCATCTGGGCCTACGCGATGATCCTGATGCGCCAGATCTCGGCCGAGTTGCGCGGCTGGGACCAGGTCTTCGTCATCGCCCTCCTCTTTCTCGTCGGCTGCGGAATCACGCTGCCCTTTCTATGGAAGACGCCGAGCCTGCCGGCGCTGCTCTTGATGCTCGGCCTGGGCTTCCTCTCCACCGCGGCACAGCTCCTGCTCATCAAGAGCGTGCGCCTGGCGCAGGCGAGCGCCGTAGCACCCATGGAATTCTCTGGCCTGCTCTGGAGTTTTGTCTTCGGCTATTGCTTGTTCGGCGACATCCCGGCACTTGGCGTCTTCTTCGGCGCCGGCCTCATCCTGCTCAGCGGCGGGATGGTGGTGATGGGAGAGATGCGCGGTCCAGGGACTTCGCCGGTCAGCACTTCCCTCGCGGGAAAGCTTAAGAAAAGCTAAAGCAACCAAAATTCGCCGAACACAAATCTGGGTGCCAGGCCCATGATCGCTCCACCGGATCGATTGTGAAAGGTGCGTATCGTGATGGACTGGATCGAGGCAAGCCCGGTGCTTCCGAGCTTTGCCGCTCCCCAAGCCGAAGCGCGGCATCCTCGGGCAATCCCCGATCATGTACGCCGAGCGATGCTTCTCGCGGCCGCAGAGGACATGTTCCTGACCCGCGGCTATGCCGGCACAACCATGTCGGACATCGCCCGCGCCGCCAACATGTCAAAGAAGACGATCTACCAGGTCTTCGCTTCCAAGACCGAGCTCGTCCGCGCGCTGCTGCTGGATCGGCTGACGGTGCCCGCCCCTCTGCCCTCGGTCGAGGCCCAGCCGCCGGAGGCGGCGCTCGAGCATATGCTGCGCCATCTGGCGAAGCAGGTCCTGGCTCCGAACCATGTCGCACTCTGCCGGCTTGTCCTTGCCAGCGCCGGCAAGCTCCCCGAGGTTAGCAAGATCTTCAAGGATCATTGCCTGCGGCTTGAGGAAAACCTCGGAGCCTGGCTCGGCGCGCAGGCCGCACGGGGCGTCTTTCGTCTGCCAGACCTGCCCGAGGCGGTCTCGATGCTGGTCTCCCTCGCGATCGGCGCCTTCCACTGGCGCCAGCTCGCCGAGATCGGCGGGCCGCCGACCGAGCAGATGGTCAGCGCCCGCATCCACTCCGCTATCGCAATCTTCATGCGCGAGTTCGCCGCTGATCGGGCTTCCATCGCTCAGTAACGATTGACCCCGGCCTGCGCTTCAGGCTTCCAAGAGAGAAAGCCGAGCGGAGAGCGAGCGCGTGAAAACAATCCCCTGGTGGAGTTGGGCCTTCCCCCTCCTGGCCTGGCTGCTGCTCGGACTCAAGGCCGTCTTGCCGGTCAGCGGCCTCCTGCTGCCGCTGTTCATCCTCGCACTGGGGGGCGCCGTCTTCGCCGCCGTGCATTTCGCGGAAGTCATCGCCCACAAGGTCGGCGAACCCTTCGGCACGCTTGTGCTGGCCGTCGCCGTCACCATCATCGAGGTAGCGCTGATCGTCTCCGTCATGCTGAGCGGCGGGGCCGAAAAGGCCGCCCTCGCGCGGGATACCGTCTTCTCCGCGGTCATGATCGTCTGCACCGGCGTGGTGGGTATTTGTACGCTGATCGGCGCGGCGCGGCATGGCGAGCAGGAGTTCCGCATCCAGGGCGCCAACGGCGCGCTCGCCGAGCTGGCGGCGCTTTCCGTGCTGACAATGGTCCTGCCGAACTACACCACCGCGCCAGGGGCGACCTTCTCCGTCGCCCAGCTCAAATTCGTCGCCATCGAATCCCTGGTCCTCTATGGCGTCTTCGTCTTCGTACAGACGGTGCGCCACCGCGCCTATTTTCTGCCCGAGAACGAGACCGCCGATGTGCATGAGGTGGCACCCCCGACGATGCAGCTGACGCTGCTCAGCCTCGGCCTGCTGGTCCTCTCCCTCGTCGCCGTGGTCGGCATGGCAAAGGGCCTGTCGCCCAGCGTGGAAGCGGTCGTCGCTCAGTCGGGCGCACCGGAATCCGTGGTCGGCGTCGTCATCGCCGCCCTCGTCCTCTTACCGGAAGGCCTCGCGGCGATGCGCGCGGCGCGGCGCGATCAGCTACAGACAAGCTTCAACCTGGCCTTTGGTTCGGCCATTGCCAGCATCGGCCTCACTATTCCGGTGGTGGCGACGGTCTCGATCCTGATCGCCCAGCCGCTGACCCTCGGCCTCGATCAGAAGGAGACCGTGCTTCTGGCGCTGACCCTGCTGCTCAGCACCCTGACGGTCGCGACCGGCCGCACCTCCATTCTGCAGGGAGCCATTCACCTCGCCGTTTTCGCGGTTTTTCTGTTCTTTGCCGTCGTACCCTGAGAGGGGTTCAGAGCAAAAGCGCCGCGAGCAGCGCGTCGAGCCGCATTCGCCCCTCGGGCGTTGCGCGCAGGCGGTCCCCCTCCTGCTCGAGATAGCCCTCTTCGATCGCGGCCGCGAGAATCCCAGGATCGAGCGCCTTGATGAGGGGCATACCCGTCCGCGCCGCAAATCGCGCGGCGGAGACGCCCTCGGAAAGCCGCAAGCCCATAAGCAGCATCTCCTGCGCCCGCTCGGCCGCGGTCACAACCGTATCCTGACCTGAACCGTGGCCCTGCTGCTCGACCCGCTCCGCCCAGATTTCCGGAGCACGATGGCGGCGGGTGGCAATCAGCCCCCCGGCCAGGCTGAGACGGCCATGCGCCCCGGGCCCGATGCCGGCGTAATCGCCGTAGCGCCAATACGCCAGATTGTGCCGGCTCTCGGAACCGGGCTTCGCGTAGTTCGAGACTTCGTAGGGAAGCAGCCCGTAACGCGCCGCCTCCGATACCGTGACCTCATACAGCCGCGCCGCCGTCTCTTCGTCCGGCAACACGATCTCGCCCCGGCGATGCAACCCCTCATAGACCGTGCCTGGTTCAATGGTGAGTTGGTAGAGCGAGAGGTGATCGGCCGCGAGATCCAGGGCCTGGGCCAGCTCCGCCCTCCAGGCGGCCTCGGTCTGGCCAGGCCGGGCATAAATCAGGTCGAAGGAGATGCGCGGGAACAGTTTTCGCCCCAGTTCCAGGGCGGCGATCGCCTGGGGGGCGGAATGCTGGCGGCCGAGACGGCGGAGATCCTCATCGTTCAGGCTCTGAATTCCAACCGAAATGCGGTTGACCCCGGCATCACGATAGCCCTGGAAACGTCCGGCCTCGATGCTGGTCGGATTGGCTTCGAGCGTGATCTCCAGATCCTGCGCGGCGGCAAAAAGCGCCCGCGCCCGGGCAATGAGGGCGCCGACCGTTTCGGGGGACATCAGGCTCGGCGTGCCCCCGCCGAAGAAGATGGAGCGCAGCGGCCGGGGGCCGAGCCGCGTCGCCTCCCATTCGAGTTCGGCCAGGAGTGCGGCGCGGAAGCGCGTCTCTGGAATCACCTCCCGCACATGGCTGTTGAAGTCACAATAGGGGCATTTGGCGAGGCAGAAGGGCCAGTGGACGTAGAGGGCGAGCGGCTCGGCGCCCGCCGGTGCGGCGCCGGCCGCCTTGTCCATCTGCCGGGTCATGATCGCGGGGGTCATGCGCAACCTCTAGGCAGCGCGAACGGCCTTGCCAATCGACAAGGACAGGACCCACCCCATCTCTGGCTCTTGATCGAATGGATGGG
>NZ_DATJJK010000035.1:0-8807 GCF_035492295.1 Acidisoma sp. | reverse complement strand
GGATCGGCGCAAAGACGCCCATGATGCGCATGCTGTCGATGTCCTGGCGGCAGCCCCATTGCTGTCGGCCACGACGCTGGCCGGCGTGCTCGGGATCACCGTGAAGAACGCCATCCGCATCCTGGATACGTTGGTCGCGGTCGAGGTCACGCACCGCTCGAAACGCCGCCTCTTCGCCCTCGCAAGTTTGACGCCGATCCGGAACGTGGTGAAGCCGCCCTACAGGGCCAAGCAGGAGCGCGGCCGTGGACGGCCGAGGAATGAGAGGGAGCAGGCTGCTCCGGACACGGACCCTCCGCCTCTACAGTCTCTCACGCCCATGGAGCGTTGTGCCTTTGACTACACGGCCTTGGAGGACGCCATGGCCCATCTGGACGCCGTGGTTCGGCGCACACGACACGGCTCGGCGCCGAGGGAACCCATGATGCTCGAAGGGCCGGTCTCGAGTGGGGAAGTGCTACATGCACCGAGGGTGTGCGGTGATAGCAGGCTCCGGTGATCGATGACGGCGGGCGATCAGGTCCTTAGATAGTTGCCGCTGTACGCAATCAAGCCTCACAAAGATTGATAATCGGGATCACATTCTGTACGCTTTGGATGAGTACGGAGCCTGAGGAGACCATCATGCCGCGCAATGCTGTCGATGATAACGAAAGAATGAACCTTCGGGTCCGGCCGGAGGTGAAGGCGCGCCTGATTCGGGCGGCCGCGCTTCGCAATACCGATCTGACCAACTTCGTCACTCAATCGGCGCTGCGCGAGGCCGAAGCCGTGATCCATGAAGCCGAGGTTGTCACGGTCTCGGAACGCGACTTCACGCGGGTCATGGAGCTACTGGAAAATCCACCGGCGCCGAATGCGCGACTGCGAGCCGCTGCGCGGGCGTTGCCAAAATCCATATGACGCTGCCCGCATGGCATGAAGAGCCGATCGCGAAGGCGCTCGATCGGAAGGAGTTTGACTGCGGAGATGCCGAGCTGAACGAATTTCTCCAGAAACATGCGCGCAAGAGCCATGAGAGCGGAGGTGCGAAAACCTTCTGCGCGATCGACGACGCCAATCCCGGCCGGGTGCTCGGCTTCTATAGCCTCGTTCCCTCTTCCATCGCTTACGACCGGCTGCCGGGATCTGCGACTAAAGGCCTGCCGCGTCACGACGTGGGCGGTTTCCTGCTCGCACGCCTCGCCACACACAGGGAGCTGCAGGGGCAAGGGCTTGGCGGCCAACTCCTGCTCGCGGTCGGTAGGCGATGCCTGCGCGTTGCCGCCGAGGCCGGTGGCGTCGTCATGCTGATCGACGCCAAGAGCGACCGCGCCGTTGTCTGGTATGAAAGCTATGGAGCCCTGCGGCTCGCGGATGCGCCGCTGAAGCTAGCGTTGCCGTTGAAGACGGTGCGGGCCATCCTCGAAGAGGTCGGCAAGCTCTGATCGCTGTTCGGTTTCAAACTACCGCGGCGGAAGCCGGCGTCTGCAGGTTGTGGCCGGCAGATCCGACTATACGCCCGTCGCGAGACCGCAACAGCTCGTCCCCAGGCCGATCGGCACGGATCATCCAGGATTCCAGCGTCTTGCGAGGTCGAAGCTGTCATGCAGCCGCAACTGAGGCTCTGATTCACTTTTGGTGCAAACATCAGTTGTGCAGCGGCATCAACCTGGCGCGAAGCAGATCGACACCAGCACGATGGTACATGGCCCTCTTCAGCGTCTTGAGCCTGTTAATCTGGCCTTCGGTCTGTCCATTGCTCCACGTTTCCAGCAGGGCATTCCGCACGGCCTCGATGTCGTGCCGCAATGCCGTGGCAAAGCGCTTCATGCCATAGATGCCGGACCGGTGTGCATCCTTTAGCTAGGCGTCCAACTTTTCCACCGTGCCACCACGGAGCGGGCCGCGGAACCGCATCGCCAGGCGGCGCATGACCGGGAAATCAGTCGGGGCGGACTTGCGTGCATCGACGTTGACGATCTGCCGCGTGGTCATCTGGCGAGGAAGATTATGTTAAATTACTGCCGAGTTGGTCGACGCGGCCTCTGATGCGGGCACCCGACTGTCTCGCTAAAATTTATGCACCGCATGGCGCAAGGATATCGGGCATCAATCGGACCTTGCGGAGAACGACCGTGTCCCCCGAAGGCGTGGCCGCAGCTGTCCAGATTTCGTGATTGTCGGGGTTGCCGTGCTGGTAGACGTGACTGCCAATCTTGATGGTTTCCTGACGTCCAATCGCGCGAGCGACGTCACCGGCATTTAATATCAGCGTAGACCGCGACACGAACCCAATGGCGGTCTAAGCGCCGGCCGCCGTTTCAGCATCTCGCGAGCACCACCCCCTATGTATCCCCATCCGCATCGGCATGATCAAATCGAACCGCAGGTGTTTCGAAACCTAAATTGCGTCAGACCCACGCGTCGGTGGCGATCCCTGCCCTACCCTTCCACTGCAATTCGCTCTCGTTTTAGCGAAGGGCACAAGCTTGGCATGCTTGTCGCCCCCCCTTCCCCTTTGGCCGTTCGCATGCACACAGTATTCCTATGCGCGCATTCGCATCCTTTGAAGTAATGTCCAAATAACACTCGCCTATCTTCGACAAGACAGGTTATCGAAAGTAGGTTATCCGGCAAAGCCGGGGCAGGGGCCCACAAAAAATAAAAGGGTTATTTGACGGATAAGGCTATTATCCGTAAGTTCGCGTGTAACGCGTTGAGAGGACGGCTTCTTGCATCGCCCTTTCTGACTGGCGATGGACCGTCGCTAATCTCGATTTCTGGATCAAGCCACCTCCCATGGACGCCATCACCGACGATCCGCTGCGGCGACTGATCCGATGGTGTTGGCGGGTGCGCTCGCCGATGCCTCATCCGCTGTATCCCGCCTCGACCAGGCTCTTGCCGGCCATCCCCTGGCGAACGCCGTCCTCTACCGCGCCCGCGTGGACGCCGTCCGCCAGCAGGCCAGCGTGGATGGCCAGCTGATCGACCCATGGCACCTCGCCGCCACACTCGAAGGTCTGCGGCTGCGCATGGGCCCCTATCTCAGGATCATCGACTGCGGCGATATCCTGGATCGCGCGCGCCGCGCTCGCCTTGCATCAATGGATGGTCGAACCCGATTTCGACCAGGAAGGCGAAATCCAGCGCGCCGAAGCGATGCTGGCTATGCAGCCCGCCTCCCTGCCGCCGTTGATTGCCGCGGCAATGGGCTTCCGTGCATGGGTTGAGGCGGGGGAGACCCGGGCCTCGATGCGCGCGGCGATGATCCGCTTCTGGCGCAAGCATCACCTCCTCCGGCTGCCCGTGCCGCTCACCGGGGCGGCGTCCCTGCGCGCCGAGCAATCCTGGGATTGGGAGCTGTGGGCTCCGGCCTTTCTCGGCCCGATTGAGCGCGAGGCGGCGGATGGCCTCGACCTGCTGTACGCCCTCGAGCGCGCCTGGTTCTCAGCGCGGCGGGCGATGGCCGGTCGCCGCAAAGACGCGCACGACGCCCGGGCGGTCGATGTTCTGGGGGCCGCCCCTGTGCTGTCGGCGACGACTCTGGCCCGGGTGCTGGGCATCGCACTTAAGAATGCTATCCGCATCCTGGATACGCTGGTCGCGGCGGAGATCGCGGTCGAGGTCACCCATCGCTCGAAGCGGCGGCTCTTCGCGCTTGCGGGCCTGGCGCCGCTCCGGGAGGTGGTGAGACCGCCCTATCGACCCGAACCAGGGAGAGGCCCCGGCCGGCAGCGTTATGAGATCGAGCATGACGCGCCCGAGATGGCGCCCTCGCCGTTGCCACCCCTGACGCCGGTCGAGCGCCGGGCCTTCGATTACACGGCGCTCGAGGAGGCCATGGCACACCTGGATGTCGTCGTCCGTCAGGCCCGGCGTAATTTGGGCACCTCGGCCGAGGCCGGGCTTGGAACCGCGCATGAAGCCGCGACACAGCAACCGCTGGCAACTTTCCCTAAGGCTTGAGGGGGATCAAAGCCGTGACCTCTTGCTTGCGGTCCATCCAGGCTGCGGCCACGGGGCTCCGCCACGCAATCAACTCATGAATGCGCTGGTATTCATCGGCGATGTTCCGACTAAAAATCGGTTCGTGATGGGCGATCCGGTTGCGCAGGAGCCGGATTGCCTTCAGATCGCTGTGCGCCGTTGCCCGGGCCTGAGGGACCGGAAGCGACGCCGGGATGCCAGGAAATGACGACCGAAGGTGGGCGTTCCAAAGCCGGCTATCCTGCCCGGCGGTGAACAGCTGCTCCCAGAAAGCAAACTTCAGGTCAGCGACAACCTTGCCGGTCGTGGGCTGGCGAGCGGCCACCGACCGCAGGTCCGCTTCAGGATTGTAGTCGAAGCTTCGCCGCGGGCGGGGTAGACTGCGGAGAAAGCCATTGGACCAGGGCCAAGTGGCTCCATGAACCATCTCGATGGCCTCAACGACGCCATTACGCACCGCCACCTCGCAGACTTGGAGGGGGACGACGAAGGCGGCCGAGAGCGTTAGATTCCACTCGTAGAGGGCCAGCGCGCTCCCGGTCATTTCCGGTCGCTTGCAGGTAAGTGGCGAACCGCGGCGGGGATATGACAAAAGGGAGGTCGCGGATCTCCTCGGACGTGAACGGCATACGGGTCTCCCAGCAACGGGAGCCCCCAAGGCGTCAACCCATTGACTAAACGTAGTATCCGACCATATAGTGCAACATCGGCTTTGAGAATGCGGGCGAAAGCCCCCCCTCATCGTCAAAGGCTAACATGGAAAGCCCGCCTCTGGCGGGCTTTCTTCGTATGTGGCTCTGATCGGCAATCGCGAATTGGATTGGATGGCGTTCGCCAGCGCGGCAATAACCGCATAATTGCAGCGTGAGCAGGACCGATGACCTAGCCCGCGGGTTGCGGTGTTCAAAGAAATGGACGATGCGCGTTCACTGCGGCGATCTTCAGCCGCAAGCTCGTATCGCTGCGCGCCGACTTAGGGAAGGACCGGACCTGGTCGAGCCCTAGGCGAATGGTGATGCATCAAATTTCTGGTCGGCGCTCCCCTCTTGATTCCCAGGAGCTGACGAGGCGAAGGCCCTGCGGACGCTGCGGGTGGCGTTTCGACCGAGGCTGTGTGAAAACTGTCGGCAAAGGGTACCCAACCTGTCGCCGATGTGCGAGTCATGTGGGCGAAGCTGCACCGGAATCGCGACAATGACGCGCTACATTGAAGGCTTGGATCGGCGCCAGACTTTCTTGCTGCCAGAAGACGTCGACGACTACGTCGATGAGGACAATCCTGTTCGGGTGGTCGAGGCATTCGTCGAGAGGCTGGACTTGGCCGAGCTCGGGTTCAGGCGCGCCACTCCAGCGGAGACGGGACGCCCTGCTTTCCACCCAGGCACGCTGCTGAAGTTCTACATCTATGGCTATCTGAACCGCATTCCCTCCAGCCGCCGCCTGGAACGTGAAGCACGGCGGAATGTTGAACTGATGTGGTTGCTCGGCCGTCTCGTGCCCGACTTCAAGACGATCGCCGATTTTCGCCGCGACAACGGCCCGGCGATCCGAGCAACCTGCCGGCAGTTCGTTCTTCTCTGCCGCACCATGGGACTGCTCTCGGACGCACTTGCCGCCATTGACGGCAGCAAGTTCAAGGCGGTGAACAGCCGCGACAAGAACTTTACCCCGGCCAAGCTGCGCGCCCGTCTCAAGCAGGTCGAGGAGAGCATCGCCCGCTATATGGCGGCGATGGAGAGCGCCGATCGCCAGGAGGGGAGCGCGGCAAGCGGCAAGTCGGTCCGGCTGGCCGAGAAGATCGAAGTTCTGCACAAGCAGATGCAATGGTTGCAATCCCTGGAGGAGGCGATCAAGCAGGCGCCGGATCATCAGATCTCGTTGACCGACCCAGATGCGCGGTCGATGGCGACCAGCGGCAAGGGCACCGGGGTCGTTGGCTACAACGTCCAGTTCGCAGTCGATGCTGAGCATCATCTGATCGTGGCGCACGATGTCACCAATGTTGGCAATGACCGGGCGCAGCTTGTGTCGATGTCGCGGCAAGCGCGGGCGGCTGTCGGACGTGATCAACTGATGGTAATCGCTGACCGGGGCTACTTCTCCGGCAAGCAAATACTCACCGCTGAGAGCGAAGGCATCGTGCCCTATGTTCCCAGGACGCTAACCTCCAGTGCGATGGTCGCGGGCCGGTTTGGCAAACAGGACTTTGTCTATCTGCCGCGCAAGGACGTCTATCGCTGCCCCGCCGGCAAAGATCTGCCGTTCCGGTCCAACACCGTCGAGCACGACATGCTGATTAGGGTTTACTGGCGGGACGATTGCGGGAGCTGCGCAATCAAGCACCAGTGCACGACGGGCAAGGAGCGTCGCGTTAGGCGATGGGAGCACGAGGAAGTCCTGGAGGCGATGCAGAAGCGCCTTGATCAGGTCCCGCAGGCGATGTCGCTGCGACGGCAAACCGCCGAGCATCCGTTTGGCACGCTCAAGGCGTGGATGGGTGCCACGCACTTCCTGACACGAACGCTCAAGCGAGTTAGCACCGAAATGAGCTTCCAAGTATTGGCCTACAACATAAAGCGGGTACTCGCGATCATGGGGACTGGAGCACTCCTCCAAGCGATCCAAGCGTAAGGCCGAAGAGAATGCCGACCCTCCACGCGATCCTCACCGCGGCGCCCTATAACCATGCATCAGGTCGAGCGTTTTCACACAGCCTCGACCCAACCCGGACATAGGGACTGCATCGCCCAATGTCGCAGTTGGGTCGAGGGCCGTCGCTAGGACCTCTAACTACGTGGCCCAGATCCCTCGCAACATTCCGAGGCTCTCCTTCAAGCCACCAGGCGAAGGCAGCTGGAGTATTTTGGTGACGTCATTCGTGCTCATAAACGTCCAGCTTCCCGAACGTCGGTGGCCGCCATTGAAAGTCACCGGGTCAACGCATCCGGCGAGTTCCTATCATCTCAGCGGCGGCGTTTCTTTGACTTCGATGGGCGAATGCCGTCAGCGCCACATGCTGCGCATGCGTGCGCTGACATCGACCTTGACCTGGTTAAGGGCAGCCTGCCGTGCAACCTAGGTCGCAAGAACGGGCCAGGTCATGCGCTCGAACAACAGCAGCAGGCTGGCGGGAATGAACCGCGAGCGCGCAGCGTAGACGTGCCGGTCTCCCAGGGTCGAATGGCCGTAAGGAAAGAAGCCATGCGAGGTGATCAGGTGCAGCGTGTCTTTGTCGCGTGTCATCGCGACATAGAGCAGGCGTCGCTCCTCTTCGATCTCGGCAGTCGTGCCGGTGCCGAGATCCGACGGCATGCAGCCGTCCACCACGTTCAGCACGAAAACCGACTTCCATTCCTGGCCCTTGGCGACGTGAATAGTGGAGAGAATCAGGTAATTCTGGTCCAGCAGCGGCACACCCGCCTGGTCGCTTGTGGCATCCGGCGGGTCAAGGGTCGGGTCGGTCAGAAAGCGTGTGCGGGACGGGTAACCGGCTGCGATCTGCTCCAACCCAAGCAAGTCAGGGTGCCGGGCCAACCATGTTTCTCGTTTGTTCACAAGTTCGGTCGAGCGGACGCGTGAGATCTCGGGACCGGCGTCGCCCGGCCGGTGCCACCTTCAGCGCGGCGGCCAGTAGCGGCTGGGCTCGGGTGTCGGAAGATCAGGCGCCGTCGCGGCTTCCGTTGACGATAGCGCTGGAAAGGGATCAACGCCGACCAGATGGCTAAGCACAGCGATCGAGACGGAGCGACAATCGGGGGACATGGTATTGGTGCAGATCCAGGCGCCCGATCGACCTGCGCTCGGGTCGTAGATTGCCTTCCAGGTCGCACTCGGGATTCGCACGCGGCCATTCTTTGTCCACCCGTCGCTCGGCCGCAGCCACGGGCCGGTCACGATGTAAAGCTCGCCGTCGCGCTCCGCGAGCCGGCGCACAGCGCTTTCAATGCCTTCCCAGACGCCGCGGTTCAGTGCTGGCGTCTGCGGCACGACATTGGCCATAGAGAAAGTGTCGTCCTTTGCCCTTCGGCTCGCAATATCGCCGGCGGGTGCCATGTGGCCCCTGTCCCAGCCATGGTCATAATCGCTCGGATAGGCGCGATCTCCTGCAGGGAGTCGCTGTTCGGGATGGAAAGAGCCAGCCCGCGGTGTATGCGGTGACCGCCGGGCATACCGCGCCGTCAGGTGCTCCGCTGACCAGATTGGGTCGCGCGCTACACCCGAGACGAGTGCCGCGAAGGCGGTGAAGCAGATCTCGGTCTGGCGGCCCGGCTGCTGCGCGCCGATCGTCGGTGGCTGGCCGCCGGGAAAGAGACGGGAGCAGTCCCGTGCGTAGGCCTTGCCCGGGACCGCTAGGAGTATGCAGGCGAACAGCGGTGAAATGCGAGGCATCACGCTGTTTCGCCCGGCAGGGGCCTCATGTCGACCCTATGAAACTGTGATCGGTAGAAAGTTCGTCGGATCGCCATCTTCAGCGTCGAACCAGGTCACCTTGACCGTTGTGTGCTCCTTGTGTGGCGATGAGCCGTTGGGCTTCATCGCGGAACGCGTCCAGTTCGAACCGTCCAAGGCGCACCACCTGTTCCACGTCATCCCAGAAACTTGCTTCGGCGCTATCAACGGTCGCGAATTCGACCACTCCTCGGGCACCTATGGAGAGCGAAGGGCTCCGCAGGCCGTGAACGCAGAAGCGGGCGCGCTGGCAATCGCGTGCCTCAAACGCGGCGTTCAGTTTGGACAGCCATTCCATCCCAGCTGCGACATACTCATCGACTAGGATCAGGAGACCGTCGTCGCCGAACGCAAGACGGAGTTTCTCAATGAGCTGGACGTCAACC
>NZ_DATJJK010000034.1:0-31670 GCF_035492295.1 Acidisoma sp. | reverse complement strand
ATGCCGGGCCAGGAAAATGCTTTGAGCAACGGCTTGGGCAAAGCCAGGCCCGAGGTTTCGATCACGATATGCTCGGGCGGATTCGGGCGGTCGAGCAGCGCTTCCATGGCGGGCAGGAACTCGACCGCCACCGTGCAACAGAGGCAACCGTTGGAGAGCTCGACGATCTGGTCCTCCTCGCAACCCTCGATGCCGCAGCCTTCGAGCACGTCACGATCGACGCCAAGAGAGCCGAATTCGTTGACGATGACTGCGATGCGCCGGCCGTTCGCGTTCTGCAGCAGATGGCGGACGAGGGTCGTTTTTCCGGCACCCAGGAAGCCGGTGATGATGGTCGCGGGAATGCGGGCAGTCATGATGCGGGCTCCAGGGCCGGAATGCGGCCGATGACGGTATGGCGCAGGCTTTCGGGCCGGCGGCTGGGCAATAGCGCGCCGGTGCCGTGCGCCGCATAGGCGCGGGCATAGGTGATGAGGTCGGCCGCGTGGTCGGGGCTGAGGCGGCTCATGAGATAGCCCCATTTTCCTGGGGCGGTCGCCGCGATACTGCAGCCCTCCCCACAGCGCGCGAGGCAGGTGACCGGTTTCAGCGCGAAGGGTTCATCCGGCCCCATCAGGGCCGCGATCCGGTCATGCAGAACGCGGCCGGGGCGTGGCTCATCCGGATGGCCGCAGGTGACGCAGACATGAAGACTGGGCAAAGCACGCTCCCGATACCATCGCCCGGGCGCCGGGCGGAAACGGGGGTGCAACCGGGACCGGTGGGCCACGGTTTCGGCCAAGGATCACACCCAGGGCACCCCGCCCGGGAAGACCGGTCTGCAGTGGATGGCAGGTCTCCTGGCTTGCGGATCAGGCGCCTCCGCCAGCGTCCTTCCCAGGTCCGAAGACCCAGTGGAAAATGCCGGCAAGGCTTTCCGCTCACAGTTGCGGGGGCAGCCGCGGCTTTGGGGCAAAACCCCGCACCGCATTCCCTTTTCATCCTCCGCCCGCGTTCTGCCGGTGGAGGAACCATCGGACTTGATCTAAGAGCCAGCGCCATGGCCCGTCAATCAGAACCCCGCGTGACCCTGATCCTCGGTGGCGCGCGCTCCGGCAAAAGCCGTCATGGCGAGGCGCTGATCGCGGCGCTCCCCCCACCCTGGACCTATGTCGCCACGGCCGAGGCCTGGGACGAGGAAATGCGCGCGCGCATCGCCCTGCACCGCGCCCGGCGGGACCAGCGCTGGCGCACGATTGAAGCGCCGCTCGACCTTCCCGGCGCCCTTCAGGCCGTGGGGGACGCCCCGGTCCTGGTCGATTGCCTTACCCTTTGGCTGACCAATCTCATGCTCGGAGAACGAGATACGGAGGCGGCGACCGCAGCGCTGCTCGCCGCACTCGACGCCCCGAGCACCGCCACGGTGCTCGTCGCCAACGAAGTCGGCCTCGGCATCGTGCCCGAGCACAGGCTGGGCCGGGATTTCCGGGATGCGGCCGGCCTGCTGCACCAGCGCATCGCAGCCCGCGCGGACCGGGTCTTGTTCATGGTCGCGGGCCTGCCAATGGTAGTGAAATGAGCGATACAAGCGAAGACGCCGCCCGCTGGCGGGAGAAGATGGCCCGCCGCAAGGCGGTGCAGGATGCGGAAGTGGCATCCAAGACCGTCGAGAAAGGGCTGCTTCTCGTCCATACCGGCCCCGGCAAGGGCAAAAGCACGGCGGCGATGGGCCTGGCACTGCGCATGCTCGGCCGCGGCCGGCCGGTGGCCATCGTGCAGTTCATCAAGGGTGCCTGGAGCACAGGCGAGCGCTTCGCCTTCGAGGCTTTCGGCGATCAATTGACCTGGCACAGCATGGGCGAGGGCTTCACCTGGGAGACGCAGGACCGCGCGCGGGACATTGCCGCCGCGGCCCGCGCCTGGGAAGAGGCCTGCGCGCAGATGGCGCGGCCGGAGCTCGGCCTGCTGGTTCTGGACGAGCTCTGCATCGCCCTCCGCTACGACTACATTCCGCTGGGCGAGGTGCTGGCAACCCTCTCCGCCCGGCGGCCGGATCTGCATGTCGTGGTGACCGGGCGCAACGCGCCCCCGGCGCTGATGGAGGCGGCCGACCTGGTGACCGAGATGCAGGCGACCAAACATCCCTTCAAGGCCGGAGTTAAGGCGCAGGAAGGCATAGAGTTCTAGGATTCCCTATCCCAAAGACTTATCTTTCACTGCTAACAATCACTGCCCTCTATTCTTTCGGACGAAGACGGACCGAGCCGGTTGCCCCCATTCTCCGCCCCTGCGGGCATCGGCTCCCTCGCCGTTGCCGAGCCAAATCTGGACTGGCTGGACTATGTCCATGCTCCGATCTTCGTGCTCGATGCTGGCGAAGGCGTGCTGCTGCGCTGCAACAAGACGCTGCGCGATATCCTGGCCGCGGACCTGCCAACGGCACCGGCGCCGCTGGCTGACTTTCTCGGCGAGGGGGCGGCCGATTGCATCCTCACCTTCATCCGCGACATGCCGGCGGACGGATCGCGCAACACGCTGAGCGTCACCTGCCCCACCGCAAACGCCCCGCTGATGCTGATCATGCATCTGAAGCAGCTCGCAGACCGTGCCGACGTCTGGGTGATCACCGTTGATGAGCGGACGCTCTTCTTCCAGAATGCCTCTTCCCAGAACGCCGAAGAAACCTTTCGTGGCATCATTCAGGCGCTGCCCATCGGCATCGACCTTTACGATGCCTCCTGGCGCGGCATCTTCTTCAATGCCTATTCCGACAGTCTTTACCTCTACGATCCCTATTACGATCTCCAGAACAACGAGTGGTTCGAGCGGGCTTTTCCCGACCCCGGTGACAGGGCCATTTACAGGGCGCAATGGGTCCAGGCTCAGGCTGCCCTGGAACGGGACCCGACCGTGCCGCAGCATATCGAATGGCGGGTCTTCTGCCGCGACGGCACCTACCGCACGCTGCAGAACATGATGTGCAAGATCGGCACGCACTACGCCTTCATTTACTGGGATATTACGGAGCGCCGCCGGTTGGAGGACGATCTCAGACGGCTCGCCGGCACCGACATGCTGACCGGCATCTACAACCGCCGACACTTCTTCGAGGAGGCGGAACGGATACGAGCCGAGACCGCGGGCGCCGGCCTGCCACTGTTCCTGCTCGCGCTCGACATCGACCATTTCAAGACGATCAACGACCGCTTCGGCCATCGGCTGGGAGACGAAGCGCTGATTGCGGTTGCCCGCCTCACCGAAGCGGCGCTCGGCCCCGGCGAACTCCTCGCCCGCTTCGGTGGCGAGGAGTTCGTGGTTCTTCTCAGGGCGCGGGCGTTCGATGAGGCCTATGCCCTGGCGGAAACGATCCGCGCTGCCGTCGCCGCGCATGCCATCCCGGCCGAGATGGGCCATTTCGGCCTCACCGTCAGTATCGGGCTGGCTCCGATTCACGACCGGACCAAAAGTCTTGACCAACTCATAGAGGCGGCGGATTTGGCGCTTTATGCCGCGAAGCGCCTTGGCCGGAACCGGGTCGCGATCAGCGGCGAGCCGGAAAGTGTATGACACACGCAATTGTCACATTCGCATCGGCGGATCTCTGCTGTTAAACAGAGATCCGAGCATCACAACAGGCCGCAAGCCTTTGCAGGAGTTCACGATGGCTGACGTCGCGCAAGTTTCACCGCGTTTCCGCTGGCCGCTGCTGGCGCTGGCACCGGCCCTCCTTCTGCCCTTCGCGGCGGCCCACGCGGCCGACCCGGCGGCGGCGACGGCCTGCTCGCTGAAACTCCCGCCCGAATCCAAAGCGATCTATGACGCGGCGGCGCCCAAGATGACGCCCACGACCGATATGCGCGACCTGCTGAAATCCACGACCTTCAGCCTTATCATGCAGGGTGAGGTGAAATCCGCCGATGCGCGGCCCTCGGCCATCGCCGCCGCCCACTGCCTGCGCGATCTCAAATAGCGCAGAGCCGCCCGCGCCCCGATTAGGGGCGCAGCACCTGAATGACGCCCCGATTAGGGGCGCAGCACCTCAATGCCGCCCCGGTCAGGGGCGCAGCGCCGCCATGAAGGTTTCGGTGAAACGCTGCGGCGTCCCGGCCCAGACCCGCTCGCGCAGCGCCTGCCACCGCTCCTTCCGCTCGCCGAGTTCCATCGTCAGCGCCTGGTTGATCGCCTCCGCGACCTCGTCGGCGTCGAAGGGGTTGACGATCAGCGCTTCCTTCAGTTCCTCGGCGGCGCCGGCGAAACGCGAGAGAATGAGCACGCCGGGATCGGCGCTCGACTGGGCGGCGATATATTCCTTCGCAACGAGATTCATCCCGTCGCGCAGCGGCGTCACCAGACCCACGCGCGCCACGCGATAGAAGCCTGCGAGGCTTTTGCGGGTGAGCGCCCGCGTCATGTAGCGGATCGGAATCCAGTCGAACTCGGAATAGCGGCCGTTGATGTCGCCCACCAAACGGTCGAGCGAGCGGCGCAGCTGGAGGTAGCGGTCAACATCCTCGCGTGAGCGGGCGGCGACCTGCAGCATGGAAACCTGCCCGCGATGTTCGGGGAAACGGTCGAGCAGGCGGTCGAAGGCACGGAAGCGATTGGGCAGGCCCTTGGAATAGTCGAGCCGGTCGGCACCGATGGCCAGCGCGCGGCTGAAAAGGCTTTCGCGAATGCGCCGCACTTCCGCACCACGGGAGGAGCGGGCGGCAATGTTGGCGAATTCCTCGGCATCGATGCCAATCGGGTCGCTGATCGTGCGGACTTCCCGTCCCTCATACACGAAGCTGCCGTCTTCCGCCGGACTCACGCCGAGGAAGGTCTGCACGCAGGAGAGGAAGGCGTGGCGATGATCGTCGGTATGGAAACCGACGACGTCATAGGCGCAGAGGCCGCGGAGAAGATCCCTGCCGCAGGGCATGGCGTCGAGAATTTCCGGCGGCACGAAGGGAATGTGAAGGAAGAAGCCGAGGCGCTGGCGGGCGCCCTGCGCGCGCAGCGCCTCGCCCACCAGGAAAAGCTGATAGTCATGGATCCAGACGAGGTCGTCTTCCTTCAGCAAAGGCTGCAGGGCCTCGGCGAAATAGGCGTTGACGTGGCGATAGCCGGCATACTGGCCACGCGCGTAATCGAGGAAGTCGAGGCGGTAATGGAGCAGCGGCCACAACGCCCCGTTCGAAAAACCGACGTAATAATCGTGGTATTCCTTATCGGTCACGTCGATGGTCGCATAGGTCACGCCTTGGGCCTCGTGCAGCGTCGGCGTGCGGCCGCCATGGCCGCGCTTGCCGCTCCAGCCGAACCAAAGGGTGCCGGGCACCAGGCCGCTGCCGAGGGCGACGGCGAGGCCACCGGCGCGGGGCGCCTTCTCGGTCGGGATCTGCACCCGGTTGGAAACAATGACGAGGCGAGACAAAGCTTCTCCTTTCGTGTCGGTCGATGCGGCAGGCGAGACAGAAGGTCAGGACGCGCCTTCGTCGAGCCGATCGGCCATGCGGGCGAGCCAGGCGCGAACCTCCGCCGGCGCGCCGCCAAAGGCGCGGGCAACGTGCAAGCCGAGGCCGCCCTGCGCCTCTGCTTCCGCCATGCCTTCCTCGTCGGTCACATCATCGCCGATGAAGACCGGAACGCGCCCGGCAAAGGGCGGCTCCGCCATGAGGTGGCGGACGGCATGGCCCTTGCCGACCCCGGCTGCGCGGACTTCGAAGGCCATCAGGGCGGGCAGCAGTTCCGCGGCACCTGCGGCCGGCGCAACCAGATCGGTCATGAAACGCTCGATCTCGGCTCCGGCTTCGGGCGCCTGGCGGTAATGGATGACGAAACCGACCGATTTCTCTTCCAGAAAGGCGCCCGGCCAACGCGGCAGGGCAGCCTGGATCGTGCCGATCCAGTTCTGCCGCCAGGGAAGCTCGGGACTATGGTCCCGCATCTGGCCATTGGGCAGGCGCAGGCGCGCGCCGTGCTCGGCGGCGACCGCGACGCCCAGGTCTGGAAAGAGACGATCGACATCGGAGAGCGGACGGCCGGTCACGACGGCCACCGCGCCGCCCAGCGCGCGGGCGAGGCGCCGGATGACATCCGCCAGGCCGGGAGCGACCACGACCTGATCGTGGCGGGGCGCGATGTCGAGAAGCGTGCCATCGAGATCGAGGAAGAGGGCCGAGTGCCGGTCGAGCGGCGCGATCGTATGGGAATCGGTCATGCGTTCCTTGCTCTATCCTTGGGGACGAGGCCGAACCTCGGAACCAGGACTAGAGATAGACGCATTCGCCCGAAAAGCCACCCCGCGGCCGGATTTCGGACGTGATGTCGCCCGGTTTCAAGGCTTCGGTTCCGGTTCAGAGGACTTGCGCGCGCGGTTGCAATTTGAACCGCTCGGACCCTAGCCCATCTCCCGGAACGCGTCCGGCACGTGGTGCAATTGGCCCTCGGGCGCCACGAACCAGGCGTCGAAGCGCATGCCCCGCCGTCCCCAATCGGGATTTTCGCCCTGCAGAATGGCGCCGGCGAGAAGAAGACGCTGCTGCTGGCGCGGGCTGATGGCTTCCGCCGCCTTGCGCAGATCGCCACGGCTCTTGACCTCAACCAGAGCCAAAAGACCGTCCCGCTCTGCCACGATATCGACTTCGCCAGCGGCGGTTCGGACGCGCCGGCCATGGATGCGCCAGCCGGCTTGGGCGAGGGCCTGGGCAACCCGCCCCTCCGCCGCGAGACCCTGGCGCTGTGCCTGCCTGCCTCGGGCGGCGCGAGCGGCCGGGTTGTGCGGGGTCTGCCGGCCGGCCGGTAGCCCGCAAACGGGAAGCCGGCCGGCCAAGGTCCTGCCCGGCGTGGTCCGATCCGGTACCGCCGGTACGGCAGGCTGATGGCCGCTTCGCATAGCAACACCCATGGCTGCTCTCCCGCTCTGCAACCAGAGGTAGCAGAACTGGAACGAAGTGAAAACAAAAAACGGTGCCGCGCCCCTGGGCTTGGGCGAACCCTCCCGCTAGGCTCCACCCAGGCAGCAAACAGGGAGCCTCGCATGACTGCGAAAGCCACGGAGAAGGGCATCAGCCTCAGCCGGGAGACGATCGGCCGCCTGTCAAGCGGCGAGGAGGTCACCGAATACCGGCTGCGCAATGAGGCGGGATTTGAGCTGCGCTTTCTCGACCGCGGCGGGATTGTGACCGCGATCATGGCGCCCGACCGCCAGGGGCGCTTCGCCAATGTGACGCTCGATCACGCCGACCTGCCACTCTACGAGGAAAACCCGGGTTATTTCGGCGCCATCATCGGCCGCTTCGCCAATCGCATCGGCGGCGCGTCCTTCACCCTCGGCGGCCACACCTACAGCCTCGCCGCCAATAACGGCTCCAATACCCTGCATGGCGGCACGAGCGGCTTCGACAAGGCTCAGTGGTCGGTCAATGCAGCGCAAAGCGGCCTCACCCTCTCCGCCGTGCTCACCCATACCAGCCCGGACGGCGATGAAGGCTTCCCTGGCACGCTCAAACTCGAGGTCGTCTACAGCGTTCACGAGGCGAACGAGTTCCGCATCGACTATCAGGCGGTGACGACGGCAGAGACCGTGCTCAACCTCACCAACCACGCCTATTTCAACCTCGCCGGCAATGACCAGGGATCGGTGCTCGACCATATCGTCGAAATCAATGCCGAGCGCTTCACCCCTGTCGACCTGACCGGCATCCCGACCGGGGATTATGCCCCGGTCTCCGGCACGCCGCTCGATTTCCGCACGCCCAAGCCGATTGGTGCCGGCATCCGCATCCCGCATCCGCAAATCCTGCGCCAGAACGGCTACGACCATAACTACGTTCTCGACAAGCCAAGCCCGCAGGCGCTGACCTTCGCCGCCCGCGCCTATGATCCGAAAAGCGGCCGCATCATGGAGGTGGAGACAACGGAACCCGGGCTGCAATTCTACACGGCGAACTATCTCGGCGGCGGCTCGGCCGGAACGGCCGGCGTCGCCTATCGCCAATCGGATGCCTTCTGTTTCGAGACGCAGCATTTCCCCGATTCGCCCAACCGGCCGGAATTCCCCACGACCGTTCTGCAACCGGGCCACATTTTCCGCTCTACGACGATCTATCGTTTCAAGACGGACCGCGATTGACGAGGAGAGCCGCCGCTTCCGTTGTGAGGCCAATCGGGCACGACAACCCTGTCACTCGACCTGCTTGGATTGCAATGTGAAACCGCTTCAGCTTTAGATACGGGAAAGGAACAGGTCTGGCGGGAGACGTAACGATGTCCGGAATTGGTGACGCGGCAACAGCCCTTGGCGCGAATGTCGCAACCGCTCTTTACGGGGTGTCGGGAGAGGGCATCAAAATCGGAATCATCTCCGACAGCTACAACGCCAATGGCGGGGCGGCCGCCAACGTCACCGAGGGCTATCTGCCGACCTCCGTCACCGTCCTCAACGACAGTCCGGACGGCACTGACGAGGGTCAGGCGATGATGGAACTCGCCTACCAGATCGCGCCCAATGCCAACTATTATTTTGCCGCCGGCGGTGACAGCGTGGAGTCCTGCGCGGCCGCCGTCACCGCCCTGCAGGATGCCGGGTGCACCGTCATCATCGATGATCTCGGCTATGCGACCGGCGAATCCTTCTTCCAGACGGGAACGGCGCTCGACCTCGCGATCCAGTCGGCAGTCGGCGCCGGGGTGAATTACTTCTCCGCCGCCGGCAATGACGGCGCGGACTATGTCGAGCAAGGTTTCGCGCCGCTCTCTGTCGCCATTCCCGGAATCGGTGCTGTTGTCGCGAACGACTTCGGCAATAGCAACCCGTATCTGGACGTCACCATCCCGCGCGGCGCGAGCGGCAATCTGGTCCTGGAATGGGCGCAGCCTTTTGCCAGCATCGGCACCGGCAGTCCGGGCGCTGCGAACAGCCTCGCCCTCTATCTGCTCGATGCCCAGGGCAATGTCGTTGCCTCCTCGACCGTCGATGAGATCGGCGACAACCCGATCCAGTTCGTCGGCTTCACGAATACCACGGCCTCCACCCAGTTCCGGCTGGTCGTGGTCCAAAACGCCGGCACGACGCCCGCCGGGCAGACCTTCATCGTCAGCAACTCCAACAGTGCGGCATCCATCGTCAGCGCTGGCGCTGGTGGGGGCACGGGCAATATCCTCGGCCACGAACTCCTGTCCGATACCAATGTCGTCGGCGCGGTCACCTATACCGACACACCCGCCTTCGGCAGTCCGCCGGTTGTTGCGAGCTATAGCTCAACCGGCCCGGGCGTGATCCTCTTCGACCAGAACGGCAATCCACTGACGACCCCGGTGACGCCGGGCTCACCGACCTATACCAGCGTCTCGGGCTCCAGCACCACCGTGCCGGGCTTTGAATCCTTCAACGGCACCTCCGCCGCCGCGCCCAATGCGGGCGCGGTCGGCGCCCTCATGCTTGAGGCTGACGGCGGGCTGACGACGGCGCAATTGAGCGACCTGCTCGCCGAGTCGACGATTCCCGTGGCCTCCAACCTGCCCAATACCGGCGCCGGTCTGATCCAGGCCCGCGCCGGGGTGGAACTTGCCAATGCCGCTGGCGGCACGCGCTGGAGCAACGCCGCGGGCGGGAACTGGAACACAGCCGCGAATTGGTCCGGCGGCGCTCAACCGGGCACGGATGGCGCCGTCATGCTGGGCGACGATCTCGGCGCGGTCACCGGCAGCTACACGGTGACGGTCGATACCGCGGGCGATGCGGCGGGCTCCCTCACCCTCTCCGCCCCGGCTGGCTCTACGTCAGCGCTCGTCATTGCCGAGGGCGGCGCGCTCGCGATCGGCGGCTCCGCCGCGGCGAACAGGACGGCGGGCGATTTCCTCGTCGCTGGCAACGGCGTCCTCAAGCTCGACCGGGGCAGCCTCAGCGTCAGCGGATCGCTCAACTCCAACAACGGTAGCATCCTGCTCTCGGCTGGCCAGGCCACGGCCGGCAACTTCACCCAGAATGCCGGCAGCATCACGGTCGGCGGCGGCGCTGCCGACGCGAGCATCACCCTGAATGGCGCCGGCTTCACGGCGACCGGGGGCACCGCCACGATCGACGCCGGGGGGACAATTCAGACGACTGCCTTCGGCGCGTCCGCCGCCACTATCGGCATCGCCGCCGGCGGCACCGTGACCGCGAGTGGAGATGCGACCTTCAACAATACCACTCTCACCGAAGGAGGCACTTTCCAGAGTGCCGCCTTCAACGTCTATGGCGGCGCGGTCGACATCGCCACGACCGGCATGGTGACGACGCAATCCGTCGGCTTGGGCTATTCGCTGGGTGGCATGACGACAGCCGCCTCCGTCACCGTCAACGGCCAGCTTGTCGACCAGGGCAGCCTCGGCATGGGCGTATCGGCGGGCGCCGGCAGCATCGCGATCGGCAGCACGGGCGCGCTGCTGGTCGGAGGCTCCACCAGCGGGGTCGGGATCAGCTTCCTCGGCAGCGGCGGGTTGCTCGATTTCACGAGCGCCGACAGCGCCGTCCTGACGAGTGCGCTCGACGCGCTCATCTATGGTTTCAGCGCCGATACCGGCATCATCGAATTCGGCGCCCTGACCTACAATCCGCTCGACAGCTACGACTATGCCAACGGCTCGCTCGGCATCTATCTCGACGGCACCAACCTCGCCAATCTCGCCCTCGATCCGTCGCTGAGCTATGGCGGCTTCGCCTTCTCGGCAGGCAGCGACGATTCGCTGGAGATCGCGAGCCTCGCCTGTTTCGCCGCCGGCACACGGATCGAGACGGCGCGCGGGCCCGTGGCGGTCGAGGCGCTCCGCCTCGGCGATCAGGTGCGAACGGCAGCGGGCGCGATGCAGCCGGTGGTATGGCTCGGCCACCGTCGCGTCGATTGCGCGCGGCACCCCGAGCCCCAGGCTGTCTGGCCGGTATGCATCTCCGCCGATGCCTTCGGTCCCGGCCTGCCCTGCCGCGACCTGACGCTCTCGCCCGACCATGCGATCTTCGCCGAGGGCGTGCTGATCCCGGTGAAATACCTGATCGATGGCCAGCTCATCCGCCAGCGACCGACTGACAGCATAATCTATTTCCATGTCGAACTGCCGGAGCATGACATTCTGCTCGCCGAGAACCTGGCCGCCGAGAGCTATCTCGACACCGGTGACCGCGCGAGCTTTGCGGAGGGCACGGTCACGGCGCTGCACCCGGCCTGGGGCCAGGCACGGATGGACGTGACGCTGCAGATCGAAGCCGCCAGTTATGCGCCGCTACGCGTGACGGGACCCGAGGTTGACCGGGTGCGGGCGGCACTCAGCCGGCGCACCGCAGCCCAGGCTTTCGCCTTCCTGTCGTCCGTCCGATAGAAGGGGCGACACCCGGTCGCGCACGCGGGCCGGTGCGAACGCCTGCTGCGCTCGGCGCGGAAAAAGGCAGCAGCAGACCTCAGACAAGCGCCGGTGTCTGCGGCATCGGCGGGGCGGCGTGCTGCGCCTTGCAAGGCCTTGACGACATCGGATGACCATTACTGTGGCTTGCGCCTTGCGCCTTTCTGTGCCCGGGCACTTGCCTCATCAGGAAGTCCTAGCGCAGAAATCCCGTTTCCTGCAGCGACGGAACACGCATCCGGACCATTATTCTTTAACTAACCGATTAATCAAGTTATCATGTCTTGGCCGCGTATTCGCGAGTGCTACAGAAGAAATTCTGCATAGAAGGATCTCCTTTCATGATCTCCCCCGAGACCATCGCGACGATCCAGGCCGATCTGTCCGCCCGCGGCGTGAAATATTGCATCGGCGCCTATGTCGACATTCACGGCGTCCAGAAGGCGAAGGTCGTGCCCCTCAGCCATCTGGAGCACATGGCCCATGGCTCGGAGCGCTATACTGGCTATGCGCTGGACGGCCTCGGACAGGCGCCGAACGATGACGAGTTGACCTCGGTTCCCGATCTGAGTCACATCATCCAGTTGCCCTGGGAACCGAAGATCGCCTGGATGCCCGCGGACAACGAGTTCCAGGGCAAGCCCTATCCGCTCAACACGCGCGTCGCCCTCAAGACCATGATTGCGCAGGCGAACGAGATGAGCTTCGGGTTCAATCTTGGCGTCGAATGCGAAATTTTTCTTCTCCGCCAGACCGAGGACGGCAGCCTTATCGTGCCCCACGCCAACGACAAATTGACGAAACCCTGCTACGATGTACAGGGCTTTGTGGACAATTTCTCCTGGCTGGACAACATGGCCTCGGCCATGGATAGCCTGGGCTGGGACCTCTATTCCTTCGACCATGAAGACGCCAACGGCCAGTTCGAATTCGACTTCGCCTATGCCGATGCATTGACCACCTGCGACCGCCTGACCTTCTTCCGCTTCATGGCCAAGCATTACGCCAAGGAGGAAGGCTTGATTGCAACGATGATGCCGAAGCCCTTTGCCGACAAAACCGGCAATGGCGCCCATTTCAATATGTCACTGTACGATCTCGCGACGGGTGCCAATCTCTTCGAATGCGCGCCTGGGGATGATCCGCGCGGCCTCGGCCTCACCGAAACCGGCTATCACTTCATCGGCGGCATTCTGAAACATGGCCGTGCCCTCTGCGCCGCCCTCGCGCCGACCGTAAACAGCTACAAGCGCCTCGTTCGCCGCGGTGCCATGAGCTATTATTCCTGGGCACCGGTCTTCAACTCCTATGGATCAAACAACCGCACCAATTCCCTGCGGGTGCCCGCCGGCGGCGGACGTTGCGAAAGCCGCAATGCCGATGGATCGGTCAATCCCTATCTGGCAGCCGCACTGGTGCTGGCGGCGGGGCTGGAGGGTGTGCGGGAAAAGATCGACCCCGGCACCCCGAACGAAGACAATCTTTATGCCATGAGCGAGGCCGAGCGCCGGGACCGCGGCATCGATTTCCTGCCTCAGACGCTGCAGGAAGCGGTGGCCGCCTTCGCCGCCGATCCGCTGGTCGAGAAGGCACTGGGCGCCGAACTGCGCGATGAGTTCATCCGCATCAAGACCGAGGAATGGGAAGCCTACCACCTGTCCGTAAGCCGGTGGGAAACCGAGCGCTACGCATCCATGTTCTAGGTCCTGAACCAGCCGGGGAAACTGCCTGAAGGGCAGACAGCGTCCCTGCCCTTGTAGTCGTCGTCTTGATCGGCGGCGTCTGCCGTCCGATTGCTTCAGGGATGCATGGGCGGCACGAAGGATAGCGTCTGCGCGCGAAGAACCAGAGCATGAACAGCACGAGCAACGCAGCATCCAGAAGGGGCGGATGAGGTTCGGCAGTGCCGGCGGCGTTGTAGACCTGCACCGCTCAGTCGAGATCGATGGGCATGAGCCATCACCCCAGAGAGGCGGCCGGTTGATCCTGCATGCCGAGCGTCTCGCTCTGATAGACGAGGCGGAGTTTGCGCAGCAGCCGTGCCAGTTCCGCCCGCTCACTGGCTTCCAGAGGGGAGAAGAAGCGGTCGTCGTAATCCCGGGCGATCTGCATGAAACGCGCCACACTGGCGCGGCCCCGCGCCGTAAGCGTTAACTCATAGCGGCGACGCTCCTGCGGCCGGCGCCGCCGCAATACCATGCCTTCCTGCTCAAGATGATCGATGATCCGCACCATGGCGGGTCTGTCCTTGCTCAGAACCTCGCCGATTTCGATCTGACTGATGCCGGGGTTGGCGCCGATCAACATCAATGCCGTGAGTTTGCCGGTGCCGCCGGCGAGCGGTGTCTCCGCAAAGGCCTCGTCATAGGCCCGGTTCACCGCCAGCACGAGCATGCGCATATGGAAGCTGAGGAGATTGGTCAGCGGCGAGATGTCCAAGAGGGCGGGTGCCGGCCTGCGTCGCCGTACCCGGACAAGGGATTTGGCCGCCACCGTCACGTCCCTGCCCCGCCACCGGGTCGCCCGAAACCTTGCATGCCATGCGCTCCTTTTCTTGAAAGCAGGATGAAGTTTAATGTTGCATGGCACAACAGTTTTGTTAGCCTGAAGCGGTTCGCTACTGTCCCAGTTGCTCCTCCGGGGATCCAGATGTTCGATGTCATCATCATCGGCGCCGGCATCAGCGGCGCGGCCACTGCCTATGAACTGGCGAAAGCCGGGCACAAGGTCGCGGTGATCGACCGCTACGGCCCGGCAGCCATGGCCTCGGGCTGGACGCTGGCAGGCGTCCGCCAGTCGGGTCGCGATCCGGCCGAGTTGCCGCTCGCCCGCGCCGCCGTCGATATCTGGGGCGATCTCCACCAAATCCTCGATCGGCCCACGCATTACCGCCGCGGCGGCAATCTGCGTCTCGGCCGCTCGGAGGAGGAACTTGCCGCGTTGCGCGCCATCGTGGATGAGCAGTCGGCCAAGGGTCTACCCATCACCATGCTCGAGGGGTTGGAGGCCGTGCGTGCGGTCGCCCCCGCGGTCGCCCCCCATATCACCGGCGCGTCTCTTTGCACGACGGATGGCCACGCCGATCCGCATGCGACTGTTTCTGCCTTTATTGCCGCCGCCGAGCGGCTGGGCGCGACCATGCGGTTCGGCGAAGAGGTGCTCGCGATCGAGACAGAGGATGGCCGTGTGACCGGCGTGCGCACAACCCGGGCGCGCATTCCAGCGGGCCAGGTTGTGCTCGCCGCCGGGATTTTCGGGAATGATCTGCTCAACCCCTTGGGCCTCGAGGTGCCGCTGAAGGTTCGGCTCGTCACCGTCATCCGGTCCCGCCCCGTGGCACCGATGCTGGAGCAGGTGATCGGTGTTGCCAATGCAGAATGCGCGGGCCGGCAGGAGGTGTCGGGCCGCTTCCGCTTCACGAGCGGCATCGAACACTGGCACGGCCATATGGAGGACGGGGAACGGCCCCGCGTGCGCCCGACGGCGCGCGATATCGTTGAAACCATTCAACTCTTCGGCGCCCTCATTCCCGCGACGCTGGAGGCGGAGGTCGAGGATATCTGGGGTGGATTGATTGACCAGACACCGGATGCATTACCCGTCATCCAGCGCGCCGGCAATCCGGAAGGCCTGATCATCGCCATGGGCTTTTCAGGCCATGGTTTCTGCCTCGGCCCCATTACCGGGCGTATCTGCGCAGCCTTGGTGGAAGGGCGCGATTCCGGCTTCGATCTCGCTCCATTCATGATCGAACGCTTCGCCCGCCGCAACGACAGCGCGGCCTCCCTCACGCTCCACGGGTGAGCAGGGCATGGCGCGTTACCTGCTGCATCGCCTGGGTCAGAGCCTGCTGCTTCTTGTCATCGTGTCTATGATCGGCTTCGCCCTCCTGCATCTCACGCCGGGCGGTCCGCTGTCGCAGTTCGCCATGACCCCGGGCATGACGGCCGCGGACCTGCATCGTATCGCGCATGAGATGGGCCTCGATCAGCCCTTGCCCCTGCAATATCTCACCTGGGCCTGGCATCTCGTTCAGGGAGATTGGGGCCGCTCCTATCGCGACCAGCAGCCCGTGCTTGCGATCATCGCGTCGCATCTGCCGGCGACGCTGGAGCTGATGGTGAGTTCCTCGATCCTTGCCGTCATCATCGGCACCTGGGTCGGCGTGCTCGGCGCGCTGCGCCGCTACTCCCTGGCCGACTACCTGACGACGATCGGCGCCATGGTGGCCCTCTCGATCCCGACCTTCTGGTTCGGCCTTGTCATGATCTATCTCTTTTCCGTCCTGCTCGCCTGGCTGCCGGCTGGCGGTATCGCGACCGTGGGCAATGGCTCGCCGCTCGATCTGCTGCGCCACTTGGCCCTGCCTTGCGTCGTCCTCGCCCTTGTCACGGTCGCGACCTGGAGCCGCTACATGCGCTCCTCGACGCTCGAAGTGATCAACCAGGACTATGTTCGTACGGCCCGCGCCAAGGGGCTGCGGCCACGCGAGATCCTGCGCCATCATATCCTGCGCAACGCCATGCTGCCCATGATCACCCTCACCGGCCTGCAACTGCCGACGCTGCTCGGGGGCGCCCTCGTTGCCGAGACGGTCTTCACCTGGCCCGGCATGGGCAGGCTCTTCCTCGATTCGCTCGGCTACCGCGACTATCCCGTGGTCATGGGCCTGCTCATGGTCGCCGCCATCCTGACCCTGCTCGGCAATCTCATGGCCGACATCCTCTACGTCGTCTTCGACCCGCGGATGCGCCTCGCTTGAGCGCGCAAGCAAGCGCCGCCGCGGTGACTGCGCCTGCACCGCCCCAGGCGCGGCGCAGACGGGCGCTACGCCGCTTCCTGCGCCATCGGCTCGCGCTCGCCGGTGTCTTCATCATTCTGTTCCTGGTCCTTGCCTGCGCCTTTGGTCCGTCTCTGCTGCCCTATGATCAATTGCACATCGATCTTCGCCATCGCTTCCAGGCGCCGCTGATGGGTCCGCATATTCTGGGCAGCGATCAGCTCGGGCGCGATCTTCTCGCCCGCCTCCTGATGGCCGGCCGCATCTCGCTCACAGTCGGTTTCGTCGCCATGATCCTCAGCACGGCCGTCGGCGTCGTCATCGGCCTCGTCTCCGGCTTCTATGGCGGGCGGGTCGGCGCCGCGCTGATGCGCTTCGTCGATGCCGTGCTCTGCTTTCCGAGCATTTTTCTGCTCCTCACGCTTGCCGCGTTGACGACACCAAATCTGCTCACCATCACCGTCATCATCGCGCTGACCGCCTGGATGCAGGTCGCGCGCATCGTCGATGGGCAGGTTCGCGCGCTGCGCGAGCGGGATTACATGATCGCAGCCGAGGCACTTGGCGCCTCCGACCTTCGCCTCATGTTCCGGGAGCTTCTGCCCAATGCGGTCGCTCCCATCGTCGTCTCGGCGACGCTGAACGTCGCCAATGCCATCCTGATGGAGGCCTATGTCAGCTATCTCGGTTACGGCATCCAGCCGCCGACGCCGAGCTGGGGCAATATGCTGAACAACGCGCAGGAATATCTGACGAGCGCTCCCTGGCTCGCCATCATCCCCGGCGCCGTCATTACCCTGGCCGTCGCGAGCTTCAACTTCGTGGGCGACGGCCTGCGCGACGCACTTGACCCGCACATGGATCTGCCTGGTTGAGCGCGCTTCTGGAGGTCGAAGATCTTGCGGTCCAATTCCGCAGCGAAGCGGGGCTGGTCACCGCACTCGATGGCGTTTCATTCTCCGTCGAGCCGGGAGAGACAGTGGCAATCGTAGGCGAGAGCAGCTCCGGCAAGAGCGTGACCGCCCTTGCCATCATGCGCCTTCTCCCGCCTGCGCCGGCCTGCCATGTCTCTGGGGAGATCCGCCTCGCCGGGCCAAAGGGCAGGCAAAATCTGCTCGCGGTCCCGGAGACCACGATGCGGAACATCCGCGGCGGCGCTGTTTCCATGATCTTCCAGGAGCCGATGACCTCCCTCAATCCGGTGCATTGCGTCGGCCGGCAGATCGCCGAGGCGGCACGCGCGCATGAGCGGATGGAGAAACGTGCGGCACAGGCGCGAGCGATTGAGTTGCTGGATCTCGTCGGCATCCCCGATCCGGTGCAGCGCGCCAATAGCTTCCCGCACCAGCTTTCGGGCGGTATGCGGCAGCGCGTGATGATTGCGATGGCGCTTGCCACGCGGCCACGGCTGCTCATCGCCGATGAGCCAACGACCGCGCTCGACGTCACCGTTCAGGCGCAAATCCTCGATCTCCTGCGCCGCCTGCAGACCGAAACCGGTCTGGCCATCATCTTCATCACGCATAATCTCGGTGTCGTTGCGGAAATCGCGGATCGTACCCTCGTCATGTATTCCGGCCAGGTTGTGGAGGAGGCACCGACCGCAACGCTGATTGGCGCGCCCCGCATGCCCTATACGCAGGGGCTCATCAACTCCGTGCCCAAACTCGCCGCTGCGTTGCGGCCCGGGCAGCGCCTGCCCGCCATTCCCGGCAACGTGCCCGACCCACGGTATCGCCCGGCCGGCTGCACCTTTCAGCCGCGCTGCGCCTGGGCCCTGCCTGACCCCTGCGGCATTGCCCGGCCGGGGATGGACCACGTGACACCCGGGCATCACGTGAGATGCGCACGCTGGCCGGAGATTTCCGCATGAGCACGGACGGCGCTCCAATCCTCGATGTGCAGGATCTCACCAAGCATTTCCCGGTGGGCTCCGCCCTCTCTCGCCGCCGCGGCGTGGTGCGCGGCGTGGATGGTGTTTCCTTCACGATCGGCCGCGGCGAGGTGCTGGGCCTGGTCGGTGAATCGGGATCGGGCAAAACGACGGTTGGCCGCACCGTGCTGCGCTTGCAGGCGCCCACCGCCGGCGCGATCCTGTTTCGTGGACAGGATATCACCCACCTGTCGCGCCGTGCGCTGCGCCCCGTGCGACGGCATATGCAACTCGTCTTCCAGGACCCCTATGCCTCGCTTAATCCGCGCATGAGCGTGGAAAGCATCCTCTCCTCTCCCCTCGCGATTCATGGCGAGGCGGCAGGAAAGGGCGAGCGCCGCTCCCGGGTCGAGGAAGCGCTGCAACTCGTGGGGCTCTTTCCTGCAGCGGCCGACCGCTTTCCGCACGAATTCTCCGGTGGCCAGCGGCAGCGCATCGGCATCGCCCGGGCGCTGATGCTGAGGCCCGAACTCCTGGTCGCGGATGAGGCGGTCTCCGCGCTCGACGTCTCGGTCCAAGCGCAGGTGATCAATCTCCTGATGGATTTGCGGGAGAAACTGCGACTGTCGATGCTGTTCATCGCGCATGATTTGGCGGTCGTCGGCGCCATTTCTGACCGCGTCGCCGTTATGTATCTCGGCCGCATCGTGGAGATCGCGCCGACCGCCGCGCTCTTTACCGACCCCCGTCACCCCTATACCGAGGCACTCTTCTCCGCCGTACCTGATACCGATGCTGCCCGCCGCCCCGCACGCATCGTGCTGAAAGGCGAGTTGCCCAGTCCCCTGTCACCGCCCTCCGGCTGCGCCTTCCGCACTCGATGCCCCTACGCGCTGCCGGCCTGCGCCGAGACCACGCCCGCGCTTCGCACCGTCGGGCTCGGCCACGACAAGGCCTGCATCAGGGACGACCTCACCCTTGCCGCTCCCCTGAAGGCTTGAACTGCATGACCGCTCCCCCTCCCCGTATCGCCATGATCTCCGGTGCCAGCCGCGGCATCGGCGCCGCCATCGCCGACCGCTTGGCTGGTGCAGGCTGGGGCCTCTCCCTCGGCATGCGCCGCCCGGTGGCGCAAGGGACAGCCTTTGTCCAGGCCTATGACATCGCCGACGCAGGTGCAGAAGAAGCCTGGGTTTCGGCGACGCTCGCCCGCTTCGGTCGGATCGACGCCATCATCTGCAATGCCGGCCTGCTTATCCAGAAATCCGTCATCGATATCAGCGATGCCGAGATGTCGGAGATGCTGGCCGTCAACCTGCACGCACCGCGGCGCCTGGCCCGCGCGGCCTGGCCCCATCTCAAGGCAAGCGGCGCGGGCCGCGTCGTCATCCTCTCCTCACTTTCCGGCCTGCGTGTCGCGTCTGAGATTTCCGGCGCCTATGCGGTGAGCAAACATGCGGCGACCGCTCTCGCCCAAGCACTGCGCCATGCCGGTTGGGACCACGGCATCCGCGCGACCGCCATTTGCCCGGGTTTCGTGGCGACCGACATGGCGATGGCGGCGACCAACCTCGACCCCAAGCGGATGACGCAGCCGGCTGAAATCGCCCGGCTGGTCGAAATGGCCCTCGATCTGCCGAATTCGGCGAGTGTCACCGAAATCGCCGTCAACTGGCAGCCGGAAGGGAAGTTCTGACATGGGTCCCGTCGTCGATTCCGTCGATCCGGAAAGCTTTTTCCCTCAATCGGTCGATGTCGTCGTCATTGGCGGTGGCATTGTCGGCGTGAGCACCGCCTTCAGCCTCGCCGAGCGCGGCATCAGCGTGGCACTCTGTGAGAAGGGCCATATCGCGGGCGAACAATCCAGTCGCAATTGGGGCTGGGTGCGCAAGACCGGGCGCGATCAGCGCGAGATGCCGCTCATCATCGAAAGCCTGCGTCTGTGGGAGGGTTTGGACCGGAAGATCGCCAGCGATACCGGCTTCACCGCCGCCGGCATCCTGTATGTCGCGGAGGATGAGGCGACGGAGCGCAGCCACACGGCCTGGCTCGGCCGGGCGGAACCCTACCAGATGGGCGTACGGCAGATCTCGGGTAATGAGTTGGCCAACCTCCTCCCCGGCGCCACGCGCCGTTTCCGTAGCGCACTCTATTGCCCGACCGATGGCCGGGCCGAGCCGCAGAAGGCGGCGCCCGCCATTGCCCGCGCCGCCCGCGCGCTCGGCGCCGCAATCCTCCCGCAATGCGCGGTGCGCGGCATCGAGCAGACCGCCGGGCGCGTTTCCGGCGTGGTGACGGAACATGGCCGCATCGCCTGCAATGCCGTCGTCCTCGCAGGCGGCGCCTGGACGCGGCTGTTCTGCGGCAGTCTTGGCCTTACCCTGCCGCAGCTGAAAGTGCTCTCCAGCGTCATGCGCACGGCGCCGATGGCGGGAACGCCGGAACCCGCAGCCTGGACCGAGAGCTTTGCCTTTCGCCGTCGGCAGGATGGCGGCTACACCATCGCGGATGGCCACGGCACGGCGGTCCCCCTCGTTCCGGATACCTTCCGCTTTGCCTTGAAATTTCTGCCCGCCCTCAAGGCGGAATGGAATGGGCTGCGTCTGCGTCTCGACGATCGTTTCATGACCGAGTTGCGGCAACCCAAGCAATGGGCGCTCGATGCGCCCTCGCCTTTCGAGAAAACCCGGGTGCTTGACCCGACACCGGATGTAGCGCGTCTTCACAAGGTAAAGGATCGGCTTGTGAAAACCTTCCCAAGCTTCGCCGGTGTCAAGATCGAGCAGTGCTGGGCAGGCCTGATCGACGTCACCCCCGATGCGGTGCCGGTGATCAGCACGGTGGATCGGCTGCCGGGCCTCGTCATCGCCACCGGCTTTTCCGGCCATGGTTTCGGCATCGGGCCCGGTGCAGGCCGGCTGGCCGCCGATCTCGCGACCGGGGCCCGACCATTCGTCGACCCCACCGCCTTCCGCTTCTCCCGCTTCCATGATGGATCACCGATCATCGTCGAAGCCGGGCTCTGACCACGAACGCCAACCCCTTTCGCAACCCCTAGCCGTCGAGGAACTCAGGATGACCGATCTCTTCCTCTCGCGCCGCCGGATGATGGGCCTTGCCCTCGCCGCCGGGGCCGCACCGCTCTGGCCGGGCGCCGCCCGCGCCGCCTCCTCCCCGCCTGCCAAGCGGAGCGGCCAGATCATCGCCGGCATCTCCCAGGAGCCGACGGTCTTCAACCCCCTCCTGTTGCATATCGAGGTGGATGAAGGCGTCTACATGAACCTTTTCAGCCCGCTCTGGTCGGTGGACCCGAAGGGCAATTTCGTGCCGGAACTCGTGGCCGACGTGCCGACGGTGCAGAATGGCGGCCTCTCCGAAGATGGCTTGCACTGGCATCTCAAGCTTCGTCCCGGCGTCACCTGGCATGATGGCACGCCCTTCACCGCCGATGACGTGAAGTTCACGCTCGATCTCATCAATACGCCCGGCTTCCCGGCCTTCAGCAAGGCCGGGCACGAGCTGGTGCGCGACATCACCATCGTCAGCCCGACCGAGATCACCTGGACGATGACGAAGCCCTTCGCGCCCTATATCTCCATCCTGTCCTGGACCTTCATCGTGCCCAAGCACAAGCTGGAGGGTGTGACGGATTATCGCACCGCCCCCTTCAATGAGGCGCCGGTCGGCACCGGACCCTTCAAATGGGAAAGCCGCGTCCCGGGAGACCACATCACCCTCGCCGCCTATGACAAGTTCTACGGCAAGGGCCCCTATGTCGATCGCCTGATCTTCAAGTATGTGCCCGATCTTACGGTTCTCTACACGCAGTTCCGCACGGGCGATATCGATTATATCGGTTTGCAGGGTATCTCGGCCGACCACTACGCGGAAGCGGTTAAGCTGCCGAACCGCACAGTTGCGTCCGCACCGCAGGCCTTCATCGAAACCTTCGATTTCGATCTATCCCACCCGATCTTCGCCGAACTTCCAGTACGTCAGGCGCTTTATGCAGCGCTCGACAAGGATAGCGTCATCCAGCAGCTCTACTACAACATTCCGAAACCGGCCGAATCCTACCTGCCCACCGAATCCTGGGCTTTCAATCCCAACCTCCCCTCGCATAAATACGATCCGGCGGCGGCGAAGAAGATTTTGGACGACGCCGGCTGGAAGCCGGGTGCAGGCGGTATTCGCGAAAAGAACGGCATGCGGCTGAGCTTTACCAGCTCCACGACCGCCGGCAATCATCTGCGCGAGCAGGTGCAGCAACTGGTGCAGCAGAATTTCCAGGACATCGGCGTGGAGATGACGATCAAGAACTTGCCGCCCGCGGTGATGTGGAGCGATTACTGGATGATGTCCAAGTTCGACACGGCGATTGCAGGGCTTGACTTCATGACCGGACCCGACCCGTCCGCTCCTGACTATTTCGACAGCCATTCGAGCCCGGCCAAGGGTGGCTCCGGACAGAATACCTTTTGCTACAGCAACCCCGAGGTGGACAAGTTGCTGAGCGAGGGCGCGGCGATCCAGGACCAGGCGAAGCGCAAGCCCATCTATCAGCAGATTCAGGCCATCGTCCGCCATGACCTGCCCTTCCTGCCGATCTTCCAATATTCCATGATCGAGGGCACGAAGTCGAACCTCGTGGGCTATGATCCCAACGTTAATGTTCGTTCCAATTGTTGGAACATCCGCGACTGGTATTGGGTGACCTGACAGCATCAGGCGGAGGGCGGCCGCATTGGCCACCCTCCATCCAGAGCTTGATCCTGTCAGATCGAAGCAATTCGGCCTCGGTCTGACAGGCGATTCACACTTTACATGACTGATGGGGGCGCGATTCCGGGCTCTCAGCCCGGCACGCCGCCGTCGGCCGCATGGGCCCCCTTCATGAGCACCTTAATCGAGTCAAGCGAATTCGCTGTTTTGATCGCATCATCCCAGTCCGCGAAACCAAAAGCGTGGGTGACGATCCCCTCAGATGTCACCAGCCCGCGTGACAGAAGGTCGATCGCGATCGGATAGCAGTACGGCCCGAGATGGGAGCCGCGGATGTCGAGTTCCTTCCGGTCACCGATGATCGACCAATCGACCGAGGTTTCCTTGCCGAAGACCGAAAATTCGACGAAGCGACCGAGCTTGCGAATGAGCGAGAGGCCCTGGACCACCCCGGAGGGCGATCCCGTGGCTTCGATATAGACGTCGCAACCGTAACCGCCGGTCGCGTCCTGGACGATCTTCAGCGCATCCTCTTCCGCCGGGTTGATGGTGATGTCGGCGCCGAAACTGCGGGCGAGTTCCAGACGCTCTGACACCATGTCTATGACGATGAGCTTCCTCGGCGTCTTCAGTTTCGCGACCTGCACCATCATCAGGCCAATCGGGCCCGCGCCGGCGATCACCAGTACGTCGTCAAGCTGTACATCCCCACGCTGGACCGTGTGGATGGCGCAAGCGAGCGGCTCGATGATCGCCGCATCCTCCAGCGAAAGTGCCGGCGGGATAACGTGCACGCGCGCCGTGCGCGGGATGAGCATGAAATCGGACATGCCGCCATCGGCCACATCACGCTGAAAGCCGAAGATGTGGTGCACCTCGCACATCCAATACGCGCCGCTGCGGCAATAACGACAGCGGTCGCAAGGCACGATCTGCTCCGCGATAATGCGATCCCCGGTCTTGACACCGAAATGCGCGGCGGCGTCGGCGCCCATCTCGTCCACGACGCCGAAAAATTCGTGCCCCGGCACCACCGGCGCCTTCACCCAGGGGTTTTCGCCCCAGAACATCGCCGCACCCGACCAGCATTTGCAGTCGCTGGCGCAAATCCCACATGCGGTGATGCGGATGACCATCTCGCTATTCCCGGGCACGGGCCGCGGCTTCTGCTCCACGCGGTAATCTTCGGGACCGTGGCAGACGATCGCCGTCATCCGGTCGTTTGGCAGGCTCATTGCCTTGTCTCCCTATGTCCTAGAGGAAAGTGGAGAGGCGACGCGAGACCCGTGCAGAAGGGCGCGCCCGGTGGCTGCATCGAACAGATGCAGGTCGCGTGAGGAGAAGCCGAGCGGGATGACACTTCCGGTTTGGGCTTGCACCCGGTTGTGAGCGACCGCGATGATAAGACGACCGTTCATGTCCAGCGCCACATGCGCCTCATCGCCCAGCCAGTGGTTAGAGATGACGGTGGCGCGCCAATCCCCCTGCCCCAGGATGACGGCATGAGGCCGCAAGCCGAGCACGACCGATGTGCCGGGCGGCGGCAGCGGCAGGCCGGCCAGTGAAACGCGCGCCGCAGTGTCGCCCTCCAGCCGCAACCCATCCCCATCGACGATTGCAGGCAGGGCATTCATCGGCGGTTCGCCAAAGAAGGTGGCCACGAAGAGATTGGCCGGTTGTTCGTGCAATTCCGCTGGTGTGCCATATTGCTGGAGGATTCCGCCTTCCATGACCGCGATGCGATCCGCCATCGCATTCGCTTCCGTCTGGTCGTGGGTGACGAGGACGGAGGTGAGGCCGCGCGCCTTGGTCAGTGCTTTGACGCGTCCTCGCAGAATCGCGCGCAGCTGTGGCTCCAACTGGCCCATGGGCTCATCGAGCAGATGCAGCTCGGCGTCCCGGGCCAGGGCGCGGGCGAGCGAGGCCCGCTGCTGCTGGCCGCCAGAGAGGCCGGCGGGCTTGCGTTTGAGAATGGCTCCGATCTCCAGCAAATCGGCAAGTTCACGCACGCGCTGGCGCGCATCCAGCCCGGGCTTGCTGGAGAGGCCGAAGCCAATGTTGTCCTCGACCGTCAACGGCGGATAGAGGGCATAGCCCTCGAAGGCCATGGCGACACGGCGCCGCGCTGGTGCCAGCCCATCAATGCGGCGGCCAGAAAGCGCAATGCGGCCCTCCGTCACCGCCTCGAAGCCTGCAATCATCCGGAGCGTGCTGGTCTTGCCGCAGCCGGAGGAGCCAAGCAGGGCGATGAACTCCCCGTCATTGACGCGCAGCGTGAGATCGTTGACGGCGCGCAGGCTGCTGCGCCCATAAGTCTTGCTGAGATGGTCGAGTTCAAGCATCAGGCCGCTTCCTCCGTGGTGGCGCCTGCATGCAGCGTGAGTAACCCGCTCGCCGCGTCATAGAGCAGAGCCGTCTCGGGCGCGGGCCGGAACCAGACCGTGCTGCCTGTTTCGGGCGGCTGCCCCACCTGGCTCGCGAGGATTTCCTCGCCCTCCGGCGTGCGCAAGAGAAGCACGACCTTGCCGTGCAGCGGTGTCGCCGCCGTCAGGGTTGCGCGCGCCGCCCCGGGCGCGGGGGCGCCAAGGATGCCGATACTTTCCGGGCGCAGGCCGAGCAAAGCATCTCGTCCGGCGATGCCGGCGGCCATGGGCAAGGCCAGGTCGAGGCCAAAGAGCCGCACGGTGAGACCATCTCCCGTGACCTTTGGTGTGCAGGGCAGCAGATTGAGCGGCGGGTCGCCGAACAGGCGCGCGACCGCCACCGAGGCCGGCGCCGCGTAGACCTGCTCCGGTGCATCGAGCTGCACGATGTGCCCCTCGATGAGCACGGCAATACGGTCCCCGAGCGCCATCGCCTCACGATAATCCTGCGTGACGTAGATCGAGGCGGCGCCGGCCTGGCGCAGCAAGCGTGGCAATTCCATACGCATTTCGTAGCGCAGCTTGGCATCGACATTGCGCAGAGGATCGTCCATCAGCAGCACCTTCGGCGCGCCGACCAACGCCCGCGCGAGCGCAGTGCGCTGCTTCTGGCCATTCGACAGAGCGCGCGGCTGTTGTGCGAGCACATGATCGATCTTCAGGAGCCGGGCGATCCGGCCGACCTTCTCGGCAATTTCCGCCTCGGGCAGTTTGCGGGCGTGAAGCGGGCTCGCGATATTCTCCATGGCCGACATGTGCGGATAGAGCGCGAAGTTCTGAAAGGCGACACCGATGCCGCGTCGCTCCGGCCCCACCATCGACACGTCGCGTCCGGCTATGAACACGCGGCCGACGGCGTTCGGATCGAGCCCGGCGATGGCGCGCAGCAGGACCGTCTTGCCGGCGCCGGACGGCCCGAATAGTACCAGCGTCTCGCCGGGTTCAACACCGAGCGTGACACCGTGCAGAACCTGCGTTTTGCCGAAACCAGTGCTCATCTCCTGCACCAGAAGCCCGTCCGTGGAGACCGCGTCCCTCATCCTTTGACAGCCCCAAGGCTCAAGCCTTCGACGAGCCAGCGCTGTGCATAAAGGGCAAGTGCCAGTGTCGGCAGAACCGACAGCACAATGGCCGCGGCGATGATGCCATATTGAATGCCCGAAGCGGTAACGAAGGCCAGCGCGCCAACCGTCACCGGCTGCTTGTCAGCCGAGGCCAGGACGAGCGCAAAGACGAAGTTGTTCCAGGCGAAAATGAAGGAAAGCAGGCCAGCAGCCGCGATGCCGGGGCCGGCCAGCGGGATCGCGATCCGGGTAAAGGCACGCCACCAGGAATGGCCATCGACACGATAGGCGAATTCGATATCGGGACTCGCATCCTCGAAGTAACCGCGCACGATCCAGAGGATCAAGGGCAGGCAGATGAGCTGATAGATCCAGATAAGACCGACATAGGTATTACTGAGGCCGATATCCTGGAAATAGAGGGTCAGCGGCAGCAGCACGAGTAGAGGCGGCGCGAAGCGGAAGGAGAGCAAGGTGAATGCGATATCCTCCCGGCCACGAAAGCGGAAGCGCGCGAAAGCATAGGCCGCCGGCACCCCGAGGATCAGCGCGACGGCGACGGAGCATGTCGAGAGAAGCACGGAATTCCACAGATTGTGGAGGAAAGTGATATTCATCACCCCGGTCGCGGTCACCAGCTGGCCCGAGAGGAGCGCCACGTAGTTCTCCAAGGTGAGATGCGGTGTCAGCGTCGGCGGCACGCGCAGCACGGTCTCGTTCGTTTCGAACGACATCAGGAAGATCCAGAAGATCGGGAACAGGAAGAAGATGACGACGAGCGTCAACGCGATCCCGCGCAGCGCCCGCAACACGCCGTCACGCCACGCCATGCGCGCGCTCCCTCAGCTTCGTCCACTGCCGCACGAAAACCTGGCTCAGCACATAGGTAATGGCCCAGAGCACCATGAGAATCGCGGCGGATCGGCCGACATTGGTATAGGAAAAGAATTCGAGATAGGCGCGGACCTGGAAGACGAGCAAGCTGTTGCCGGGTCCACCCTGGGTCATGGCGTAGATGATGTCGAATTGCTGGATACTGTCGAGCGTCCGGAAGAGCACCGCCGTGAACAAGAAGGGGGTCAGCATCGGCAGGGTGATGCGCAGGAAGACGAATCCGGCATTGACGCCGTCCAGCCGCGCGGCCTCAAAGGGTTGCTGCGGCAGGGACCGCAGGCCCGCCAGCAGCAGGATCATCATAAAGGGCGTGTAGACCCAGATATCGACCAGCACGACGGTGAACATCGCCGTATGCGGGCTCGACGCCCATTTGAAATTCGTGACGCCCAGCAGCGAGATGAGCCAGCTGAGCACGCCGAAGCCAGGATTGGTCATCAGCTTCCACATCAGGGCCGCAATCGCCGGCGCCGTCATCAGCGGCATGAGGAGGGCGATGGAGATGATATTGTTCAGCCGGCTGCGTTCCCGCAGCAGCAGCGCGATGCCAAGGCCGAGCAGCAGCTCCAGCACGACGGTGGAGACGGTATAGGTAAGGGACACCCTGATGGTGTTCCAGAAATCCGGGTCGGTGAACAAGCCTGTGTAGTTGCGAAGCCCAATGAATCCCCGCAGATAGGGCATGGAGAGATTGTAGCGTTCCAGACTGTACCAAACAGCTGTGCCAAAAGGGATGAGGATGCCGACGCAAACAAGCAGCGCCGGAAGGCTCAGCAGATAGGGCAAGGCGCGTGGCAGAAAAGGCCGACGTGGCAAGGGCGCTGACGCGCCACTGACTTGGGACATGCTGTTCTCCGATACCGCCGGGCAGCCGGACCAGCCGGCTGCCCGAAATCCAATCAGCCGAGACCGGCGTCGCTCATCTGGCGGTTCGTCGCTTCCGCCAACTGGTCAAGCCCTTCGTCGACCGGCACCTGCTTCGCCACCATGCGCTGCAATGCGGCTGCCCAATCCGTCGTCACGTTGAAGAAAAGCGGCTGAGGCGTGAAATAGATCTTCGCGTCCGGCGAGGTGACTTGATAGGTTTCAAGGAAGCCGGGCACCTTCTGCTTCATGTGCGACTGGAATTCGTCATCTTTCCAGATGCTGGAGCGCACGGGATCGATCATGTCGTGATCGCGCGCGCCGAACAGGAGATGGTCGGTGCCTGTTGCCCATTGCATGAAAAGCCAGGCTGCATCCTTGCGCTTCGAGAAATTCGACATGGCGAGCGACCAGATCCAGACATTGGAAGTGGGATGGCTCATCGCCGGATTGGGCGCGATGGGGGCGAAGCCGAGTTGCCCCTTCATCTTGGTGTTACCCGTAGCGGTGAAGTAGGCCAGGCTGTCAGCGTCATAGATCATGCCCGAGGTGCCGGCGCCGAGATCAGCCCCCACTTCGTACCAGGTATAAGTCGCCCAGTTCTTCGGCCCGCTATCCTGCACCATTTTCACGAATTGCGCCGTGAAATCCTTCGATTCCTTCGAGTTGACGGCGGATTTCAGCTTGCCGTCCGCGACCGTGAAGTCACGCGCACCGAAATTGCTGTAGCCCGAGAGGAAACCAGGATGGATCGTCGCCCAGGAGCGGCTGCCGCGAACGCCGATGCCATACATGCCGTTGCCACCGCTCTGGGTGATGGTCGCGGCCGTCGTCATCAGCTCCTGCATGTTCTTGGGCGGCGCGAGCTTGAGGCGATCGAATACCGGCTTGTTGTAGGTCAGCATGTAGACTTCGAAGCCCCAGGGCAGCGCCCACTGCTTGGCACCAGGCCCGCCCAGCGCATCCCCCGGCTTGCCCGACCAGCTATCGGAGGCGCGCAGATTGGGCAGAATATCGTCCCAGTTGTAGTTCGGCGCGACCTTCGATTTGTCCTGCAGGAACTCGTTCATGTCGACGAGCCAGCCGGCCGGACCATATTGCCAGGTTTGATAGGCGCCCGTCATGAAGGCGTCGTATTCGGTGGACCGGGAGGAGAGCGCCGCCGTCACCTTGTCGAAATACACATCCTCCGGGAAAATGTCGTAAGTAATGTTCATGCCGGTCAGGGTCTTAAACGCATCGAGATCGGCGATCATCGAATCGGCGTAGGGATGCTTGTTCAACAGGAGCTTCAGGCTCGTTCCCTTATACGCCTTCCAGTCGAAATCCGCGGCAAGAGCGCGGGTTGCCGTCGCATTGACCAGCATATCCGCTGCACCGGCAGTGAGGCCGAGTGCGGCCAGCCGGCGCATGAGATCCCGTCGGCCGATGCCCCGCGCCAGGAATGCCTCGCAGAGGTCTTTCGCTTTCTCGTGCATGTCTCTTGTCCCCCGTTTGTTTTTTTATGGATAGGCGGAGCGGTTTTCTCCCGTGCCTCGTCGGCGCGGCTCACGGACCGCGGATGGCATCGGAATGGTGGCAGTCTCGGCCAAGGTCGCGTTCACCCGGTGGTGCCGACGAAAATCACGCGGCGCCATGCCTTTGTGGGCCAGAAACTGCCGATTGAAGTTCGACAGATTGTTGAAGCCGACGTGAAAGCAGATCTCGGCGATGCGGGTTTCGTCGGCGATCAACATATCGCACGCACGCTTGATGCGCATGCTGTTGACGTAATGGACGAAGCTGACACCGGCATGGCGGCGGAAGGCACGCGAGAAGGCCGCCAAGGTATAGCCGCTGAGCTCGGCCATCTCGGCTTCGCGCAGATCGGAGCGGAAATTTGAGGCGATGTAATCAAGAACGATATTGAGTGGCTGCGCCATATAGGTGGCGGGATCGGACCGATATACGCGGCTCGACAGGATTCGTTTGGACGTCGAGCGATGCAGCACATCGATCAAGGCGAAGAACAGGGCAAGACGGCGGACGCCCTGCGCTGTCAGCATCTCACGCAGGAGCGGTTCTGCGGCCGCACCATCCTCGGCGGAGAATTCCACGCCCATTTCTGCATCTTTCAGAAGATCGGCGACGTAGGACATTTCTGGAAACGTATCGAGGCAGCGGCGGACAAAGGGCTCACCGAATTGCACGATCAGGCCGCGTTCAGGAATGCTCGATCCCGGCGGCACGTCGCTGATCCAGTTGTGCGGTAGATTGGGACCGGTCAGAATCAGATTTCCGGGCTCGAAGGTGCCGACATGATCGCCGACGAAGGCGCGACCATGCGTCGCGGTAACGAGATGGATCTCGTATTCCGGATGAAAATGCCACCGCACCGTGCGGTAGGGATAGCCATGCGCCCAAGCGGCGAAGGACGCGTCGGTATGTAAGCTGACAACCTCGAGGTCAGGCTGCATGGACGGTGCTATCTGGCATAGCCGATGGGATCGCCATGACTTTCCTCCAGCCGATTGCGAGGGTTTTTCTCACCCTCTTCGTTGTTGGCTATGAGGCTAGCTTTCGCAGCAAGGCTCGTCTACATCACGATTCTGGCAAGACTAATACTTTTTTGCTCACCTGAGCCTGGTCTCTGCGATCAGGCGGGGCCGTCCGCCGCATTGCGGACGAGGGCCAGGCTGCGATGAACGGCATGGACGAATTTGCTGTAGGGCAGCAGAACGAAGAGCGACAGAACGAGCCCGAGGTGGATGGCGAGGAGCGTGCCCATGGCGCTCGTCTGCCGAAAGCCCAGGAGCAGCAGGCCGGAAGCTGCCGCAAGCCAGAGCAGAACGAGCAGCGCGAAATCGGCCCCGAACAGATTTTCGGCCGCGGCTGCGCGGTTCGCGGCGATCTTCAGCCAAATCAGGCCGGATGTCCCGATGACCAGGCCGGCGCCACCAAAGGCGCCGAGCACGACCGGCAGGCTGAACACCGGATAGGGGGCCGGCAATCCCAGAGCATAGGCCTCGAAGGCGGCCGAAAGGGTGGAGGCGAAGCAGGCCAGGAAGCCGTAGGCCATCGCGTGGTGACAATGGCGGCGGCCTTGTGAGAAAGCCTCATCGCGGTCGTTGCAGCCATGGCCGCCACCACCCAGGTTCTTGAGCGTCAGCGCATCCCGCAGCCCAGCCGCGACGGCGCGCAACGGCGGCCGCGTGTCCTGCCCTGCGTCTCGCCAAAAACGTGAGCCGGCGACAGCGAGCGCCGCGAGAGAGAACAGAAGCGTGACCGCGGCGACACCAGCCATCGCGGCCCAGGGTACGATCCGGTAGAACGCGCCCGGGCCATGATAGGCATGGCCGAGCACGCCCGGGGCGGTCCCTGCCCCCACCAGGATGAGCACCAGGGCCAGGGCGACCGCCGTGGCGACGGCCACCACCAGCCCGTTCCGGTCGAAGGCATGAGCGAGCGGACGTGGCCAGGCATAGTCCTGGTAACTCTCGTGGCGCAGAACCGCGAAGGTACGCGGCACGTTGACGCCGAAGGGATGCGGCGGCGCGTATTGGCAGGCGTAGTAGCAGCCCTGGCAGTTATGGCAGAGGTTGGCGAGGTAGGTGAGGTCACCGCCGGAAAAGGCGCGCTCGCGGGCCATGGCCGGGAAGACGGCGCAAAAGCCCTCGCAGTAGCGACAGGCGTTGCAGATTTCCATTTCCCGGCGGGCCTCGATAAGGCTG
>NZ_DATJJK010000033.1:0-3386 GCF_035492295.1 Acidisoma sp. | reverse complement strand
GGGTCGTGTGCCGACGCTGGTGACGGAGCAGGGGGTTCTGACCGAAACCCCGGCAATCCTCGTCTATATCGCCCAGCTCTTCCCGCAGTCGTCCCTGGCACTGCCGGCAGACCCCTTCGCCTTCGCCGAGATTCAGGCCGTCAACAGCTATCTCGCCTCCACCCTGCATGTGGCGCATGCGCACAAGCTGCGTGGCAGCCGCTGGGCGAATGATGCCGCCGCCATCGAGGCCATGCGCGCCAAAGTGCCGGAAAGCGTCGCCGCCTGTTTCGAGCTGATCGAGACGCGGCTGTTTCGCGGTCCCTGGGTGATGGGCGAGCGTTTCTCCATCGCCGATCCTTATCTGTTCGTCTTTGCCGAATGGATGGAGGGCGACGGGGTGGAGCCATCCCGGTTTCCGAAGATTCTCGCCCACCGGAACCGCATGGGCGACCGCGCCTCCGTCCAGCGCGTCAACGCGATGCGGGAGGGGTAGGGGGGTCCGGCTCCACGCCGTCGCGCGGGCAGAGAGACCGCCTGCGAGCGCTACACCAAGGGCGTGAAACCGAAGGATGCATAAAACGCCGCCGCCTGGTCACCTGCTCCCGCCGCTCTTTGTCCCTCAGGCGACGGCCACAGGGCCGAGCGTCAGTACAATGCGCTCAGCCAGTTCGTCGATCTGGGACAGATAGTTCTGAAAATGACGCGTCGCGCGATGCGCGTCCACGGCCCCCTGATCCGTATAAAGTTCGTCCAGCACCAGCCGGTCGGGCGTCGCGCGATCAACCCAGAGATCGTAGCGCAGGTTGCCCGTCTCGGCGCGGCTGGGGGCGATCATGCCATCCAGCAGCGCGCGTAAGGCCGCCGCCTTGCCGGGTCTGGCGGTGAGCATCGCCATGATCCTGACCGCGTCGTTCATAGGTCTTCTCCTGATGTGAGGGCGAGAAGCGGCGGGGCGCTGCCGCAGCGCCCCGCCCGTCATGCGCGTGCTCACGCATTTGCCTGGTCAAGCGCCGAGATCAGGGCTTGCGCGATCGGATGATCTGAGCGCGGGTTCTGACCCGTGATCAATTCGCGGTCGATGACCACATTGGGCGCGAAATCGATGTCGGTTACCGAGACGTCGCCGCCCGCGTCGCGCAGCGCCTGCGGCATGTTGAAGAACATCTTGGCGTGCAGGATCTGCTCTTCGACAACCTTCTCCTCGGAGGCGGAGAAAATGGTCATCCGATAGCCGGCATAGGGCCAGTTCGCCGCCAGTTCCCGTGCCTTCGCGTCATCGCCGGCAATCAGCGCGGCACGGAAGGCGGCCGCCTTCTCCATTGTCGAGACGAGCGCAATCGGCCCATGGCACAGCAGGGCGGTGGGCTTCGCCGCGGCGTGGAAGTGGCGCAGGATGGTCCCGGCATCGGCATCCTGCATCAGGTCCACGACCGGCGCCTGCCCACCCGGCACGAAGACGCCCGCGAACTGCTCCAGACCGGACCCGATCACCCCGCGCAGCGTCTGCACCCGGTTCATCGAAGGATCGTTCGCATAGAAGGCCTTGGCCCGCTCATAGGCCGCCACATCATTCTCGAAATGGGCGGGTGAGTCCGAGGCCGCGTCAATCGTCGGCTTCGTGCCCTTTGGCGTTGCCAGCACGACCTCGTAGCCCGCGGCGATCAACGCCATCGCCGGCACGACGGTCTCGTTGAGATACTGGCCCGTCGGGCCATGGCCGCCTTGAACTTCGATCTCCGTTGCGTTGGAGCCGAGTACCAGAACTTTTCCCTTGGTCATCTGAACCTCCTTCGGATTTGCGTCGGCGACGATCCGCCGACACCCGAAGGATGATGCACACCCGATCATATCAGAAATTTATATTCTGGATTTTAGATATATCGTCTATATTATATCTTATGCGCTACGATCTCAATCTGCTCCCTATTTTCATCGCGCTGATGGAAGAGCGCAGCGTGACCCGCGCGGCCGAGCGACTGGGCATGACCCAGCCCGCCCTCTCGAATGCGCTCGCGCGCCTGCGCCTTCTGCTGAAGGATCCGTTGTTCATCCGGGAACGCTATGGCATCCAGCCGACGCCGATCGCGCTGGAACTGGCCCCGGCGATTTCCGATGCGCTGGCACGGCTTGACGATGCGGTGCTCGGGCAACAGGATTTCGACCCCGCGACAGCTGAACGGCTCTTTGCAATTGCGCCCAATGGCTATGTCGAGTTCGCGCTGCTGCCGGCCATCGTCGCGACACTCGCCGAACGCGCGCCGGGCATCAAGCTGCGGCTGATCCCCTATGGCAATGACCTGACCGAAACCGGGGTCGTTTCCGGCACCACCGCGATGGCGATCGGCCGCATCTCAGACCCGCCGGACAATCTCGTGGTCCAGCATCTGATGGATGAGAGTCTTGAATGCGTCGTGCGTGCCGGGCATCCGGAGGTGGGCGACGCAATATCCCGCGATCAGTTCGAGCAGTTACGACATGTCAACATTATGCCGCCGGGCCGCCTCCGCGCCAGCGTATTCCAAGCATTGGCACAGCAGCAGTTGAGGCGTGACGTGGCGATTTCCGTCACCAATTTCTTCGCGGTCGCCGAGATGATCGCGGTGACAGATTATTGCGCCACGCTGCCCCGGCTGATCTGCCGCCGGCTGGAACATGATTCACGTTTAAAAGTAGTTTCGACGCCGATCAATCTGGGCTCATTCCCTGTGGAAATGGCGTGGCACATCCGCTACCGCGACGATCCCGCCCATCGCTGGCTGCGGGATGTGATCGCCGAGGTCATTAGGCATGTGGCAATCTAGCCACCTCCCTCTGCAAAAACCTAACCCAGCCCCTCAATCTCCGCGACGAGGGCCGTCGTCGTCATCTGCCGGCAATAGCCACGGTTATTGGCAAGCGAGGTCTCGTGCCGCTCGGCGGATTGCGTCACGCAGGCATCGGTCGGCAGGGTGACGAGGTAACCGAGGTCGCAGGCATCCCGCACGGCGGAATCGACGCATTGATCGGTCAAGGCACCGACAATGATCAGGTAACGCACGCCGAGGTTTCGCAGAACGTAATCGATATTGGTGGAGATAAAGACCGAAGAAGACGTTTTGGGAATGACGATCTCGTCCGCCAGCGGCTTCAGCGCATCCAGCACCTGCGCGTCGCGCGAGCCTTTCGGGCAGAAGAGACCGCTGATTTTGTAGTCGAGCCCCATGTCCCGTCCGTCCTGGGTCAGGCTTTCGATGACGGTGAACATCACTTCAATCCCAGCACGTCGGCAGGCGGCCTGCAGGCGCTGCATATTGGGAATGCCGCGCCGCTCCATCTCATCGAAGAAGTAGCCGTATGTCTCGGCGACCACGGCCGGATCCATGCCGGCATATTCGCCGCCGCCGGGCATGGTGTAGTTCTGCGTG
>NZ_DATJJK010000032.1:0-2671 GCF_035492295.1 Acidisoma sp. | reverse complement strand
GACCTTCTCCTTGAGGTCGAACCAGACCCGGTCGGTGGCGGCGTCGCCCGATCCGGCCCAGGCCGCGCGGGCGCGGCTGCGTTGCTCGGTCATCGCTTCTTCGAAGCCCGCGACATCGACCGCGCGGCCCTTCTCGCGCAGTGCGTCCTGGGTGAGGTCGAGTGGGAAGCCGAACGTGTCATAAAGGCGGAAGGCAACGTCGCCGGGCAGCGTCTGACCGTCGCCAAGTTTCTCCGTCTCTTCGGCAAGGAGATGCAGGCCACGCTCGAGGAGAGAGCGGAAGCGGGTTTCCTCGAGGCGCAGCGTGTCGGTCATCAACGTCTGGGCACGGGAGAGTTCCGGGTAGGCCTGACCCATCTGCCGCACGAGGGCGGGCACGAGGCGGGGCATCAGCGGCTCGGTCGCGCCCATCTGATAGGCATGGCGCATGGCGCGGCGCATGATGCGACGAAGCACGTAGCCACGACCTTCATTGGACGGCAGCACGCCATCGGCGATGAGGAAACAGGTGGAGCGCAGATGGTCAGCCACCACGCGGTGGCTGGTCTTCTCTGGGCCGTCGGGGTCATGGCCGGTCGCTTCAGCGCTCGCCAGGATCAGGGCGCGCAGCGCATCCGTGTCGTAGTTGTCGTGCTTGCCTTGCAGGATGGCAGCGAAGCGTTCCAGCCCCATGCCGGTGTCGATCGAGGGGCGGGGCAGGGCTCTGCGCGTGCCCGGCGGACCCTCCTCGTATTGCATGAACACGAGGTTCCAGATTTCGATGAAGCGGTCGCCATCCTCGTCCGGGCTGCCGGGCGGACCACCGGGGATCGAGGGTCCATGGTCGTAAAAGATCTCGCTGCAGGGGCCGCAGGGGCCGGTATCGCCCATGCGCCAGAAATTATCCGAGGTCGCGATGCGAATGATCCGCTCGTCCGGCAGGCCGGCGATCTTGCGCCAGAAGGCGGCCGCCTCCTCGTCCTCATGATAGACAGTGACGAGCAGCTTCTCCGGCGCGAGGCCGAAATCCCTGGTGATCAGGGACCAGGCATGGCCGATCGCCTGCTCCTTGAAATAGTCACCGAAGGAGAAATTCCCCAGCATTTCGAAGAAGGTATGATGGCGCGCGGTATAGCCGACATTGTCCAGGTCGTTGTGCTTGCCGCCGGCGCGGACGCATTTCTGCGCGGTCGTCGCACGGGAATAGGGGCGGCGTTCCTGGCCGGTGAAGACATTCTTGAATTGCACCATGCCGCTGTTGGTGAACATCAGCGTGGGGTCGTTCCGCGGGACGAGGGGAGAGCTCTCCACGACGCTATGCCCATTGCGAGCGAAGTAATCGAGAAAGGTCGCGCGGATATCGTTGCTGCTGGCCATGGCGGGCACGGTTTCCGAAAGTCGGGGGACAGGAAAGGAGAACCGCACCTAGCGCACGATCCGCGCGCTGTCACCTTGTGAGCCGAAGTTTGGAGGAGGAATGCAAAAATCGCATGGATATCGAGCATCTCATGCGATGTCAGGGATAATTGTCCAAAAGTTAATTCGTAATAATGGAATACTGTTCGCTAAGCGGTGCTGCGCTGCAAAATTGCACTTGCACATCCGAACTTTCGTGGCTAGTTTGTGCATCGCAGCAACGGCGGTCCATGATCGTGTTGCTGCTTTCTTGGACGTTTCCTCCCTAAACTTGGCGGTGCTTCGGCACCGCCTTTTTTTTCGTCCAAAGGTAACTTGAGGTTTGATCCAGTCTTCCGCAACGGCGCCGCTTTTTATCGGCAGCGATATCTACCGCGCGTCAACCTATGGCGCCGGCCATCCGTTGGCGGTGCCGCGCGTTTCGACTGCGATCGATCTTTGCCGCGCCCTCGGCTGGCTGCGGGCCAGCGCTTATCGGAATTCCCCGATAGCGGAGGAGGCGGCGCTGCGCCGCTTCCACGATCCGGCCTATCTCGCCGCCCTGCGCCGTGCTGAGGAGACGCAGAGTGTGACCGAGATGGATCGCGGGCGTTTTCGCATCGGCACGGACAATAATCCGGTCTATCGGGAGATGTTCCGCCGGCCCGCGACCTCGGCAGGCGGCGTGCTGGAAGCGGTGCGCCTGACTTCTGGTGGCGGCATCGCTCATGTGCCGGGGGGCGGCACGCATCACGGGCGGCCGGATCGCGCCTCCGGCTTCTGCTATTTGAATGATTGCGTGCTTGGCATCCTGTCCTGGCTCGACCAAGGGCTGGCGCGTGTCCTCTATCTCGATCTCGACGCCCATCACGGCGACGGCGTGCAAGATGCCTTCGCGGAGGACGCCCGTGTTCTCACCGTCAGCATTCACGAGGCGGGGCGTTGGCCCCATACCGGGCTGGCGGAGGATCGTGCCGGTGGCAGCGCCCGCAACCTGCCGGTGCCACCGGGCTACAATGATAGCGAGGCGCGCTTTCTGCTGCAGGAAGCCGTGCTGCCGCTCATCCACCGCTTCCGGCCGGATGCCATCATGATGCAATGCGGGGCGGATGCGTTGGAGGAGGACCCGCTGGCCCGCCTGGCGCTCTCTAACAATGCCTATTGGTCGGCGGTCGCAGCCGTGATGCCGATGGCGCCCCGGCTCGTCGTGCTCGGCGGCGGCGGCTACAATCCCTATACCGTCGCGCGCTGCTGGGCCGGCATCTGGGCCGTGCTGAGCGGGCAGGAGATCCCGCAA
>NZ_DATJJK010000031.1:0-27786 GCF_035492295.1 Acidisoma sp. | reverse complement strand
GTGGAGCGCACCCAGTCTGGCCGCCGGGTGGGCTATACGCTCGCCGAGGTCAACCAAATGCGGGAGGTTTTCGGCACCCGACCCTGGCGCGGCGCGGAGGATCCGGTCTCGATCATTGCCGTGCAGAATTTCAAGGGCGGCGTCGGCAAGTCCACGGTCTCGGCCCATCTCGCGCAGTATCTGGCGATCCAGGGCTACAGGGTCTGCCTCGTCGATTGCGATAGCCAAGGCTCCTCCACGGCGCTGTTCGGCTATGTGCCCGATCTCGATATCCATGAGGAAGAGACGCTATATCCCTTCTTCCGCAACATGGAGATGACGAGCCTCGCTTATGCCGTGCGGGAGACGCATTGGGACAATCTTTATCTCGTCCCAGCTAACCTGAAGCTTTATTCGGCCGAATATGAATTGGCGGCGCGCATCTCCCGCTCGGAACCGCGGCTGCTCAACCGGCTCGCCGAAGGGCTCGAGTCCATTGCCGACCATTTTGACGTGATCGTGCTCGACCCGCCGCCCGCGCTTGGCACCGTTTCGCTTTCCGTCATGCGGGCGGCCAATGCGTTGCTGGTGCCGATGCCGCCCACGGTAGTGGATTTCGCCTCGACCACGACCTTCCTTGCTATGCTTTACGAGACGCTGCAGGTGCTGGAGGAACGCCATTTCCCGGTCGATTTTTCCTGGATACGCTTCGCGGCGACGCGGGCGGACGAGCAAAAATCCATGCAGCGGGAACTGCTCGGCCTTATGCGCAATCTTTTCGGCGATCGGATGCTACGGACCGTGCTGCGCGACAGTGCCGAGATCGACAATGCTTCCGCACGGCTGATGACGATCTATGAACTGGCCGCGCCAGTGACCTCCCGCGAGACCTATCAGCGCGGACTGGCCCATTTCAACGGCGTCAATGCCGAGATCGAACTGCAGATTCGCAGCACCTGGCCGAGCCACGCCAAAAAGCTGCGGGCAGAAGGGCTTCTCTAGCTTCTTGCAGACCTGCAATTGTGACCCAACCGATTGATTTGGAACGAAATTATGGCACTGGGCAATAAGGGATTCGCGGCCGGCCTGACCGGCACCGGAAAGACCGGGGACACGCCGCCGCCAGTTGGGGCCAAGCTGCCGCCGCGCACTGGCGTGCTGCAGAGCCGGGGCAACAGGCTGGCCGAACTCGCCTCGGGCCAGACCGTGACCCGCGACCAGGAGCTGGTGGACCCGGCCGTCTGCCGCATCTGGGAACACCATAATCGCGATTATGCGGCGCTCGATGCCGAGAACTGCGCGGATCTCATCGAAAGCTTTCAGGCCCAGGGACGGCAGGAAGTGCCGGCCATCGTGCGCCGGCTGCTCGGCGAGCCGACCCATCAGTTTGAGGTGATCTGCGGCGCGCGCCGGCATTGGACGGCTGGCTATATGCGCGCCCACGGGCAGCCGGGTTTCAAATTCCTCGTCGAGCCACGGGAGATGACGGATGAGGAAGCCTTCCGTATCGCGGATCTCGAAAACCGCAGCCGCAAGGATCTCTCGGATGTCGAGCGGGCGCGGGACTACGCCGGGGCACTCACGCGCTATTACGGCGGCAACCAGGCGCGCATGGCCGAGCGGCTTTCGGTCAGCCAAAGCTGGCTCAGCCGCTATCTGGAACTGGCGCAGTTTCCGCTTGTCGTGACGGAAGCCTTCGGCACACTCCACGCTATCAAAATCAGCCATGCGGCGACCCTTGGGCCACTGATGCGCCATCCGCTATCGGCCCAGGCGGTAACCGGGGAGGCCGAGGCTATCGCCGAGGAGCAGCGCGAGCGCCAGCAGGCGGGTCAACCGCCGATTCCGGCAGCAGACGTTGTGAAACGGCTGCAACAGGCGACGCGGCGAAAGGAGACAGCGCGGGCGAGTGCCAAGCCTGTGGAGGTTGCCGTGCGTGGGCCCTCCGGCGCCTTGCTCGCGCGCGGCACGCGGCCGCAGCGGGGCAGCAATTTCATCATCAGCGTGCCGCGCGCCGCGACCGCCGACCGGACCCAGCTGCGGGCAGCGATCGATGAGGTTCTGGACAAGCTGGCTCATAGCTGAGGGGGGCAGGGGCGTGCTGCTAAGCCGTTGAGAAGGGGCTGAGTCTCCCCTCGAACTGTTGTTATCACGCCTAATGTAATTTCTCCTTGCCCTGGGGCGGCGGAAACCGCGATCCTGCGGGGATGACAGGCAGATCCGTGCCCGCTTCCGCCGCCACGCTGCGCGCTTATCGCGCCGATTGGGCGCATTACGCTTCCTGGTGCGCGGCCTCTCACTTGGTGCCGGCGCCGGCCTCACCCGAGACCGTCGAGGCCTATCTTGCGAGCCTCGCTGCGAGCCACGCCCCGAGCACCATCCGCCGGCGCTTCGCCGCTATCGCCAAGATGCATCAGTTTAACGACCTCGCCTGGGACGGCGACCATGCCGCGATCCGGAAAACTCTGCCGAGAGTCCGCGTCCCGTCCGCATCTGCCGCCACCCTGACACCATCCTTGCTGCGCCGGCTTCTCGAAACCTGCGACCCATCGGCCCGTGGCAGGCGGGATCGTGCGCTGTTGCTCTTCGCCTTTACGGGCCGGCTGCGCCGGGCCGACCTCGTGGGACTTCAGGTCGAGGATGTAGCGGAGGCAGCCGGTGGGCTGACCCTGCGCATCGGGGGCGCCGGCGAAGGGAAGGGGAGGGCGGTGCTGCTGCCGCGCGGCAGCGAGGCCGGAACCTGCCCGGTCGCCGCCTTCCGCGCCTGGCAGGAGATGGCGCGGCGGCGCGCGGGGCCGCTTTTCAGACCGGTCAGCCGGGGCGGCACCATCGGCGCCCATGCACTCAACCCCGACGCTGTTCGGCGCATCCTCGCGCGCCGGGTCGGCCTCGCCGGGATTGCGGATGAGGTGCCCGGCCGGCTTAGCCCCGACGCACTGCGCAGGCACGAGCGCAGGCGCAAGCGCAAGCCCGGTGCCGCGTGAGCGCGCTGCGCTTTCCCTGGGAGACGGTACCCGCCCCGGAGGCGCCGGACCCGGGACCGAATCCGCCAACGCCTGCCTTGCGCCCGCGCGGCCGCCGCCCGGCACTGCCCGCTTCGCCTGATCCCGCGGGGTGGGTGCCCTGCGCGCTGACCGTGCGCGGTTCGGCCGGGGGCGGTTCGGCCGGGACGGATCCGGTAGACGCCCTGGCGGCCTTCGTCGCCGCAGCGCAAGGTCCCGGCATCACGCCTTGGCAGGAGGATGAAGCGCGGCTGGAGGAAGATGCCTTCCATCGGGCGCTCGCGGTGCCGGCGGCACGCCGGGGCCTCTCGGTCGAAGCCTGCCGCCTCCTCGCCCGACAGTATCGCGACGCGGTGGGGGCCCATCGCGCCCGGGCGGCTGCCTGGGGCCAGACTGCGGCGGGGCGACAGGCCTGCCCGCTCGACCTGCATGCGCTGATGCCGGTGCCGGGCGCGGTGCTCGCACGCGGCGCGGCAGACCCTGCGTCGCTCGCCTGGTGCCGGGAGCATTGGGGTGTCGTCCAGATCAGGCGCGTCGCCCTGTCGCGGAGCGCAGACGGCGTGACCTATCGGTTCTGGGGGCTCGGCGGCACGGCGTTGCGCGTGGCCGGGCTCGCCCGCCTGTGGCCGACGCTCCTCTTCCTGCCGGCTGCGGGCGGCGCATCGTGAGCGAGACCTTCGATCGTCTGCTGGCCGAGATGCGCGAGGGGCGGCTCGATCTCGCGTCCCTGCCGCTCGCGCTCCTCCTCGATGCGCTCGGCGCCGCTCTCCACGGCGATGGCGCCTTGACCGACAAGGCCGGGTGGATCGTGACCGTGGCGGCCATGCTGGAACGCCGCTCGCGCCTGCTGCTGCCACGCGAGGCCACGGCGCCGCAGGGGCCAGACGCGGCGGAGACCGAACGCTTGCGCGCGCAACCAGCGGGACTCGCGGAATCGCGGGCGCTCGCTCTTTGGCTCGGGGCCCGGCCGCAGCTGGGGCAGGACATCTTCAGCCGGGGCGGGGCCGACACACCTGGCGGGGAAGAGGACATGGCGCTGGACGTGATCGAATTCCTCTGGGCGAGCATCGCCGTTTTCGAGGGATTCCTGCATGAGGCGATTCCCCTCTACCAGCCGGCGCCGGCGGCGCTGCACGGTATCACGGAAGCCAGGGCGCGCATCCTGCAGCGGCTGGCCAAAGCGCCGGCCGGGCTCGATCTGCCCGCCCTGCTGCCGTCCGAGGCAGGCGAGGCGCTGCGCCGTCGCTCCGCCTGGAGCAGCACCTTCGCCGCCGGGCTCGAACTCGCGAAGGGCGGCGCCGTCATCCTTGATCAGACAACGCCACAAGGCCTGCCGCTGATGCGGCGGTCCGACGTCTAGGCGATGAGCGCGGGGTTGCCGCGCGGCATCCGCTGAAGGGCCGTGCAGGCGGAAGCCCGGCGCGCCACGCATCTCTCCTGCGGGCATCTAGTTCGATTGGTCGGAGTCCATGGCCAAACGGGTTCTGTTCAAGTCACCCTAAAGGAGTGGCCCATCGCCCGTCGGAGGGGGCCGGATACCCGGTTTTCAGCTCTTGAGGGCCAGCCGCAGGATGCGACATTGAACCGAACAATGCTTGTCTTGGAGATATGCCGATGGCCGATCAACGTCTCGCTCCACGCCCCGCCTATGCGCGCGAAGAGGGCAGAGCGACGCCAGCGGCGGCGGCTCTCGCGCCCCCCCGCGCGCCGCGGATCGCCATTGTCCATGAATGGCTTCAGGTCTATGGCGGGTCAGAGCGGGTTCTCGAACAACTTCTGCGCTGTTTTCCTGTGGCTGACCTTTTCGCGGTGGTGGATTTCGTGCCGGCCAAGGACCGCGCCTTCCTGCAAGGCCGCCCCGTTACCACGACCTTCGTGCAGAAGCTGCCCGGCGCGCGCCGCCTGTTCCGCCACTATCTCGGCCTGATGCCGATGGCGATCGAGCAGCTTGACCTCAGCGGCTACGATGTCGTGATCTCGAGCAATCATGCGGTTGCCAAGGGCGTGCTGACCGGTCCGGACCAGATCCACATCAGCTACGTCCATTCGCCGATGCGTTATATCTGGGACCTGCAGCATCAGTATCTGCGCCAGTCGCAGCTCGGCTGGGGTCTCAAGGCGCTCTATATCCGTTGGCTTTTCAACAGGCTGCGGCTGTGGGATTACGCCAGCGCCCAGCATGTCGATCACTTCATCGCGAATTCCCGCTACATCGCGCGGCGCGTGAAGAAGGCCTATGGGCGCGCCGCCTCGGTCATTCATCCGCCGGTGGACGTGACCGAGTTCACCATCGGCCGCGAGAAGGAGGATTTCTTCCTGCTCGCCGGGCGTTTCGTGCCCTATAAGCGTGCCGATCTCGTGGTCCGGGCCTTCCGCGACCAGCCGGGGCGCCGGCTCGTGGTCGTGGGCGAGGGGCCGGAAGATGCCCGCGTGCGCGCGGCCGCCCAGGGCGCGCGCAACATCGAATTCCGCGGCGCCGTGCCGAAGGCCGAACTCGTCCGTCTCATGCAGCGTGCCCGCGCCGCGATCTTCGCGGCAGAGGAGGATTTCGGCATCGCCATGGTGGAGGCGCAGGCCTGTGGAACGCCGGTCATCGCCTTCGGGAAGGGTGGCGCGCGGGACATCATCGCGACCGAGGAGGACGCCGTCCCGACCGGCGTGCTCTTCGACCAACAGTCGGTCTCCGCGATCGCCGCGGCGCTTGCACGCTTCGACAGCCTAGCCCCGGACATCACCCCGGATATCTGCCGCGCCAATGCGCTGCGCTTCTCCGAGGAGCGCTTCCGCGAGCGCATCCGCGCCTTCGTCAGCGACCGGGTCGCCAGCGGGGTCTGAGACCCCGGCGCGGCTACCGCCGCCTGTTCAATCAGCTCGACCGCAGCCTGCCGCGCAGCATGGTGCAGACCGCCGCAAGCTGCCGCGGCGTGTCGGTGATGGCCGCGATGGCGGCGAGCGTGAAGGGGCGCTCCTGCCGCAGCAGATAGGCCGCGAAGGTGACGGCGAGCAGGAACTCGGTCGCGATCAGCGCCATGGCGGCGCCCACCGCGCCGAAGGCGAAGCAGCCGCCCGTGAGCAGCACAAGATAGACTGCCGTATAGCCCATGGTGATGCGGGAGACCGCGCGACTCCAGCCGAGCGGGATGAGGAACTGGCGCGACAGCGTGCCGACGATCCCGGTGAGCAAAGGAAGCACGGAGAGCCAGCGCAGCACTTCCGCCGATTGGTGGAAGCCGGGGCCGAGCACGATGGCAGCGATGAGATCGGCGCCGAAGAAGAAGATCGCCCCGAGTACGAGGGCCAGCGAGACCTGGAAGGCGAGGAAGGGGCCCGCGACACGGGCGGCCGCCTCGCGCGATTGCGCCATCAGGGCGTTGACCCTGGGATACATGACCATGCTGACGGGAAGGGCCACCATGAGGGCGATGCGGGAGATGCGGTCGGCCCCGGCGAAGAGACCGACCGCGCTCGACCCTGCGATGAGAGCGAGCATCAGGGGGGCGGCGGCCGAATAGGCGATCCAGCTGCTCTGCGTCAGGAAGTAGTGGCGATAGTGCCAGATCTGGCCGAGGGCGGCGTGAAACGGCAGGCGCATGCGGCCGAGCTTGAGCACGCGGCGCGCGATGATGAAGCCGGCGAGACCAGAGCTGATGCCGCCCACGCCCTGCAAGGCACAGGCGATCCAGGTATCGTCCGGCCCATGCACGAGGATGAAGGTGAGCAGGACGACGAGGCTGCGGCCGCCGATCGAATAGAGGGTAAACAGCCCCATGCGTTCCATGCCCTGCATGAACCAGTCGACCGTGAAGGCGGCGCCCACGATGTTCAACAGGCCCGGCAGCAGCAGATAGATGGGCGAGGGCACGCGGTGCAGCGCGAGCACAGCGAAGAGAATGACGGTGGCGAGCAGGGAGAGCAGAGCCTTGGCCGTCATCGTCTTCCAGAAGATCGCCCGCAGCATATCCTCGTCGCCGCGGGCCTGCGCCACGTCCCGCGTGGCGCCGAGCGAGAAGCCCCAATCGACGATCAGATAGAGATAGGCGTTGATGCTGATGACGAAGGCGAGGACGCCGTAATCCGCGACGCCCAGGGTGCGCGTGAGATAGGGCACGTTGATCAGAGCGAGGATATAGCCGCTCGCCTGGAATACCGTGGTCGAGACGAGATTGCGCGCAAGGCGCTTCAGCGCGCCCTGTTCAGCCACGGGCAAACTCCATCTCGCGGGGGAGACGGGGCGAACGGAAACCAAGAATCATGGTGCCCTGTACTGTTTGAGGAACCGAGCCGGCCGGGCGGAGGATCATGCCGGATGTATCATCCAACCGGAGCCCCATGATCCGACGTGTCCGAGTGTTATTGTGCTTTTCGCGGGCTTGGAAATACGCCTTTCGACCAAAAGACTTTCAGCAATTCTGCGGCGCGCCCTCGGCTGACCCCCGCCTCCCGCCTGCACTCTTGGCGCGGAGGCGCGACCGGGCTGACCATGGGACCGCGACATCGTGATCGTCGGCTCCGGCGTCTCAGATGCATGCGTGCGAGCGGCCTGATCGGCCTGGTACGCGCGCTGTTCGACCCTGTGATCGGGCCGCGCCTGACCGGGGACGCGACAAGCCTCCTCCACTGAGGTCAAGGAACCCGGGGAAGCTCAAGAGAAGAAAAAAGGGACCCGCTCCATGCTGTCCCCCTTGTCACGGTTTTTTGTGTGCCGGCTTCTTATGGGCGCCCGGCGCCGGGATACGCAGGATCACGGCGTGATTGCTCAATTGAAGAGCAATGTGCCGGGCATGCTGTTCGCTGCTGCGCGGCTCAGTGCCCTGCGCGATGTCGAAAACCTCGACCTTTTTCTGTGGCCTGGCGAAGGTCACGGTGACGTCGTCCGTTCCGTCGCGCCTTTCGTCCCAGACGACAAGATCGAATTCGCCGTCGCTCTTCTGGAGCAAAAGGTCATGCACGGTCTTCGACTTGGTCCCGATCGTGAAGGAGAGGCTTCCCGGATGGGGCAGGGTGCCCTGATCGGCCAGGATGGTGGTGAGATTGTGGATATAGGTCGCGGCCATCTTCGGCCGGGCGCCGTCGAAAAGCCCCTGATGGCCTGAGCCACCTTCGTTATCCTCCAATTCGTAGATGAAGGTGTAGCGCCACCCGCGCCGGAACTGGGCGAGATAGGTATTGCTCAGGACCGCGGCCTGCACCGCCTCGCCGCCGGTATCGGAGACACTGTCCCACCCCGTCTCGGTCGTGACCCGCGGTTCATGGACGATAGCCGCCGCATCATAGCCGCGGAAACGGCGCAGCCAGGTGACACCGCAATTGCCCCAGAGCCCATCCCATCGCCCATCAAGCGTAGGATCGGCCGCCTGCCAGGCCTGGTTGTTGCCGTAGCCGCCATGCACGCCGCTGACATAGTTATGGACGTTGAGGAAATCCGCGAAATGCGTGCCGGGCGGTACGGCGCCCTTAAAGTTCGCGGGCGTGGTGCGGAATTGCAGGCCGAGATCGGTCGGCTGGGCTCCGGTCTCCGACACGCCGAAGACGGGATAGGCTTTCAGTGCGGGATCGGCCTTCACTGCGCTGTAGAGAGCCTCCTGGAAGGCCGCGACCGGTTCCCAGCCATGGTCGTGGCCGCCCTGCTTGCCCTGGTAGGTGATGGCGAAATTGTTCGGCTCGTTCGGCCCTTCGAGGGCGAGCAGCGCATGCGCCTGGGCTAATATCCGCGCCGAAGCCAGCTCGCCTGAAAGATTGCCGCCGCCCTGGATGACGAAGCGCACGCCCGTCGCCTGGGCCAGCATGACCTCGCTGTCGACATGGCGGATACCGTCCCGCACCGCGCGGACGCCGAGATAGCGCAGCGGGGCGATGTAGTTCTTTGCGTCATAGCCCTGGTCGATATGAATATTGACCCCAAGCGATGACAGGAAGCTTTCCGCGCTCGCCGCGCGCACCGGCCGCACTGGCCCAGTGTTGAGGCCGCTGTTCTCCGCTGCGCCTGCCGCCTGTGCCGGAAGGGGCAGGACCAGGAGGCAGATGAGCGACAGCCGGGGCAGCGTGACGGCGCCCGCCGGGCTGACGGTCCGGGGCAATGTGGCGCCGCTCAATGTGCGCCGGTCCGCGCCAGAACTGCGGGGAGGGTCTTCAGCAGCACCGCGATATCGAGCCACACGCTCCAGTTGTTGACATACCAAACATCGAGCTGCACCCGCCGGGCATAGGTCGTGTTGCTGCGGCCGCTGACCTGCCACAGCCCGGTCACGCCCGGGCGGGTATTGTAGTAATGGGCGATGTCCTCGCCATAGAAGCGCACCTCGCTCTGCACGATCGGCCGCGGCCCGACCAAGCTCATCTGCCGGCGGATGACATTGATGAGCTGGGGCAGTTCATCAAGGCTCGTCTTGCGCAGGAAGCGGCCGAAGGGGGTAACGCGGGGATCGTTCCGCAACTTCTGCGTTTCGTCCCACTCCGCCTGAAGCGCCGGATCCTGCGCCAGGGCCTGCTGCAGCACGCGATCGCCGTCCACCACCATGGTGCGGAATTTCAGGCAGGGAAAGAGGCGGCCACCGATGCCGAGACGGGGATGGGCGAAGAAGAGCGGCCCGTCTGAGAACAGGTTGAACAGCCAGGCGAGCAGGAAGATGGGGCTTGAGAGGATGAGCAGGAGGACCGCGGCCGCCAAGTCGATGGCGGATTTCAGCATTTGGGCGGCGGTGCGGGAGGTGCCGTGCTGGAAGCTCAGCATGACGACGTCGTGGCTGAAGAAGCGCGTCGATTGCCAAGCGAGCGCGGGCACGGCCCGGGGACCCGGGGCGATGGCGAAGGGCACCGTATCGCGCAGCGCAGAATCGATCAGCTGGCGCTGCAGTACGGTGTCACTGTCGAGCGCGAAGACGATCTGGGCCGCGTGGTGGCGCTCCAGAATGGCGCGCAGATGCGAGCCGCCGGCATTGGGGACGAGCATGTGAGGATCGACCCGGCCGACGATCGCGTAACCGAGCGACGGATCGGAGGCGAGGGCCGCTTCTGCCGCAAGGGCGGCATCACCGTCGCCCACCAAGACGATGGGCAGGCGCCAGGCGCCGGTTTGCACCAGCAGTGTCTTGGCCAGCGCATTGGCGAGGGTCGCGAGCAGCGGGAAGAGCAGAAGGATGGCGAGCCCCGGGAGATGGCCCATCACGTCCCGATTGAAGAAGCCGACGAGAAATTCGACGCCGATCGCCCAGGAGGACGCGGCGAAAAGCTGGCTCGCCTCCGCCCAGAAGGGCGTGCGGGCGGTATAGCGCCCACGCAGCGCGAGATAGGCGATGGAGATGCCGAGGATGACGGTGATTTCGAAGACATTGGTGGTGGCGACCGGCATGATCCGCGCGGGATTGGCCGCGAACAGAACAGTGCCGCCGACCACGACGGTCTGTGCAAGCACGGCGGCCAGAAGATCGGCCGCGAGGAAGGAGATGGCGCAGGTGACGGGTGAAAGCTTGGGCTGGGCGGCGACCGCGAAATTCACGTCGCGCGCCGCCATGACCTGGGAAGCAGGATGACCTTTCAAACTGGACAAGCAATCCTCCCGGAGGTGCGATTTCAATCCGAGGAGATCTAAGAGAGTCGCGGCCTGTTGAGATGACGCCAGTTCGGTCAAGACTGAGGCGCCGAGAGGCTGTAGTGGCGCACCTGTTTTGGCAGGCGTATCGGCCGCAGGACTGAGCAACGGGAATCGACACTGGCCGACCGGGGGAGAAAGACGGTGGTGCATCGCTGCGCGCAACGCGTGGACTGCGCCATTGGGCCGAGGCGGCCAGGGCGACAGGTGACGGACGTACCTCCTTCGCCCCATGCGCGTTCGAATGGCCATTGGCTCGAAGGGAGACGGAACGCGCCTGGCACGCCATCACGTTCCGGTGGGCGGGGCGATGGCCGATCAGGCAGCCTCGGACGGTGTGCCGGAATCCTCTTTTTCTGAGAGAGAGCCGGGCACAAACCGTGTTCAGGTGGTGCGCCGCGCTGGATTTGTCACCCGTCCGCAGTATGCGGCAGGCGCGTCTTCCCGCCGGGACTTGGCGAAGGCCGCGCGCCTCGCTCAAAAGATCGCAGGCGTGGACTGCGCCGTTGCTCGGAATGGCCTTCGCCAGTTGGATATGATCCGCCCAGGGGCAAACCCCGGCAGATGCCAATTCCATCACCGCAAACGATAGCTAAGACCAGCACCTCGGTGTCACGGTGCTCACAGGTGAGCGGCTGGAATACGCGGAGTCGAGATTTGATAGTCCAAATGTCAGGGGCACGGGGGCGACGAGGATGACAGCCGAGCGTCACGCAGCTTGGGCAGCGAATCGACATCATCCGAGGCGTCTATCAGCGGAACGGGCTGATACGGACGTTGCATTTCGGCTTGGAAGGGAACCGAGAGGAATAAAAAAAAGCCCCGCTAGCGGCGGGGCTTTTTTGTCCATGCTTTCAGAACTTCAGAAATAGCGCTCGAAAATGGTCACGACGTCGCCAGGGCGGAGCTCCTCGCCGCGCGGCGCCTGGCCCTCCTCGACCTGGCCGTCTTCCTTGCGGAGAACGGAGACGTAGCCTGTCTGTGCGCGATAGGTGAAGCCGCCGGCGATTGCGACGAGGGTCAGTGCCGTCATCCCGGGCTCGTAGGGATACTGGCCGGGCGTCTTGACCTCGCCGAGGACGAAGACGGGGCGGTATTTCGTGATCTCGACCGAGACGCTCGGGCTGTTGAGAAGCTTGCGCTGCTCGAGATCGGTCGCGATCGTCTGTGCCAGCTGGTCGGTCGTCTTGCCGCGGGCAGGCACGTCGCCCAGCAATGGCACCGAAATAGTGCCGCTGTCATTGACGGTGAAACGCCCCGTGAGTTCGGTCTGGCCGAAGACCACGATCCGCACCTCCTCGCCGGCGCCGAGCGTATAGGACGCCGGCGCCGTCTCCGCGAGCTTCGGCAGGCCGGAGCCGGGCGCGCAGGCCGAGAGCGCCAGGGTGGCGGCAAGCCCGAGCGCCGCCAGGCGCGGCGCGCGCCCGCGCGCGTTAGAGGGGATGCAGAAGGGAAGATTCATCGCGGCCACCGCCTGTTTTTCTTGTTCGTTCAAGACATTGACACCCGTGGGAGAGGAATGTGCACTCAATTTGCGTCGGTCAGCAAGATCACGCGTCGTGGCCGGCGGTGCAGGTGCCGGTCGGCTCCGGGTTTAGCCAGAAGTTTGCTCCAGTCGCCACTCAGAGCGGTCTCCGCGGGTTTGCCGGGGGCCAAGGTGGCGTTCCAGGCCGCTTGCATTTTCTGCAGGCGGATCGCCTGGGGCGAAAGGGCGAACCCGCCGCCATGAAGCACCGCTTCGACCTGCCGCCGATAGGGCATGGCGAGAGCGAGCGTTTCGGAGTGGTAGCGTCCGGCCGCCTCGTGCCAATCCCCCGTTTCGGCATGCAGCGACGTGAGGAAGCGAGCCGCGTAATCGGCGTTATGTGCCGGGTCGAAGGCATCGTCGAGCGTTCTGAAGGCAGAGGGATGATACATCAAATTCACTTGCATGCAGCCGACGTCGATGGAGGCAACGCCGCGCGCCTGGGCCTGCTGCACCCACTGGATGGCGGCGGCCTCGGTTGCGAAGTAATGGCTTTGGCTCTCGGCCTGGACGGTCCAGGGCCAGGGCCGGCGGGTTGACCCGCCATCCACGGGGCGGCCGGATTCGACCTCGCTGATCGCATAAAGCAAGCCGGTGGGCAGGGTATAGCGGGCTTCCGCCGCCTGCACGGCCGCGCCGCAGAGTTGGCTCGAATCGGCGGGCTTGTCGAGCAGGCCGGCATGGGCGCGGCCTGCACCAAGGACGGCGCTCAGAGCAAGGACGGCCACGGCGAGGCGGCTGGTCCGGGACTGCTGCGCCATCACGCGGCCTGCCGAACGACGTCACCGAGCAGACGGGCGGAGGAGGCCCAGCTCAGCCGCTCAGCCCGCGCACGGCCGCGCGCGCTGAGATCGGCGCGCAGCCCGGGCTCGTCCAGCAATCGCGTAATGGTGCCCGAAAGCGAGGCCGGCTCATCGAGCCGCGCATAGAGCGCGTCCTCACCGCAGATCTCTTCGACCGCGCCGCCGCGTGTGGCGATGACCGGGCAACCACAGATCATCGCCTCGACTGGCGGCAGGCCGAAACCCTCGTAGCGCGAGGGGAAGAGGAGGCAGGCGGCATTCTCGTAGAGGGCGCGCAGTTCGGCATCGCTGGCGCGGCCGAGCGAGCGGATGGCAGACGCTTCTTCCGTATCCTGAAAGACGGCGCGATTGGCGCCGCCCGTCATGGCGACGACCATGCCGCGCGCGGCCAGTGCCTGCACGACCTCGTCAAGGGCGGCGAGGTTCTTATGCGCCGCGCGGCTGCCGACGACGAGGGCGAAGCGCCCTCGCTCCAGCCCGTGCCGCGCGAGCACGCTCTCGTCCGCGGGGACACGCAGGATGTGGTCCGCGCCTTCGTAAATGACGGCGATGCGCGCGGGATCAAGCCCGAGCCGGGCCGCGATGCGGGCGCGCGAGAATTCCGAGACGGTCGCGATGCGGGCCCCGCGACGGACCAGGGCGTGTTGCAAGCTCTTGTACCAGAGGCGGAACTTCCAGGAATAGGAATAGGGCGTATCGAAGACGCCGGCATCGTGGATGACGACGACTTGGCCGGCGCCGCTGAGGAGGGGGGCGGTATTGCCGAGATTGACAAGGGTGCCGCCGCGGGCTGCCCGCGGCAGGTCGATCTGCTCCCACAGATGTCCCTGGCGATGGCCGACCGGGCGCGCCGAGGGCTGCGTGCCACCTGGGAGAACCGCGGCAGATCCGTCAAGTTGCGGTGTCAAAAGCGTGGTCTCGGGCCATTCCCCGGCGGCCGTCAGCGTGCCGATCGCGCCGACGATTTCTGCGGCAAAACGTTGCACGCCGGTCACCGGCTGGGCGAGGTAGCGGCCATTGAGATAGACGGGGCCGGGCATCATGCGAAACTGCCTCTGTTGTTGGGGCTCTCGGCCAGGATTGCGGAGCCCGCGGGGCGGTGGGCGACGGCTTGGCTACGCCTGCTCTCGGACAGCATGCGTGCCGCTGTGCCGGTGACGCAGCCGAGTTGGAGATAGAAGACGATGGAACTGATCGTGGGAGCGGAAAGAAGGGCGGCGGCGAGCTGGCCGGCGAGCGCGGCGCCGAAACCCTCCAGCACCACGCCACCCGCATGGTTGGGATTGCGGCGCCCGGCGCGGCGCATGAGCAATGTCACCTGCAAGGCAAGCAGAGCCACCATGGCGAGGCCGAAAACGCCGCCATTGGCGGCAAGGCCGGGCACCAGGCTGGAGGTGCGGAAGCTGCCCCAGCCGACGCCGAGCCCATCGGTTTGCCCCAGTGTCGCGAGGGCTGCGTCGTCGAGACCGCTGCGCTCCTGATAGGACTGGCTGTCACCCTTCGACAGCGTCGCGTCCATCACCTCGCTGACAGAGGATTGCAGCGCGGGGACCATGATGAAGACCGGCCCGAGCAGAAGGCCGCCGACCAGAAGCAGGGCACCACCCTTCTTCGCCAGTTGTGCGGCGGCGGCCGGCTGGCGCGTCAGAAACGCGTAGCCGATCATGACGGGAAAGCCGGCGACGAGGGTCAGAATGCCTGTGGTCGAGGTCGAGCACAGCATGGCGAGAATCGCGAGGCCGAGCAGGACGTCGACCCGCATGATGCGCCGGCCCTTTGCGTTCAGCCAAAGGCAGCAGAAGAACAGGCCGGAGCAGTAGAAGGCGAGGGCCGCGGGTTCCGAGAAGGTTGCCTGAATGCGGGGTACCGGCCCGATGACCTGATTCACGATCGCCCAATTGGGGTTGGAATAGACGATCTCCTTCGGGAAGTAGACGCCCGCGATGCGATAGGCGAAATCCCAGAAGGTGAGGATAACGACCAGGTAGCCGCCGAGGAGATAGGCGCGAAGCAGGGTTTCGAAGCGAAAGCCGTGGCGTGTGACCAGCAAGCCTGCGCAGATGGCGACGATCGAATAGAGCGTCAGATAGAGCGTCTGGGTGACGTTGCCAGACGTGAAGGCGAGCGGAACATAGCCTGGATTGATCAGATCAGGCCGCTGCGGCCAGACCATGATCTGGCCCCTGAAGGCATCCGGCAGAAGGAAGATAGACAGCACCGCATAGGCGACGAGCGCGATGAGCGGCGTCATCGTGCGCAGCACCTGGGCCTCGCCCTGGTAGCGCATGCCGAGCGCATATTGGGCGACGACATAGGCAACGAAGATGAGCCCCGGCACCAGGGCAGGCTGCAGGCCGAAGGTGCCGAAGAGAAAGGCCGCGCCTGCCTCGAAAATGGCGGCCACGAAGGCGAGCTGGAGCAGCCGGATCGGATTGGTGCACCAGAGCAGGCCGAGTGGCGCCAGAACGAGGCCGAGGGTGGTGATTCCCATGGGGCGTCAGGCGCGCGACGGGTGGTAGCCTTCATAGTGCCGGAAGGCATAGGAAATGCGCCCCCCGGCCTTGGCGGCCTTCTTCTGGTCGACCTGCGTCATGACGATGCCGATGAGCGGCGTGCGGCTGTCCTGCATCAGGCGGATGGAATTCATGACCGCGTCGCGCGGCGTCTTCTCCCACTGCACCACGGCGAGCGCGGCATCGACATGCTGGCCGAGGATGAGCGCATCGGCGACCGGCAGGACGGGCGGCGTGTCCATGATGACGACGTCGTAGCGTGAGCGCGCATCGGCAAGCAGCGCCAGCATGCGCGGCGAGGCCAGCATCTCCTGGCTGTCCGAGCGCACCCGGCCGGCGAGGATGACGTCCAGCTGGGCCATGGGATGGCGGATGAGTTTCCGGCTGTCGCCGAGTGTGGCCGCCGAGAGAATTTCGCAAAGACCGGGACCGTCCGGCAGGCCGAAATAGCCGGCAAGGGAGGGGCAGCAGAAATCGCATTCCAGCAGGAGCACGCGCCAGCCGGCGGCCGCCATGTTGCGAGCCAGCCGCGCGGCGAGGATGGACTTTCCTTCCTTAGGCAGGGAGGAGGTGACCATCAGCGTCTTCGGCCGCTCGTCGCCCAACACGTGCATCTGGCCGCGAATACGGTCCAGCGCCGCGCTCATCGCCGCTTCGGCGCGACGCTCTCCCCCGCCCAGCAGGCGGCGACGATTGACCGCGGGCAGCATGCCGATGAGCGGCACGCCCATCATGGCCTCGATCTCCTCCGGTCGGCTGAAGCCGCCGCGCAGACGCTCGAGCAGGATCGCGATGCCGACGCCGACGGCGGTCGCCAGGAGCGCCGCCACCACCAGGATGCGCATGCGCTTGGGCGAGGAGGGGCCGAGCGGTGGCTCGGCGCTCGACACCAGCGAGGCATCCGGCTCCTGGATGCCGGCGACATTGGCGAGCTGTGCCGCGCGCGTCAGGAAGCTCTCATAGAGGTTGCGCGTCGCGCGCGCCTGGGATTCGAGCGTATTGAGGCCGATTTCGGCGGCGTTCTCGGTGCCCACCGCGCCGCGCAGTTGATCGAGTTGCTGTTGCAGCGCCGCTTTCTGATTCTGCGCCGCCTTGACCTGCACCGCGAGGCTGCGGGCGACCGCGCCCATTTCCGTGTGTGTCCGGGCTTCGAGCAGATTGGCGCGGGCCTGGGCCGCACGCAGTTCCGGATTGGCAGGCCCGAGGGAGGCGCTGAGCTCGGCTGCGTGCGCGGAGGCCGCGGCCGAATCCTGAACCAGCTGTGCGATCACCGGAGACGAGAGAACGGAGGGCAGGTCGGAGGGCGAGACATGGCCGCGCTCCGCCGCCTCGGCCTGGGCCAGTGCGCCTTCCTTCTCGGTCAGATCGCGCGACACCTGGACGAGTTCGGCGCTTGTCGCGTCGAGCTGCTGACGGTTGATCGTCTGCGGCTGTGGCCCGTTACCATTGTCCGAAGTGGGGGTGGATTCCGCCAAGCCATGCGCCACGCGATAGGCCTCGACAGCATCGTCCTTCTGCCGCACTTCGCCGGCGAGCGAGGCGACCTGGCCCTGAAGCCAGTCATGGGCGCGCTGCATCGCCGCGTATTTCTCCTGCACCTTGAAGGCGAGGAACTGCTTCGCGAACTCATTCGCGATACGGGCACTGAGCACGGGGTCGCGCGTTGTCACGGCAATGCCGAGAAGGCGGGAATGCGGTTCGTTCGAGAAGCTGATCTTGCGGCCGAGGATGGCAGAGGCAATGATCTCCTTGTTGCTCTGGCTCAGCGGCTGATTGTCCGGCGGCGGGATGATGTGATGATCGGCGAGGAATGTCTTGGCCTCCGCGCTGAGGCCGCCGCCATGCAGCACGAAATCGGGATCATGGGTAAGATTGAGCGCCCGGACGACGCCGAGTGCGAGCGACGGCGAACTCAGGATATCGATCTGCGTGCGCATGAGGCTCGCGATATCCTCGGCGTCGTTCGAGATCGCCTGCAGGTCGCTGACCTGGGTGCGCTGCGGCTCGATGATGAGCGACGCCTGAGAGGTGTAAAGCTTGGGCATCCTATCGACGACGTAGAACGCACCGCCGACAACGACGGCGAGTGCCAGAAGGATGATCCAGAGGCGGCGACGCAGGATGGACATCAAGCGTCCGAAGGGCACGGCGATGGGCTCGATGCCGAAACTCGGATCAACTGCGGGGCCCGGCAGCGCGGCGTGGCCACGCGCGGTCAGGGCGATGGAAGGGCGGTGGAATTCTTCATCGTGCATCAACGAAATTCATCCTGCTGCGGCATCGATCCTGGTCTTCGATGTCAGCCAATAGAATAGCATCAGGTTGCGAGAATTCTTGATCATTCCTGTGGACAGCTTTTGGCCGGTTTCGTACCCCATTTGGCCAGATCGACTTGACCGTAACGGCGGCCTAGCCAGATCGACATGAAAGCGGAACCGAGTGATCCGCCGTTTTCCTTGCTCAATCCAGCAGACTTGGAGTTTCCGGTGGCGCTCAACATCGTGATTGGCATTCCGACAGTCGGCCGCGCGGCTGTGCTTCGCGAGATCTTGATTGGAATTGAAGGCCAGACGCGGCGGCCGGACGGGATTTTAGTTTGCGGCAGCAAGCCCGCCGATGTCGCGGGGCTGGAAGGCCTGCCCGGAGTCAGCATCTTCCTGGCGCAACAGCCGGGCCTGCCGCGGCAGCGCAACGCCCTGATCGCAGCAGCGCCGGACGCAGACGTGATGCTCTTCCTCGACGACGACTTTGTCATGGCAACCGACTATCTCGCCGAGATCGAGCAGGCCATGATGAAGACTCCCGCGATCGTGGTCGCCACCGGCCATGTCGCGGCAGATGGGATCGGCGGGCCCGGCCTGACGGTGCCAGCGGCCGAGCAGGCGATCCGCACCGCTTATGGTCGGGGCGCGGGTAGTAGGGCGCGGCAGATCACCCCGGTTTTTTCCGGCTATGGCTGCAACATGGCGGTGCGCCTTGCCCCGATGCGCCAGCACGGCATCACCTTCGACGAGCGCCTTCCGCTTTATGGCTGGCAGGAAGACGTAGATCTTTCACGGCGCCTCGCCCGGCACGGCCAGGTCGTGAAAGTGGAGGCGGCGGTGGGAGCGCATTTGGGCGTCAAGCTCGGCCGCAATTCGGGCCTGCGCCTTGGCTACTCGCAGGTTGCCAATCCGCTCTATCTCGCTGGCAAGGGAGCAGGCTATCCGCTCGGGCGTGCGCTCGAACATATCGGCCGCAATCTTGTGATGAACATGCTGCATGCGCCGCGACCGGAACCCTATGTCGATCGGCGCGGACGGCTGCGCGGCAATTTGCTTGCCTTCCGCGATCTCCTGCGCCATCGCCTGACGCCGGAGCGCGTGCTGGACCTCTGAGGCGGCCGGCTTTACGCCGCTCGGGCGTGCATGCGCTCGAGGGGGAAGGCAAAGGGCTGCTCATTGCAGCCGCGATAGGCGGCTTCGGATAGTTGCGCATACAAGTCAGGGTCGCCTGCGAGGCGGCCGAGTGCCGCCGCTGCCGCTGCCGTATCGGGCTCGGCCCAATGACTGCCGTGATAGACCGCGCCAGCATCGGCCACGGGCACGACATCATAGGGCACAAGCAGGCTGTTTTCAGCCGTCGTGAAATCCATGTTGCCGGACCAGCTGGTGGCGACGGTTGGGATGCCGCGGGCGAGCGCTTCCAGCATCGGCAGGCCGAAGCCTTCGGCACGATGAAGCGACAGCAGCACATCCGCGCGGCCGTAAAGCGCCGCGAGCGCCTCGTCGCTCATGAACTCCCGGATGAGTTCGATATTGGGGGCATCAAGCGCGCCGCCGAGCCGCGCGTTCAGTGCCTGCAGATCGGCGTCACTCGCCCCAATCTTGAGCAGAAGCCGCGCCGCCGGGCCGGTGCCGAACGCGGCCTGGAAGGCGCGGACGGCACCTTCCGGATTCTTGCGCGAGAGGCTGGACCGGCTGTCCGCCATGGTGAGCACGGTGAAGGGCGCGCCCGGCATGCGGCTGCGGCGGGGGGCGGCCGGCAGGAGATGAGGCACGACCTCGATGGGCAGCCGCATCGCCCGCATCAGGCTATCCCGGGAAAAGCGGCTGGGCGTCCAGATTTCGTTCAGGTTGCCGTCACAACCATTCCAGTCGGGCGGCGGGTCCGGCAGTTCCCAGGCCCAGTAGCCGATGCGCCAGGCATCGCGTGCGGCGGGCAGAACGGCGCCGATCAGGCTTGCCGTCTGCGGGCCGCCGGAGTGAAAGATATAGGCGGTCGCTGGATCATGCGGCACGCGATGGAAAGGATTGCGCAAGGCGGCCGTCGCGTCGATCATCTCCGCCGCGACGCCGGCGCGGCGCAACGCCTGCCATTGCAGGACGGCGCCTTGAGTGATGCCGTTCCTCTTGCCGAAGGCAGCGACGATGGCGACGCGGTCGAAGCGCCGGGGCCCGGAGCGACCGCCCAGCATGCGCCGGGTCCAGGCCGAGCAGCCGGCGAGATAGCCATCCTGGAGATAGCGTTTAAGCAGGCTCGTCATGCGTGCTGCCTTCAATGAGCGGCGCGGCGGCAAGGCGCCTCGCCGATTTCCGCAGCCGCTGGCTTCTGCGCCCGGGCTTCCCGTCGACCCCCTCCGGCCGCGCGCCGCGGCGGGGGGGCGCCGCCCGCCGTGGCGGAACCTGCCCGGCGAGGAGCAGCTGGAGCGGCGCGAAGGTGCCGCCTTCATGGGCGAAGACGAAGGAGGAGATCGCCATCTCAATGCCAGTCGACTGGAGTGGCAGATGGCCGCTTGCGCCGAGGCGGAGCGACGCTGCGACCGCGGCCATCTGGTCCGCCGCCTCGTTCGGACTGACGAGGACGATCGGCTGGTGGAACGCCGCGGCGCGAAGCGTGATGATATCCTCCGGCAGATGTCGGCCATGGTCATGCGCGGTCAGGACGATGAGATCGACACCATCGTTCATTGCGGAGACAATGAAGGCGGCCGCGTTCTCGTAGGGAGTGAGGCGAAGCGGCGATATCCCTTGCGAGAGGGCCGTCGTCATGCATTCCCGTGTCAGCTGACAAGGATCGACCCAGGCGATGCGGATGGAGCGGCCCATTACATGGCCTGCAGGCAGGCGCATGCGGCAATATCCGCCAGGCGGTGATCCGGCCTCATCGGCTGATCTCGGGCGAGGCTTCAGGATCCGGCCGGGCGCAAGGTCCGTGGGGACTGCAGGCAGGAAAGGCATGTATCATTGTTTGATCACCAATCTCGAATCGGTCTCGCTCTCCTCATGGAGTAGAAGAATGGGGTTCGGTAGACAATCGTCGCCATCCTCATCACTATAGTGGATGGGTGGACGGAAGCCTGCCCGGATGGGAGGGTTTGCCGCGCGCGTCACGCCCGGGGCTAAGGCAAAGGCCTGAGTATGAGGGCCGGGATTCTCCACCTGGGTGATGCCGGGGAGTGTGGAGCCCGGCAACCGGCATAGGCGGGCTGGGCGGCCTGGCTGCCGCCCGGGACGCGCTAGAGGCTGGAGCGCGCTTCGCCGCCGGGATAGTGCTTCAGCGCATTGAAGGCTGCCTGGGTCCGGTTGGTCGCACCCATCTTGCGCATGATGTTGCGGATATGGACCTTGGCGGTGCTCTCGCTCATGCCGAGTTCATGGGCGATGATTTTGTTCGCCTTGCCTTGCTGCAGCTGGGCGAGAACGTCGCGCTGCCGCGCGGTAAGCTTGTATGGCGCATCGTCGCTCTGCCGCTCGGCCGGTGCCGGGCTTGAAAGCAAGAGATCGAGCGGCGCGAAGGTGCCCCCGGACTGTACGAAGCGGATCGCAGAGAGCGTCATACCGAGGCCCATGCTGCGGGTCGAGATGAAGCCACTCGCGCCGGCCCGCAGGGTGTTGCGGATGGTGTCGATCTGACAATGCTCTTCGAGATCGGAGAGGATGACCACGGGCGTCCGCACGATGGCGGCACGCAGCATCGCGGTTTCCTGCAAGCAGGTTTCGTAGGAACCATGCGCATGGAGCACGATGGCGTCGACCTCCCCGACCTCGCTCGCGAGGAATTGGGTGACCGAGGCAAAGGGATGAACCGTGAGCTTCGGTTCCGATTCCGACAGCACTTTCATGATGCAGTCGCGCGACAGCGCGTAGGCATCGATCCAGGCGATCCGTGTGACCGGGCCCTGCGCGTCATGCGAAAGATTAGGACCGCCATCCGCTTTCGTAGCATTGCTCGGATTGTCGGCAGCATTGGTCTGCGTACCATCCACCTCCAAAGATCCGATATCGGGGTACGTTCGGTCAAAATGAGGCATCGATTGATCCATTTGTCACCTTCGGGTGAAATTGATGTGGCGCAACTTATGTGCGTCCGCAGCAAAGTCACCAGTAGAATTTCATCCATCGGCCATACGGGTAGAAGAGGTAGCCCACTCATCCTTTTCAGAGAATGAGACTAAGCCTTTTGTTGTCACGCGACGGTGAAGCGAGCGTTGCGTGGCAAGTGAGGCGCAATCGGTGATGGGCGCCCTGCTGTCGCATGGGCAGGCTTTCCGCGGATCGTTGCAAATAACGCCCGAAGAAAAAGACACGAATTATTGATATCAAATCTACTGATCGGGGCGCGGAAACTCGTCCGCCCTAAGCGCGACCTGGGTTCGATTGGCCACGCCCATCTTCTGCATGATGTTGCGCACATGGACTTTCACCGTGCTCGCACTCATGCCGAGTTCGTCGGCGACCACTTTGTTGGGCTTGCCCAGGCGGATGAGATCCAGCACCGCGTGCTCGCGCTGCGTGAGCCGGCCGTCCGCCGCCTTGGGCGGTGCGGCGGCCACGGCGGGCTGGCCATCCATAAAGAGAAAATCGCGCGGCACGAACGTGCCGCCCGAATAAACCAGGCTGATGGCCGAAACCATCATCTGCAGGCCGGTCCGCCGGGTCAGAATGAAGCCCGCGACCCCCAGGGAGAGAATGTCGCGCACGACGGCCGGCGCCAGCGTGACCGCATCCGAAAGCACGACGACACGCGCGCCCGGATAGGTCGCATGAACCGCTTCGACGAGCTTGATGTCGACATTCTCTTCGGCATGCGAGTAGCACACCACAAGGTCAGGTGAGTCTTCGTTGGCGCGGAGGCATTCTTCGAGCGATTCGAACCCGTGAATGGTGAACTGCGGCTGGGCCGCGAGCACGGCGCCGACGAGGCATTCCCGGCTCAACCGCGCAGGATCGAGCCAGACCATCGAAAGCGGAGCGGCATCGGGGGCGAAGGCGAGGTTTGGACTGTCGAGGCCAATGGCCCGACCCCCGAACAAATCCACGCTCTCGGCATCCCTGTTCAACGGTCGAAATCCTTAAAACCAAGTCTGGCGGTGATCCGCGCTATTGTTGTTTCGCAAACTCGAGAGCATGCGTCGTCGGAACTGCCACTCTCATGTCGTGCCTGGGTGATGGGTGAAAGCCTCAAACGGGGTTCCTTTTGGCGGGAGGATTGGCTGGCGAGGGCAAAAATTGGGCCCAAAGCCTTACGCGGCACCGGCTGAGATGGATGCGGATGGCATGGATTTCATTATGTTGGCGGCTAGAAATGGGCATTGCGCCCGTATTTTTAGTGGGATGAGCGCAAAAAGCCTTAGTTTTTGTTTTGTGTTCCCACTTTTGGCCTGACGCCTCCGCCAAAAGGCGTAGTACCGACGGCCGGTTCGCTTTACCTCCCGCTCGCGCCGTCCGGTCGTTTGCACGCAAACGTGATGGTGTCGTGACGGACAATGCTATGGCTTGGAAATGCGGCAGAAGTGGAACCGGATCTTGACGTCAAAGTTGTGTCGTCCAGCTATCCGCCGCGGGGGAGGCTCTCCGCCTTCGTGACGCGGGCGCCGGATCGGCTGAGATGCCGAGACATTACAAAAACGAGAGCAGGAGGCGCGGCTGGAAGCGACCAGAGAGTGACCGCGGGCCATCGAAGCGATCCGGCGTCTGTCGGATCCGCGAAGCCAGCCTAAGCCATTGATAAGAGGTTGGTTTACCGTTCAGGTGAACTGCCCGCGCGGGTCGATCTCAGCCGATCGGGCCCTAGAGCGGCCGCAGGATGATCGTCACGGCATAGGCATTGGTGGAGGAGAGGTTGGCGAGGAAGAGTGCGCTGCCGCCCCAGTTGAATTGGAACGTGTAGGTGTTGGCGGTTGTCGTCGCATAGTAGCCGGCCGGCGGCGCTACTCCGGTTCCGGGGCCGCTGTCGGTCGGATAGTTGACCGCAAAAACATGGCCATTCTGGCCCTGCGCGTCCGGCGGGCCGCCGATCAGGGCGACGACCGCGGTGGTGGCGGCGTTGCATTGCAAAACGAGCTGCATCCATTGCGGCGCGGCGACAGACTGGCCGGTCTGCCCTGGAGCGAGGGTCCGCCCCGGCGGCCCGACGGCGATAGGAAGCGGTGTTATGCCCGGCAGGCCAGGGCCGATCGCCTGAATCGCAATCGGTGTTTCGGTATTGGGGCTGATATTGGTGATGCTGAGATTGTTCGCCTTCCAGTTGTCCATGAGAAAGGACGGCTGATTGGCGCCGGCCGCCACCGTGTAGAAGTTGGGCGAGCCGCCACCGGAGGTGAGCGAGATCGCGCCCTGATTGTTCTTGGCGCTCATGTTCTCATAGGTGAAGACCATGGTGCCGTTCACGGTCTGCGGCATATTGGCATTCTGATCGGGCGACAGGACCAGCCGCGCGCCGTCCCAATCCGGGGCTACCGATCGCTGATCGATGATCGCATAGGGCAGGGTCTGCGGCGGCGCGCTGAGCGGCAAGTGCGCGCGCTCTAGAGCGGCCGCATGAGCACCCGCGCGCCGGAGGCGGTGGCGGGCGACATGTTCACGGCATAGACCAGGCTGCTGCCCCAGTTGAAGGGAAGGGTGTAGGCGTTTCCCGTGGTGGTCGCGTAATAGCCGGGAGGCGGGGAGGTGCCCGTGCCTGGGCCGGTATTGGCGCTGGCATTGACCGCGATGCCGTAGCCGTTGTTCCCGCCCGCGTCCACCGGGCCGCCGACGATGCCGAAGATGCACAGTGTCGGCGTATTGCTCTGCAGGATGAGCTGCATCCATTGCGGCAGTGCCTTGCCGGCCGCGCTCTGCCCGGTTGCCAGGGCAATCGAAGTGCCGTCCGCCTTCAAGGCAAGCGAGCTCTGGCCCGGCACCCCGGGGCCGAAGGCCGAGATCCAGATCGGTGTCGCCTGCTGGGGGCTGACGTTGGTCAGGCTAAGATTGTTTGCATGCCAGTTGGCCATCAGCATGCCCGGCTGGGCAGCAAGGGCGGGGGCTTCGAGAAACTGAGGCCGGCTGCCGCCCGAGGTGAGCGCGAGCTGGCCGGCATTGTTCTGGGACGCCTGGTTGACCCAGCCGAGGATCATTGTGCCGTTCGCGGTCTGCGGCATGACGGCATTGGCATTGACCGCAAGTACGAGGCCGCTGCCGTTCCAGCCGGAAGCGACCGTATTGCGGCCGATGATGGCGAAGGCCGGGCGCGACGGTCGTAGGCTGGACATGGCAATCTCCCGAAAGACGGGGCCGGACGGACAACCGCCCGGCCGCCGTGTCGTGTCACAGGGCGCGCAGGAGAACCGAGACCGATTGCGCCGTGCTCGGCGACATATTGGCGACGAAGACGAGGCTGCTGCCCCAGTTGAAGGGGAAGGTGTAGGTATTCGAGGTCGTCGTCGCGTAGTAGCCGGGCGGCGGGGGCGGGTTGCTGCCCGGGCCGGTATTGGCCGCGGCGTTGACCGCGATGAGATAGCCATTGTTGCCCGTGGCATCCGGCGGCCCGCCGATCAGGGCGACGATGCCGAGCGTCGGCCCCGTCACCTGAACCACAAGCTGCACCCATTGCGGCGAGGAATTGCCCTGGGCGACTTGGCCGTAGCTGAGCATGAGCGGCGTGCCGATGGTGAGCGCGAGAGGCGTGATGCCCGTGATGCCGGGGCCCACCGCCTGCACGAGGATGGGCGTGTCGTTGTTCGCGCTGATATTGGTGAGACTGAGATTGTTGGCGTGCCAGTTGCTGGTTCTCGCCGTCGGCTGATTGGCGTGCGCATCCACGGTGATGAATTCGGGGATGGCCCCGCCCGAGGTAAGCGAGATTTGGCCTTGGTTGTTGCCGCTGGTCTGGTTGAGCAGGGTCAGGACCATCGTGCCGTTCGGGGTTTGCGGCATGACCGTGTTCTGATTGGTCAGCAAGGTCGTGGGCGCGCCGTTCCAGCTCGCATTGACTGCATTGTCCGACTTGTCGATGAGTGTGAATGCGTGTTTGGTCATCTCTGTCTTTCCTGTTCAATGAGGCGTTGTCGATGGTTGTTGGCGCGGTCCGCCGGTCTCCGTTCGCCCGCAATACGCCACGGCCGGTTCGTCTGACCTGTCATGGTGCGACATCCGCCGTTTTGAGCTGCAGGCGGCGCAGGCGGAGCAGCGGCGTGTTGAGCCCACTGAGTTCGGCATAGAGCGTCACGTCGAAAACGAACTGGGCACCCGCCAGTCCGTCACTGCCGAAGGCGACCTTGTTGGTCTCGGCCCAGGCGGCGACCTGAGCTGCGTAACGGCTCGAGAGATCGGAGAGCTGGGCTGGGTTGCTGCCGTCGATCAGGAAAGAGCGCGCGAGGGTCACCGGCATCAGGGGCTGCACCGGATTGGCGGAGGTGATGCCGCCGGCGGACGCCACCGGATACTGGAAACTGCAGGCCATCTTGACGCGGCGCGAGATTGAGTCCGCCGTGCTGGCCCTGGCATGGGCAGCAAGAAGATCAGTGAGGCAGCCGCCGTTGCCGATGAGATCATATATCAGGGTATAGAGTCTCTGACAGAGACTGGTCACACCCGGCGGGCCCTCTGCAGGGCAGCCAGTGCCGATTCCCTGATTGGGCAGCGCCGCCACGTCGATCGGAGTTGCATTATCAATAAAAGGCGTCACCGGCTGGGTCGCGCTGATGATCGGCGTCATGTAGACGTAGTCGCCCTGCACATACCAGCTGGTGCCGCCGGCATCCGTCATTTCGATCAGGTTGCGCTCCACCTGTACGGCGGCGAGCGCGTTTTCGGCGGCGAGGACATTGAGGGCGGCGACCTCCACCGCATGCACGATCCAGTCATCCGCCAGCGGGGGTACCGGCGTATACCGGTCGGTGATGGCACTGGCCGTGCGCCCCGGCACCTGATTGGGATAGGGCACGAGCTGCGGGTCGAGCGCCTCGACCGAAAGCGCGGCGCCCGGGAAGCTCGATTCCTGGGCGTCCCAGGCAAGGGTGATCTGCCGGCCATCGCCCACCGCGTCCGCAACATCGGTGACGGTATAGACATCCGTGATCCTGGTGAGGCCGCCGGACGCGCGCGCGGAGATGCCGGGCGGCGTCCAGGTGGTATTGGTGACGACGTCGGTCACCAGCCGGGCGAAGACCGCCGCTGCCGCCGCCCAGTTGGGACTGGCGCGGTCGGTCAGCACCGGCTGGATGACGGGATAGGTGGCGCTGAAGCGGGCGAGCGCCTCGAAGAGGCTGTATGTGACCGGCGCGCCCGTGCGCAGCGCCGCCGCGCGGGTTTGCGCGGCGCCGCTGACCGTCAGATCGGTATTGTAGGTGACCGCGGTGACGATCTGGTCATGCGGCGTCAGCGGCACCTGATAGACATAGTTCAGATGCCAGGCGGCGGCGGCGATGAGCGGATTGTCGCTCTCGCTGACGCCGCTGCCAGAGCCGGGCAGCGCCTCTTGCCGCACCAAGGTGGGCGGCGTCGGGAATTGCCGGAAGACCAGGGGAATCTCGGTCGCTTGGCCGTCCGGGCCGAGATGCGGCAGCTTGGCATAGGGATTGACCAGCTGCAGCCAGATCGAGGGCCGCGCCTCGCCCGGCGGCGTCTCGCTCGCGGGGGCCAGGAAATGCTGGATATGGGTCGCGTTGAAACTGAGATCGAGCGACAGCGCGGCGGTATCGCGGATGTCGTTGACGCCGAAGAGGAAGGTGAGCAGCCCGGGGCCGCTCGGCGGGATCGCGACATGCGGCGAGGAGAGGGTAAAGCCACGGTCGAGCGCGGTGCCGTCGGTCGGCACCACGGTGCCGAACAGTTCGTAGAGATCGCCGATGCCGGCGGGAAGCTGGCTCGTCCAGGAGACATCGTATTGGACGATGGTATCGGTCGTATAGGCGGTGGCCAGCGCCGCGCGCATCTGCTGCTCGAAGGCGTCCCGCGCCGCCTGCCATTGCGTGGCATTGCCCGTGAAGGGGGCTTGGGGCGGAAACAGCCAGTCGATCTCCCTGGTCGCATAGAGTGTGGCGATATTCGCGCGGCCATCGGCCATGGCGACGTAGGCATCGCGCGCCTGCGTGAATGCCTGTGCGGCCGAGGCTGGCGCCAGCATCAGATCGAGC
>NZ_DATJJK010000030.1:0-5865 GCF_035492295.1 Acidisoma sp. | reverse complement strand
ATCGGCCGCGATGCGGGCGAGGACAAGCCGGCCGCCTGGCCCTGCGCCCGCGAGCGCCGCCGCTTCGGCGACGGAGGCGAGGCCGACTTCCCGTTGGGCCCGGGCAGAACGCGTCAGACAGCGCCCCTGCTCGCCCCTCAGTGCCGCGCGGTCGATCCAGAGGATGGGAATGCCGAGCGTTTCCGCGGCTTCCGCAATGCCCTCCTCGCCGCGCCGGAATTCCGGCACCGCGAGCAGATCGGGCGCGCCGGGCCCTTCCTCGCCGGCCGCCAGAAGAAGCGCCACCACGGCCTCGGCCGAGATCCCCGTCTTACAGCCAATTCCGGCGACAATCATGGCTTTACAGCCCGATATTGAAGTACTGTACGAGCGGGTGAAAAGCCCTGCATGGGGCCAAGCGGCCCCAGCCGCTCGATCCCGATGCGGGTCAGCCTCCCACCCCAGCGCGCATGGAGGTCGAGCACGGCGCGCTCGGTCTCCAATGTCACCGCATTAACGACAAACCTGCCACCTGACTTGAGTGCGGACCAACAAAGCTCTGTTATTTCGAAATTACGGGCACCGCCGCCGATGAAAACAGCATCCGGCACCGGGAAGCCATCCAACGCCTCTGGCGCGTGACCTTCACGCACAATAAGAGCCGGAACCCCCAAGGCATTGGCATTGCGAGAAATGCGCGCGGCGCGGTCCGCGCGCGCTTCGATGGCGATGGTCCGGTTCGCGGGATGCCGGAGCATCCATTCGATCCCGACGGCGCCCGAGCCGGCGCCAATATCCCACAGCAATTCGCCCCGCCTGGGGGCAAGCGCCGCCAGGGTCAGCGCCCGGATTTCCCTCTTGGTGATTTGGCCGTCGGTCTCGAACCAATCCTCATCCAGACCCGCTGTCAGGGGGATGGCGGGGCCGCCCGCGACCTCAAGCGCCATCAGGTTGAGGGGGGAGATTGGATCATGAACGCCGCGCGATGCCTTGAAACTGAAAGAAAATTCGTCGGAGCCGCCAATCTGTTCCAAAACCCGGATGATGGTTTCGCCAAAGCCCCAGCGGCTGAGCAGCCGGGCGAGCGCCGGGGGGGTGGTGTCGTCGGCCGAAAGGGCGAGGATGCGGGCGCCCGGCTGCAGCAGCGGGCGGATGGCTTCCAGTGGCCGACCGCAAAAGGAAATCGTCGCCACATCCTGCAAAGCCCAGCCAAGGCGGTTGGCGGCGAGCGAGAAGGCTGAGGCGGTGGGCATGCTGCGCCATTCGCCCAGGGCCAGGCGCTTCGCGAGCAACGAGCCGACGCCGAAGCAGAAAGGGTCGCCGGAGGCGAGCACCACGGCCCGGCGCCCGCGCCAGCCCTCGATCACCGGAAGCGCCTCGGTCATCGGGCTCGGCCAGGGCAGTTGCTCGGCCGCCGACGGAATGAGCGCAGCCGCCAGCGCCAGATGGCGGGCCCCGCCGGCGATGCACTCCGCCGCCGCAATGGCCGCACGGGCGGCGAGCGACAGCCCCTCGACACCATCCTCGCCGATGCCGACAATTGCGAGCCATGGCACAATCTTCACCACTGCGCGTGCTGATCCTCGGCGGTACGACGGAAGCGTCCCTGCTTGCCCGGCTCCTCCTGGACAAACCGGGCGTTTCGCCCGTGCTGTCCCTCGCCGGGCGCACCAGAAACCCGGTGCTGCCGCCCATTCCGCACCGCATCGGCGGATTTGGTGGAGTGGCGGGTCTCGTCCGATACCTCACCGAGGAAGGTGTGGAACTTCTGGTGGATGCGACCCATCCCTTCGCCGCGCGAATAACGCCGAATGCCGCGGAGGCCGCGCGCCTCACGGGTGTGCCGCTCCTGCGACTGGAGCGCCCAGGCTGGGTGCCCGGGCCGGGGGACGATTGGCGTATGGTTCCCGACATGCGAGCGGCCGCCCGGGCGCTCGGCGCCGCGCCGCGCCGCATCTTCCTCACCATCGGGCGACAGGATCTGATCCCCTTCCGGGACGAGGCGCCGCAACATGAATATCTCGTCCGTAGTGTCGATCCGCCGGAGGCGAGCTTTCTGCCCGCACGCACCAGCATCCTGACGGCGCGGGGCCCGTTCGATGTGGCAGCCGAGCGCGCGCTTCTCATGGACGCTCGCATCGACATGCTGGTCACCAAGAATTCCGGCGGCTCGGATGCCAAACTCATCGCCGCGCGCGCGTGCGTGCTGCCCGTGATCATGGTGGATCGGCCGTCCGTGCTCAATGGCGCGCGCACCGAAACGGCCGAGGCGGCGCTGGCCTGGATTCTCGATCACGGCACCCTCACGGCGCGCGGCGCGTAGAGCCAGTCCGGCGCCCCGGCACGGGCGATGCGCCGGGTCTCGGCCGTGCCGATGAACACGAGGGTGCGCATATCCGCCCGTTCCGTCGCCATCGTGGCTTCGGTGAGGGAAAGATATTCGATCCGCTCGTCCGGCCGCGTCACGGCACTGGCGAAGACGACCGGGGTTTCAGGCGCAAGCACGGTGCCCAAGTGTTTGAGCGCCGCGCGCAACTGCCAGGGCCGCGCGCGGGAAATCGGGTTGTAGAGGGCGAGGACCAGTCCGGCGGCGGCGGCGGCCGCCAGACGGAACAGCAGCAGATTCCAGGGTTTCAGATTGTCCGAGAGAGAAATGACCGCGAAATCGGCCCCAAGCGGCGCGCCAATGCGCGCGGCAGCGGCAAACATGGCCGAGATGCCGGGGATGACCTGAATATCCAGGGTGCGCCACGCCTCCGGGCCTTGTTCCACCGCCTCGAAGACCGCGCTCGCCATGGCGAAAACGCCGGGGTCACCCCCTGACACCACGGCCACGACGCCGCCCTCGGCCGCGCGGGCAAGCGCCGCGCGGGCGCGGGCGATCTCCGCCCGATTGTCCGAACCATGGCGGGTGAGGCCGGGCCGCTCGGCGACACGCGCGACATAGGGGAAATAGCCGTAAAGGTCGCTCGCCTGCGCGAGCGCCGCCGCAGCCTGCGGCGTAACCAGCGCCGCGTCACCGGGACCGAGACCGACGACGTAAAGCCGGCCTGTCATCGCCGTTCCTGCCGGCCGGGGATGAGCAACATCGAGAAATACGGTGCCGGCGCCTCACCCAATTCTGCGAGCGGCACAATGCGGGCGGCGGCCATGGTGCCGCGCTCCACATAGACGGTGCGGCCCTGGCGCCCCAGCCGCTCCAGCACGCGCCGCACTTTCGGCAAGTTGCGGCCGAGCTTCATGATAACGGCAGCCTGCGCGCCCTGAAGGGCCGCTTCCAAAGCCGCCTCCTCCATCGTGCCGGGGAGCACCGCGAGCACGTCATCGCCATGGGTCATGGGCAATTGCGCGGCGGCCCAGCAGCCGACCATGCCCGGGATGCCGGGCACGACCTCCTGAGCAAAACGCTCCCGCAGACGGTCGAAGAGATACATCGAAGAGCCGTAGAAGAAGGGGTCGCCCTCGCAGAGCAGGGCAACGTCCTGCCCCGCCGAAAGCCGGGCGGCGATGGCTTCAGCGGCCGCATCGTAGCAACCGGCCATAGCCTCCACATAGCGCTCGTCATTATGGGAGAGTTCGACCGTGACGGGGTAGTCGAAACGCAGTTCCACCGTCTCCGGACGCAGATGCCCGTCCGCCAGTGTACGGGCATGGCCGCGTTGCCCGACCTTGGCAAAATAGGCGATGGCCGGCACCGCGCCCAGGATGCGCGCGGCCTTGAGCGTGAGGAGCTCCGGGTCCCCGGGCCCCATGCCGATTGTATAGAGCCGGCCGGCTTTGGTGCTGGTCACTCGGCCTCGCTCGCCAGCGCATTGACGGCCGAGACCGCCATGGCGCTGCCACCCCGGCGACCCTCAACGATCAGAAAGGGCACACGCCCATCGGCGGCCAGCGCCGCCTTGGATTCCGCCGCCCCCACGAAGCCCACCGGCAGACCGATGATGGCGGCGGGAGGCGGCGCGCCGGCATCGAGCAGTTCGAGCAGATGGAACAGCGCGGTTGGCGCATTGCCGATGGCGACGACGGCGCCGCCGAGCTTGTCGCCCCAGAGATCGAGCGCCGCCGCCGAGCGGGTATTGCCGATGCGCTTCGCCAATGCCGGCACCTCCGGCGCGTCCAGCGTGCAGATGACCTCATTACTCGTCGGCAACCGGGCGCGGGTGATGCCATGAGCGACCATTTTCGAATCGCAGAGAATCGGCGCGCCGGCCAGCAGCGCGGCGCGACCAGCCTCCGCGAAGCCGCCGCCGAAGCGGATGGCGCTCGCCACCTCCACCATGCCGCTGCCATGGATCATGCGCACCGCGATGCGGCTCTCCTCAGCCGAAAAGCGAGAGAGATCGGCCTCTTCCCGGATGATGGCAAAGGAGCGCGCGTAGATCGCGGCACCCTCGCGAATGTAGTCGTATCGCTTGGTCATGCGGGCAGGCTTTGCATCGTTGCTGGAATTTCCGCCAGGGAGAGGCCACGAAAGGCCGGGGTATCGGCGGCTTTGCCGTGGCGGACAAGATCGATTTGTCCCGCACGCCCAACGAGGGTGACGGGTGCTGCTCCGGGGTGAGCGCAGCCTTTCACGCAGCCGGAGAGATGGAGCAGCCCGTCACCCGCACGGCGGGAGGCGGCGAGCGCCGAGGCTGCGTCATGCGTCGCAATCTCTCCGCGCGCACAGGCGGGCGCCCCGGCGCAGGTGATTAACGACAATCGGCCGTCATTCCGATCGGTGATGAAGCCGCGCTTTTCGGCCGCCTGCAGCACAGTCGGCGCCTGATCCCACGCCACGCCAGCCAGGGCGATGGATTTCCACGGCGTCGGGCGCAGGGCGCCGTCCCCATGGGTTTCCGCGAGATCCGCCAGTGTCAGCAGCGCTTCCGCCCGCATCTGGCCAAAGGCAGGGGCGAGGAGCAGAAAACCGGCGTGCCGCCCCAGCTTGGGCGGGTGCCCGGCGCGCTCTGAGACGCGCGCCAGGCCCGTCGCTCTCTCCCGGATGTGGGTCGCGATGGCGTCGCGCGCCACCGCCTTGCCATTCACCGCCCAGTCCGCACCCGTCCATCGAATGACGAGATCGAGCACGATACCGCTGAGCGGCAGGGCGCCCCCGCCATCCAGCAGCACGCCGAATTTCGCGGACAAGCTTTCGGGCAAGGCGCGGTCGATCTCATCGGCGAGAGCAAGAAGATCGGGAGCAAGCGAAGGGTCGGCACCCAAGAGCGGCGAGATGAGGATGCGGCTCCCCTCGCCCACCGCAGCCCCCGCCTCCTCCATCGTGGTCGTGAAGGGCGCGATGCTCTCCGGCCGCAGGCCCCGCACCTGCAGGTTGCCCCGGTTGGTGATTTCCAGAATACCGTTGCCGTGGCGGAGCGCGGCGTCAGCGACCTTGCGCAGAAGCGCCGACGGCAGCCGGCCCCGCTCCGGGCGAATGCGGGCGAGCCAGCCATCGCCCGATTCCATGGGCCGGAACAGGCTGGGGCACCAGCCGCGAATGCGGGCGGGGGCGGTCACTCGGCCGCTTCCGGCATCAGCCCGGGCAGGCTGTTGCGGCGCGGCCGCCAGAGATTTTCGCTGAGCGCGCGGGTGAAATGACCGCGCAGCGCCGCCAGCGCCGCGGGATTTTCGGCCGCCAGGAAGTTGATGACTGCGTGCTCGCCCAGCGTTGCATCGAAGAGAAGATCGAATTGGGCGTCGAAGCGATCAGGCAGGGTGACGGCGAAACCCACAAGGCTTTCCGCCCCGCGCGCGATTTCGGCAGCACCGCGAAAACCGTGGCGCATCTGCCCCGCAATCCAGCGCGGATTGGCCGCGCGGGCGCGCGTCACGCGGCGGATTTCCTCGGCGAGCAAGCGCGGCTTCGGCGCTTCCGGGTTCGCGGTATCGAGATGGTAGAGCGCG
>NZ_DATJJK010000029.1:0-3338 GCF_035492295.1 Acidisoma sp. | reverse complement strand
TGCGCCACCCGGACGCCCCGCATGCCTATGTGAAACTGTGGAAACACGCGGCCGCCCAACCCTATGCGGATGCGATCAACGCCGGGGGCGGCGATTTCCTGCAAAGCTGCGGCGGCCGGCTTTCCGGCGAATGGCTGCTGGCCAAGGCAGCGCAGATCGTGGCCGAGGCGCCCGGTCTCTGGGCCGAAACCGAGCGCTTCATCGAGGCCGGGGACTGGCTCGTCTGGCAGCTGACCGGCACGGAATGCCGCAGCCGGGATTTCGCCGCCTACAAGGCGCAATACCTGGCCGGCCGCGGCTATCCCGACCAGGTGGTGCCGGGCCTGGCCGCGCGACTGGCGCCGCCCGCGACGGTCGGCTCGCCCTGCGGCGCGCTGAGCGAGGACTGGCGACGGCACACCGGCATTCTGGGCGAGGCGGTCGTGGCCGTCGCGGTGATCGATTCCCATGTCGTGCTGCCAGCGGTGGGCGCCGTGCGGCCCGGCGTCTGGGTCGGCGCGCTCGGCACCTCCGCCGCCTATCTGCTGCTGGAGGAGACGCCCCGCCCCCTGCCGCCTGGGCTGGAAGCCATGGCGGAAAGCGCGGTGTTGCCCGATCTCTGGTGTTACGAGGCAGGCCAGGCGGGGTTCGGGGATATGTTGGCCTGGTTTGTCCGCACCTTTCCGCGCGATGCCGATCTCGGCCGAAACTTCTCGCTCTACAACGAGGAGGCGGCCTCCCTCGCCCCAGGTCAGAACGGCCTCGTAACGCTTGACTGGTGGAGCGGCAACCGCGTGCCTTTCGCCGATTCCGGCCTTGCCGGACTGATTGCCGGCTTCACCATGGGCAGCACGGCGGCCGGCATCTACCGCTCGCTCCTCGATGGCCTGTGCTTCGGTGCCCATCACATCATGGACCGGCTGGCCCACGGGGGTCTCACCATCGACCGCATCCTGCTCACCAGCGGGCTCGCCGAAGCCAATCCCCTGCTGGTCCAGACCATGGCCGATGTCATGGGCCGCGAGATCGCGGTGCCGATCATCCAGAACCCCACGGCAGTCGGCGCCGCAATCCATGGCGCGGTCGCGGGCGGAGTCGTGCCCAATTTCGTGGAGGGAGCGGCCCGCTTCGGGGCGCGGGATGCGCGCCAGTACCGACCGGAGCCGCAGCGGCACGCGGCCTACCGGCCGCTCTACCGCAGCTATCTCGACCTCGCGGAGAATGCCGCTCTGCGGAAAACCCTTCGGCGGATCAACGGCCATGGCGACTGAAGGTGCAGGCGCCCCCAGCGGCGCGGGCCTCCTACTTTCGCTCATCGCCGCCGGGGAGGCACGGTCCCGCGCCGAACTCGTCACCACGACCGGCCTTTCACGCACCACCGTCACCCAGCATCTGGCGCAGCTTCTGGCCGGCGGCCTGATCGAGGAAGGGGACGAGCGGCGGCGCAGCGGCGGCCGCCCCGCGCGCCTGCTGGCCCTCGCGCCCGGCGCCGCGTTGGTCCTCGCCGCCGATATCGGGGAGACGCATGCGCGCCTGGCAGTGACCGATCTTACTCCTGCCGTGCTCGCCGCCTGCACGATCCCGATCGACCTCGGAGCCGGGCCCATACCGGTCCTTGCCCTGCTCGCGGCGCGCTTCCGTAGCCTCCTTGCCGAACTCGGGCAGGAGAACGAGCGCGTGCTTGGCGTCGGGCTTGGCCTGCCGGCGCCGGTGGATCACACGGGTGGCCGTGTCGTTGGCCCCTCGGTCATGCCGGGCTGGGACGATTTCGATATCTGCGATTGCCTCGGCGCCCATCTTGGCGCGCCGGTCCTGGTCGAGAATGACGTGAACCTACTGGCGCTCGCCGAACGCGCCGGTTCCTGGTCGGACACGGAGCAGCTTCTTTTCGTCAAAGCCGGCACCGGCATCGGCAGCGGCATCATCGCCGATGGGCGGCTCTATCGCGGCGCGCAGGGCGCTTCGGGCGACATCGGCCATATCCAAATTGGCGCGCCGGACGGGCCGCTTTGCCGCTGCGACAAGCGCAGCTGCCTGGAAGCCCATGCCGGAGGCTGGGCGATTGCCCGCGATCTGCGCGCCCAGGGCTTCGCGGCCGAGACGGCGCGCGATGTCGTCGCTTTGTTGAAGGCGGGAGAACCAGCGGCCGAAGCAGCGTTGCGCCGCGCCGGGCGCGTCCTCGGCGAAGTCATCGCCAGCACCGTCAGCATTCTCAACCCCAGCGCCATCGTGATCGGGGGCACGCTGGCGGAGGCGGGCGAAACCCTTCTCTCCGGCATCCGCGCGGAAATCCACGCGCGCTCCCTGCCGCTCGCCATCCGGCATCTGCGCATCCTGCGCGCGGAGACGGGGCGCGAGGCCGGACTGCTCGGGGCGGCGCGGCTTGTCATCGCTGACCGGCTGTCGCCCCGGCATGCGGATGCGACGATCGCAGCCCATGCCCGGCCTGCTGCCGCGCTTGCGGCCACAGCACCTAAGCGGCTGCACATCGTCTGAGCGCAGACGGCGAACGCGGCGGCCCGCAAGGGCCCGGACCGTCGCGGACAATCAACCGGCCCGGAGGACACGACCACATGTGGAAAAAGACCCTGCTTTCCGCGGGCGCTGCCTGCCTTGCCCTGCTGGCCCTTTCGCCCGCGGCTTCAGCCAAGGATCTCAGTTCGATCGGCATTACCGTGGGCTCCCTGGGCAACCCTTATTACGTGGCCCTGGTAAAGGGGGCGACGGCGGAAGCTAAGCAGATCAACCCGCAGGTGCAGGTGACCGCGGTCTCGGCCGATTACGATCTCAACAAGCAGTTCAACCAGATCGACAATTTCATCGCCAAGGGCGTGTCGATGATCCTGGTGACCGCCTCGGACCAGAATGCCATCCTGCCTTCCATCAAGCGCGCCCAGGCCGCGGGCATCGTCGTCATCGGCGTGGATGTGAATGCCGAGGGCGCCGATGCCGTGGTGCAGACCAACAATGTTCAGGCCGGCGAAATCTCCTGCCAATTCCTCGCAGACAAGATCGGCCACAAGGGCAATGTCATCATCGAGAATGGCGAGCAGGTCTCGGCCGTGATCGACCGCGTGAATGGCTGCAAGAAGACCCTGGCCCAGTATCCGGACATCAAGATTCTCAGCGACAACGAGAATGCCAAGGGCTCGCGCGACGGCGGCTTCGCCATCGGCCAGGGCTATTTCGTGCGCTATCCGGATATCGAGGGGATCTTTGCCGTCAACGATCCGCAAGCGATCGGCACCGAACTCGCCGCGAGGCAGGCAAAGCGGGAGAACGGCCTGGTCATCACCTCGGTCGACGGCGCGCCGGATATCGTGGCCGAGTTGAAGGGGAATTCCGCGATCCAGGCATCC
>NZ_DATJJK010000028.1:0-10389 GCF_035492295.1 Acidisoma sp. | reverse complement strand
AGGCTGCGGCGACGCCTTTACCGGCGGCCTCATCGCCGCTCTCTCCCATGGCTGGGACATCGAGCGTGCGGCCCGCTTTGCCGGCGCCTGCGGTGCGCTGGTCGCAGGCGGTCTCGGCTCGGATGCCGGGATCGTGGACTTTGCCTCCACGGTCGCGGCCATGGACAGCCTGCCGCTCAAGCGATGATGCACCCGCGGCTTCTCGTCTCCGATGTCGACGGCACCATCGTCCGCCACGACCGCACGCTCGCCCCCAGCACCATCGCGGCGGCGGCACGATTGCGCGCGGCGGGCATCCGCCTCGCCCTGATCAGCAGCCGTCCGCCCGGCGGGCTTGCGGTGCTGCGCGGCCCGCTGGTGCTGGACACGCCCTGTGCCGGCTTCAACGGCGCCCTGGTGCAGGACGAGGAGGGCAAAACCATCGCCGAGCACACCATCCCCGCGGATGCCTGCCGCGAGGCGGTGGCGCGTCTGGAGGCGGACGGGCTGGACGTCTGGGTCTTCGCGGACGGCGAATGGCTGCTGCGGAACGACCGTGCGGCCTATATCGCGAGCGAGCAGCGCTCCATCGCCATGGAGTGGCGGGTGGTGCAGGATTTCACGCCGCATCTCGGCCGCGTCCACAAGGTTATGGGATCGAGCCCTGATTTCGCCCGCTGTGCCCTGGCCGCCTCCAAACTCTCAAACGCACTCGGAGGAGAAGCCGCAGTCCTGCGCTCGCAGGATTATTACGTGGATGTGACCCATCCGCGCGCGAACAAGGGAGAAGCGGCGCTGGCCATCGCGCAGCGCCTGGGCATCGCGCCCGCCGATATGGCTGCAATCGGGGACATGCCGAACGATCTGCCGATGTTCGCGGCCAGCGGCCTCGCCATTGCCATGGGCAATGCGCGGAACGAGGTTCGGGCCCACGCCCGCTTCATCGTCGCGGACAATGACCATGACGGCTGGGCGGAGGCGGTGGCGCGGCTCCTGGGCTGAGCTGCGCCGGCGCGGCTCAGGCCGAAATGGCACCGTTGGAGAGGTTCCCGACCTTGGTCTTCAGCGTGGCGATGAGGCGGCTTGCATTGCCCTGGGACACGAGTGAGGCAAAGTCCGAGCGCTGCACGGCAACACGGCTGATGGTCCCATCCAGCAGAACATCCACCACCTTCCACCCGGCCGCCTCGTTGCGCATCACATAATCAATCCGCAGCGGATCGCGATTGGGCTTGGTGATGGTGGTGGAGACCACCTGCTGGCTGCCGACGGCGCGCGTATTGGGCGACACCGTCAAGACGCGGCCCTTATACGAATGGAAATTCGAGACATAGGTCGCGACGGTGAACGCACGGAAGACCGACAGCAGCGTCTGCTTCTGGCCATCAGGCAGGCTGCTCCAGTAGGAGCCGACCGAGACCCTCAGGATGCCTTCAAGGTCGAAGGCCTGGTCCACGGCCGGGGCCAGGGTCTGGTAACGCTGCTGAAAAGCCGTCTGCCGGCCTTGCTTCATGACCTGAAGCAGCACGACGTAGAACTGGCTGATGGTGCCCGGCCCCCCGCCTGCACCAGCCGACTGGGCCTGTGCGCCGCCCGCTACCAGGACGAGCGGCAGGCTCATGGCCAATAGGCCTCTTCTGGACACCGTCATGCCAAGCTCTCCTCGAGGATCATTCGCAGAATACAACATCTTTAGACCTCGGCCTCTTGGATTTTTCAACCATTCAGGCCGCAGTTCGACCAAGAGACGATCCGCATCGCATGCAGCGCAAGCGCGGAGCCGGATGGCCGTCCGAGGCTTATGTGGCAACGCGTGCCTCGTGGCGAAGTGCAGCTCCTGCACGGCTGCCTTCCCCACGCTCTCGAAAATATGACTTCTGCGCAAGACAGTGGAAATGCCCCGACAACCGGAAGTTGCTGCGGCTGCTGGAAAACCCGCGCGCCGCCGGCTATGAGATTGCCCAAGCATTCGCGACGGCCGAGGACCTCCGCACGGGCATCACGGCCCTTACCTTCAGCGGTCTGCCCTGACCGCCGTCTCGGCGAGGTTCGGCATCCCGCAAGCGGATGGGCGGTACCGTCCGCCGCCCGCGCGGCTCGCCCGGACCGATGCCACGATGTGTGCCGCAAAGCGCGGCGGACGAAACCGCTGCGCGATTGCGCGCGGCCGAGCTGCCTGTCGCTCCCCGGGGAGTTGCGAGGCCCGCGCCGCTGCCGCAATCTGCGGCACCATCTTTCTGCAGAGGCGTGATTCGGATGATTGACCTTGTGTGGCGTGGCATCGTGATCGGCCTCGGCGCCACGATCCTGATGGATGTATGGGCCGTCATCCTCAGCTGCTTTCCTGGCCAGAACCGGCCCAATTGGGCGCCGGTCGGGCGCTGGGTCTGGCATCTCCGCCACGGCCAGGTCTTCCACCACAACATCGGCCAAGCCGCACCCTATGCGCATGAGCAAGCGCTCGGCTGGGTCTTCCACTATCTCGTCGGCATCCTCTACGGCGTGATTCTCGCTTTCCTGGTGGGGGCAGCCTGGTTCGCGCATCCGAGTTTCTGGCCCGCCTGGATCTGGGGCATCGTGACCATCGCGGCGGGGTGGTTCCTGTTGCTGCCCGGCCTGGGTCTGGGCTGGATGGCCTCCAAGACGCCCGCTCCGACCGTGACCCGGTTCCTCGGCCTTGTCGCGCATACGGTCTTCGGCTTCGGCCTCTATGCGACCGCGCTCATGCTCTAGAGTGTGGTCGCCCGAACCACTGTCTCGGTGATCAAGTAGGGTTGGCCACGACCGCCGCTCCACCGTTGACAAGGAGAAGTCCATGCCACGGAACACACTCTTCATCCTTCTCGGCTCTGCAGTCTTGCTCTCCGCCTGCGCGGATAGTCATGCGAGCGAGTATCGAAACGACCACAAGGCCTTTCTTAAGGAACTGATCTATTGTGAGAACAATTACGCTAGCCAGCACAATTCGCCGGCCTGCCGTGCCGCCTTCAAAGTCAATTCCGAACTCTTTCCCGGATAACTCGGCCCAGGACCAGCCCATCGCATGAATCCCGCCTTTCTGCTTTCCGCCTATTACCGCCACGCCGACAGCGTCGGCTGGCTGGTCCGCTCGATCGAGAACGCCATCGTTCATGCCTTGATCTTCGGACTCGTCTTCCGGCTCATGCGTCAGCTGACGCTCGGCCAGGCGGTGGTGCTCGTCGTCGCCGTGCTTGCCGTGATGTTCCTCTGGGCCAGGGCACGGGACCGCCGGCGTTGGTAGCCACGCGCGGCGCCGTCCGGATCAATAAATTGGAGACCGATTGAGACTTTAGCGCAGTATGGCGTTGACCCGTTCCGCCAGCAGGTTCATCGCAAAAGGCTTGGCGAGCACCTGCATGCCCGGGCCGAACTGGCCTCCGCCCATGATCGCCGCCTCGGCGTAGCCGGTGATGAAGAGCACCTTCAGATCGGGGCGCAGTTCCCGCCCCGCATCGGCCATCTGCCGGCCGTTCATGCCACCCGGCAGTCCGACATCCGTGATCAGCAGGTCGATCGGCCGGTCTGAACGCAGCACCGCGAGCCCGCCGGCGGCATCGCCTTCTTCCAGAAGACGATACCCCAGTTCCCCGAGCACATCGACGATCAGCATCCGGATCGCCGGCTCGTCGTCGACCACCAGAACGGTCGCCTGACCTGCTCCCGCCGAAGACAGGTCAAGGGATGCTTGCTCGATGCTCTCTGCGCTATTCGCGCTTGTGAAGTTCGGAAGATAGATGCGCACCGTGGTGCCGCAGCCCGGCTCGGAGAAAATCCGCGCCTGACCGCCCGATTGTTTGGCGAAGCCGTGGATCATCGACAGGCCAAGACCGGTGCCCTGGCCAAGCGGCTTGGTCGTGAAGAAGGGATCGAAGGCACGAGCCAACACGTCGGGCGGCATGCCGGCGCCATCGTCGATGACGCTGATCGCGACATAGGCGCCGGCCGGAACGCCCTGGCTGCGCGCCTCCGCTTCGTCCAACACCATGTTCTCGGCTTCAATGCGGATCGAACCCCCGGCCGGCATCGCGTCACGCGCATTGATGCAGAGGTTGAGAATCGCGCCTTCGAGCTGATTGGCATCGCAAAGCACCGGCCAAAGATCGGGTGCGAAGTCCAGCTTGAAGACGATGCTATCGCCCACGGTGTTCTGCAGCAGTTCCGCCATCGCGCCGATCAGGCGGTCGACCTGCGTCACCGTGGGGTCGAGCGTTTGGCGTCGGGCGAAGGCGAGAAGCCGATGGGTCAGCGCGGCGGCGCGGGATGCCGCCCCTTGGGCGGCCGTGATGTAGCGGCTGAGCTCGGCCGTCTGCCCAGCCGCAAGCCGCGCCTCCATCAGGCTCAGGCTGCCGATGATCCCGGTGAGAAGATTGTTGAAGTCGTGCGCAAGGCCCCCGGTCAGCTGGCCCACAGCCTCCATCTTCTGCGCCTGAAACAGCTGCTCGCGAGAGGCTTCTAGTTCAAGCTGCGCCTGCCGCCGCTCGGTCAGATCGCGCGTAATCTTGGCGAAGCCAATCAGCACACCCTGGTCATAAATCGCGTCGATCACCACCATCGCCCAGAAGCGGCTGCCGTCCTTGCGGCACCGCCAGCCTTCGGCGACGAAGCGGCCGGTCTCAACGGCGGTGCGCAGTGCGCGATCCGGCACACCCTCGGCGCGGTCCTCAGGCGTGTAGAAAAGCGAGAAATGCGCGCCAAGAATTTCCGCCTGACTATAGCCCTTGATCCGCGCGGCACCGGCGTTCCAGGTGACGACATGGCCTGTCGGGTTGAGCATGTAGATTGCATAGTCGACCACTTCCCGCACGAGAAGCTCATGCAGATTAGCGGTCGGTATCAGGTTGGCCGTACTCATTGGTTCATGCAGAGGGGGCGTGAGAGAAAAACTGACAATTGTTTCACGCTAGCCTAACGTCGCACGGGCGACAGCGCCACGTTTGCGTGAGGAGAGCGCGTCCAGGCTCCAGCGATCGTCGCCGAGAGGGGTCACGTAAACGACCGGCATGCCACCCCTCCTCGCGAGTTTCCCGCCCGTTATGAATCCGGCCGCATTCCCGGCCGATTGTCGGCCCAGCCCAAGCCTGCGGAAGCCGGCTGCCGCCTCGTTCATCCCTGGAGTGCGACCGACGGCACTTGTCGGACTGATATTCCACCCGACGTTCGCGTCAATAGGCTGAAGGACACAGGAATGAAGCGACTGATATCCGCAACGCTTGCGCTCAGCATGTTTGCGAGCCCCATGGCGCTTGCCCAGCAGGGACCGCCTCCGCCCCAACAGGGGCACGGGCATGAGAACGGGAACGGTCATGGCAACGGACAGTGGCAGGGCAACGGACATGGGCAGGGCCACGAGCAGGGCAATGGACATTGGCAAGCCCACGAGCAGGGTCACAATGGCCAGGGGCATCACTACCAGCCGCCGCCGGCCCATCATGGTGGTCCGGGCTATGGCTGGCACCAGGGCGAACGCGTGCCGCCGGGTCAACGCTATGTCGTTCATGACTGGCACCATCACCACGGCCTCTATGCGCCGCCCCCGGGCCATGAATGGGTGCAGTACAACAACCAGTATTTCCTGGTGGCGGTCACGAGCGGCGTGATCGGCGCAATCCTGGGTGCGGCTGCCGCGTCCCAGTAACGCAAACGGAGGGGCGCCCCGTCGCCGGGGCGCCCGTCGGCAATCCTCAGACCGTATCGAGCCGGTCAAAACCCTTGATCCGGTAGATGGCGAAAGAGAGCAGCCAGCTCATAATGAAGACGCCGATAATGGCGAAGCCGATATCGTTGAAATTCTCGTTCAGGCCGACGATCAGCGCCCATAATCCGTGGGTCAGGCCGAATTGGTCCGCGATCAGCCCCAGCGCCTCGATGCCGCCGACAAGCACCGCGACAATGACGGAAACCAGCGTGATCGTCAGATTGTAATAGAGTTTGCGGATCGGCCGGATGAAAGCCCATTCGTAGGCACCGAGCATGAGAATCCCGTCTGTCGTGTCGACCAGGGACATGCCCGCCGCGAAGAGCACCGGAAAGACCAGGATCGCCTCGATCGGCACGCCGTGCGCCGCCTGGGTCGCGGAGAGGCCGAGCAGGCTGACCTCCGTTGCCGTATCGAAGCCCAAGCCGAAAAGAAAGCCGAGCGGCAGCATCCAGAGCGGGCTCGAGACCAAGCGAAAAAGCGGCCGGAAGAGCCAGGCGAGCGGGCCGCCCGGACCGCCGAGCAGGTCGTGCGTTTCCAGGTGAGCCGCACCACCCCGCCGGACCCGACTGAAACTCCGCCACACGGAGCGCAGGATGACGATGTTCATTCCCGCGATCAGGAACAGGAAAAGGGCGGAAACGGAGGTCGACACCACGCCGCCGAAGGTCTTCCAGGCTTCGAATCGCGTCTCCATGGCCGCAGCCGTCAGCGCGATAGCGGCCGCCACGATCAGCACGACCGCCGAATGCCCAAGGGCGAAGAAGAGCCCGACCGTCACTGGCCGTCGCCCATCCTGCATCAGCTTGCGTGTGACATTGTCGATGGCCGCGATGTGATCGGCATCGACCGCGTGGCGCAGGCCGAAGCTCCAGGCGAGAAGGCCCGTGCCGAGCAGCAGCGGGCTGCCGCGGAAGGTCACGACGGCCCAGGCCCAGGCGCCAAGATTGAAGAGCAGCAGAAAAACATAGATGCCGGCGATGCGCGGCTTGAGCCGCGAACCTGCCGCGGGCGAAGAAAAAAGGGACAAGACAGTCCTCCACAGTCGGGCTGTCCTCGCATCCCGAGCCGCTTGCCACCCGCAGGCGGCCAAGCCGGTTACAGCGAAACACCCCGCCCGCTGCGGATACGCAGACCTACGACGATGGCAGGTCTCCTGGCTCACGGGTCAGGGCCCTCCGCCGCCTTCCCAGGTCGCCCCAGTGGCATCATGGCGGAAGACTCGCCGCTTACAGTTGCGGGGGCAGCCGCGGCGTCGAACCGCGTTCCCTCTTAGCCCCCGAGCAGGGGGGAACCATCCTGTTCAAAGTGACAGAAGGGTCCCGCCGCCGCAAGGCGGACGACAGACGCCAAACCGGCACGATCACGATTCCGCTTGGCGCCCGATTGCCGGTTGTCCGGCTCGGCGCTCTCCCGGAAGGTCATTGCCGGTCGATACGAATACCCGCAGGCGAAACCCCTGCCAGGGCAGCGAGGAGAGAGAGTGGCTGTGACCGGTGAGCCTTCCTCGCACACGGCGCCGATCGGCCGCCGGCCAAGACTTGCCCTTCAGGCCCTGAACTTCTTCATGGCGGACTTTCAGGCCGGTATCGGTCCCTTTCTTGGTGTCTTCCTGCAACAGAAGGGATGGACGCCGGGTCCAATCGGCAGCGTCATGACGGTGGGTGGCGTTGCCGGGATGCTGATGACGACGCCTGCCGGCGCTTTCATCGACCATACGACCCGCAAGCGCTGGGTGGTGATCATCACCGGCATCTGCACGATTCTTGCGTCCTTCCTCGTCCTTGTTTCGCAATCCTGGGTCTGGGTCATTACCAGTCAGATCGCGACCGCGGTCGCAGGCGCCGCCATCGGCCCTGCGGTCGTCGGCATTACGCTGGGGATTGTCCGCCAGAACGGCTTCAATGCGCAGAATGGTCGCAATCAGGCCTGGAACCATGCCGGTAACATGGTCGGTGCCGGACTTTCAGGCTGGCTCGGCTGGCGCTTCGGCATGGCCGCCATCTTCTATCTCGCGGCGGCCTTCGGCATCGCGGCCATCCTGGCGGTGCTGACGATTCCGGAACGCGCGATCGACCACCATGCGGCACGCGGGTTGGAGAGCAGCGACGACCGGCAGGCACCGAGCCACGCTGAGGGCTTTCGGGAACTTCTGCGCAATCGACCCATGGTGATCCTGGCTGCCGCCCTCGCCTGCTTTCATCTCGGCAATGGGGCGATGCTGCCGCTCTACGGTCTCGCTGTCGTCGGCGCAGGACACGGCAACCCGGCCATGTTCACAGCCCTCACGATCGTCGTGGCCCAGGGCGTGATGATTCTGGCCGCCATCGCGGCCATGCGGCTTGCCGAACGGCAAGGTTATTGGATCGTCCTGCTCATCGCTTTCGTCGTTCTGCCCCTTCGGGGCTTTCTGGCCGGTTCGATCATCGCGCATTGGGGCGTGTGGCCGGTCCAGGCGCTCGACGGCGTCGGCGCAGGGCTGCAAAGCGTCGCGGTGCCCGGTCTGGTGGCTCACCTGCTTGCAGGGACCGGGCGCGTGAACGTCGGCCAAGGTGCCGTCATGACGGTGCAGGGAATCGGCGCCAGCCTGTCACCCGCCATTGGCGGCTGGCTCGCGCAGATGCTGGGCTATCAGGTGGCCTTCTACCTGCTGGGAAGCTTCGCCCTTGCATCCGTCGCCCTGTGGCTCGGTTTTGGCACGATGCTGCGGCCGGTCTGCGCGACTCGCCGCACGGAAGCAATCCCAGGCGCCATCGCATAACCGGAGCCATGACCGGCGCCGCATCTCGGCCGCCAGTTGCGCCAACCTCTATCCTCTGTGGGAACGGCCAATTTTTATGCCGAAGCAGCGTTGCCCGACCACGAGATGCAAAGAACGGCGTGGGCCTCGGTGCACGGCGATCGGGACCAGTCTCAGCCGGGAAGGCCAGGACTGGCCATATGCCGGAAAGCCGGTGACCACAATGATGGTTTTACATCGAAATAATATGCGCATCTCGCTTGTCGATCAGTGGAGCGACCGAATGGGATGCGAGACGCTAGGCGCGTCATTTCTCGGGAGGCAGCCTCATTTGGGGCGGGCGATCACCAGCCGCCGCCGTAGCTCCCTTGACACAAGCGGGTCCAGAGGACGTCGAAGGCGGGGTCCTGGAACTCCAGCCTCGTGCCACCGCCACGCCCCTCCATGGACAGATAGCGGGTTGTAATAATGTCGTCTCCGGCCGCCATCACTTTGGCCTGGCCGCATAGGGTGATCAGGTGCCCGGCGCTGATATGCATGGAGCCCTCGCTGAGGCTCTCAAGGCGCGAAACACCGAGCTTGGCGCGTAACGCGACAATGCCCGCAGTCCTCACGTGATTCAGGGCCGGGTCCGCATACTGGCGAACCGAAGGAGCAGCGGGTTCCTGGTTCCAATTGTGCAAAGCAAGCGCCCCGGCAGGAAGAAGGACGCAGAAGACAATGGGCACCACCGCAAGGAACCAAAAAACCCGGGGAGAGCGGGCATGGGGCCGCGCAGGAGCCATGGCGGGCATCGATAAACGCACCAGAAACACTCCGCATGCGGGGCACTCTCTATGGCGTCTCGTGATGACCGCCCCGCACCAAGGGCAGATGACGGTCATGGATTCCTCCCGAGATGCATGTCTTCAATGCCCGCGAGTTTTTGCTTTTCTTCCTCTTAGTTGAACCTTCTGAAGGTGAAACGTTGCCTTGATCCAGGTCAATCGGCAGCGACAAAATCCGGACGTTGGCGGGGCCCGGTTCTTGTCACCAGCCTGGGCGCCTCGCCCGCACGGGCGAGGCGCCTGTCCTATAGCGGAACCGCCTCTTGTCAGGCGGCCTTGGCGCTATGGGCGCGGCGCGCCAGCCGAGCCGTGATGGCATCGACCTTCGGGCCGGTAACCATCAGCGGAGCACAGCCCAGAACGTCCCAGGCCATCGGCGCGAAATCCGGATGCAGAGCCACCGGCAGCCCGCCATTCTCGAACATCCGGCGGCCGCCGGTCTCAAGATAGCTTTCTGCTGGCAGACCCTCCGCCAGCAGCACCTCGTGCTGTGTCAATTCGACGTGGAAGTAGGTAACGCGCTTGATCGCGCGGTCGAAACGCACGGTCGTGCCGTTGACCAGGTATTTCACCGGCACCAGCACCCCTTCGGCGAAGATCGCATGGTCGGGCGAGAGCACCAGATCCCGCGCCGGCACGTTGTCGCCGAAGGCCCCGCGCAGCACGCGTACCGGCCGGACCTTCTCAGGCTCGGCGTGGCGCGCGAGATCAACCAGACGATGGCCGATCCAGGTCACCTCGGAGAGCTGGCGCGCCCCATCAGTCACCGTTACCACCTGGTCGCCGACCTTCAGTGCCTCGACCGCGATCTCACCCTCAGCCGTAAGAATGCGGGTGCCGGCGGCGAAGCAAGGCACGTCAGTCGTAATGACAAGGTTGCCCTCGCTCTCGGTCGCCGTGAAATCGCTCGTCTGATAGTCGCCGGTGATGGCGAGGGTTGCGACGGTCACGCCGCCTTCCGTCACGGTCAGCGTGCCGTCAGCGTAACTCTCGGTGGCGCCCGTCACACCGTCCAGCGTGATGCTGTCGCCGTTCTGGAACCCGTCGATGGCCGCCGCGAAATCGGTGGGCGCGGTCAGTGTCAGGCTGTCAGTGCTGTCGCCGAAGGTCAGGGTCTGGCCAGAGGC
>NZ_DATJJK010000027.1:0-2990 GCF_035492295.1 Acidisoma sp. | reverse complement strand
GGGCTCTACCCTGAGATTGAGGGGCGCATCGGCTACAGCGGCATCAGCCTCGGCGGCGGCATCGGCGCGCTGGCCCTGGCTTTCGACGAGCGCATCGACCGTGGCCACCTCACCGTGCCGACCTTCGGCAATATGCCGCTGTGGCTGAGCCTGCCCACCGTCGGCAGCGCCCGCGCCGTCCAGGCCTATGCGGCCCAGCACCCGGAGGTGAGGGAGAGGCTGCGCTTTTTCGATGCCGCCACCGCCGCCGCGCGCATCAAAATACCGATGCTTTTCGCAGTCGCGCGCTTCGATCCGGCCGTCGCCCCACCCTGCCAGTTCTCGGTCGCCCAAGCCCGGACCGAGACAGATCATCACGAAACCTTCGTGCTGGACGCAGGCCACTCCGACTATCCTGGCATGGAGACGCAGCACGCGCGTCTCGCGGACAAGGTCAGGACGTTCTTCGGGGCAAGATGAGGCGAGAGTATCGGCGGTGGTACAGCCACCGGCTGCAGCGAGAGATGGAACTGCTGATCTTCGGCCATGCCGGCGCGAAAGTGCTCATGTTCCCGACGCGAGACGGACGCTTCTGGGAATATGAGCAACTCAACGTCGTGAATGCGCTGGCCGACAAGGTCACGGCCGGGCATCTGCAGCTCTATTGCATCGAAGGCCTGGCGCGGGAAACGTTCTACGACCGGGGGCGTCCGCCGGCAGATCGCATCCGCCGCCACGCCGCCTTCGAGGACTATATCCTGTACGAAGTGCTGCCGCTCATGGCCTGGATGAATGGGCATGACTGCACGATCGCCATGGGCTGCAGCCTCGGCGCCTTCCAGGCCGCGAGCCTGGTGTTCCGCCATCCCCATCTGTTCCGCAAGCTCGCCGCTTTCTCCGGCCGCTATGACCTCACCTTGCAGGTCGAGAACTTTGGCGATCTCTTCGACGGCTATTACGGTGAGGATATCTATTTCCATACGCCGACGCATTTCCTGCCCAATCTCGGCTGTGACTGGCGGCTGGAGAAATTGCGCGCGCTCGATATCGTGCTGACGGTCGGCCGGGATGACCCTTTTCTCGACAATAATGTCCACCTCCACCGCCTGCTCGGCGAGATGAACGTGCGGCACCAGCTCCATGTCTGGGACGGTCGCGCCCATCGCGGCAGCGCGTGGCGCGCCATGGCCGCGCTTTATGTGTGAGGCGCTCCGGATTGCTTGAAGGACTGCCGGGCATTCAGGTCGGAGGCCCACCAGCACAGTAACAATTTTCCCTTCACTGAAATCCTGCCGAGGCGCATGATCCGCTGGCCAAGGAGAAAACTTCCTGCGCCTTGAGCGACACAGGATTAAGCGAGGACTGAATGCCACCAACTCGCCCGCCACTTTCTCGACTGCCTATAGGACCTTTCATCGTCATTGCGGCGGTTGTCGGCATCAGTGCCGCGGCGTTCGGCTTTACTGCCGGGTGGCTGTCCCCCGGCCGATTGACCCCGGCCAAAGTCGTGAACGCCCTCGCACCTCCCGGCGGCCCCGCACTGGGTCACCGGCGCAACCATGCGAAAGGCATCTGCTTCACCGGAACCTTCACGTCCAACGGCGCAGGTACCGCACTCTCGGCCGCGCGCGTCTTAGCGCCCGGCCAATATCCGGCACTCGGTCGTTTCAATCTGGCGACGTCGGACGCGAATGCGGCCGATGCCACGGTCCGAGTGCGCGGCATGGGCCTGCAGATCGGCAGCTCTTCAGCCGATATTTGGCGAAGTGCCATGATCACGGCACCGATCTTTCCCGTCTCCACCCCGCAGGGATTTTACGATCTGCTTCGCGCGTCCGGAAGCAAGGCACCAGATGCGATGAAGAACTTCGTCGCCGCCCATCCTGAATTCTCCAATTTCCTCAAATGGGCGACGACTTCACCCTGGACCGGCAGCTACGCGGAGGACCGCTTCAACAGTCTGGACAGCTTCACCTTTACCAACGCGTCCGGCCAGTCGAGCATCGTGCGCTGGTCGCTGATCCCGAGCGCGCCACCCGTTGCGATAACACCGGATGAGCTGGCCAAGCGTGGCCCCGACTATTTGGAATCCGAGATTTCCGCCCGTGTCGGCAAGGCACCGCAAAGCTGGACGATGGTCGTGACGATCTCCAATCCCGGCGATCCCACCGCAGATCCCAGCAAGGCATGGCCCGCCGACCGCCGCACGGTTCCCGTCGGCACGCTGACCGTGCAGAAGATCGAGCCCGAAGCGAACGGCCCCTGTCGTGATATCAATTTCGACCCGACGGTTCTGCCGCCCGGCATGGCGACATCGAATGATCCTTTCCCCGCAGCACGATCCGCTGCCTACGCCGTCTCGTACGATCGGCGAACGGCAGAAGCCGCGGACTATCCGCGCACGTCACAGGGAGGCACGCAATGACCATAGGCCGTCAAAGGTTCACCGTGCTGCAGCGCCTGCTTCACTGGTTTATGGCTGTCTGCATCATTGCCATGCTGTTCATTGGCGTCGGCATGGTCTCGACGCTCTCGACCCGATATCTGACCCTGGTTTCCATTCACAAGCCTTTGGGAATCGCGATCCTGGTTCTCGCGCTGATCCGCCTCGGCGTTCGGTTTCGATACGGCGCACCCGCCCTGCCGCGCGACATGCCAGAACCCATGAAGCTCGCGGCACATCTGTCGCACATCATCTTCTACGGGCTGATGATCATCATGCCCCTTCTTGGTTGGGGCATGCTCTCCGCCGCCGCCTATCCCGTCTCGCTCGTTGGCAATCTGTATCTGCCGGCCATTCTTCCGCAAAGCGACAGCCTGCACACCCTCCTGTGGGATGCCCATCGCTATCTGGCTTTTCTGTTCTTCGCCTTGATCCTGCTCCATCTGGCTGCGGCGTTGTTTCATGCTCTCGTGCGGCGCGACGGCGTATTCGAAGCGATGGCCTCCGTCAGGACGGGCGAAGGTCCCTGATCCGCGCGGTTCAATCGGCGGCGTCACCTTGTTCGTCC
>NZ_DATJJK010000026.1:0-32764 GCF_035492295.1 Acidisoma sp. | reverse complement strand
GCTTGAGAGCAGGGCATAAGCATGCCCATCGGCAGGCTCATCAGCACGCCTGCCGAAGCCGGTCCGGTCTGCGCGCCCAGCAGCAACAGCACCGCGACCACGAAGCCAATCCGCATTACCGTCTCCAGTTCGTAACAGCGGAGAATTAGCGCCGCCCGGAGCAGGCCGCCAGTGACTGTCCCATGATTTGAAAGCCGGGGTGCCATCCTTCAAGGCAGGCAAGAAAAAGGGGCGCCGCTTCCGCGACTCCCCTTCCCTGTCGCTGATCCGCCCGTTGCGGCGTGCTGCGCTGTCAGGCGCGGCGGGTCGTCTTCCCGGCAGGCTTGGCAGCAGCCTTGGGCAGCGGCGGCAGATCCTCGTCCAGGATGGTGAGGGTGACCGCGTAGGAGACCTCGCCGTCATCCGTGTCCTTGTCGACCGTACCGATGGTCTCACCCTCGACGGCCACCTCGATCGGGAAGCCCGGCTTCAGCGGCGGCACGATGGTCAGCTTGTCGCTGCCAAGCAGGCGGCGAAGATAGGTCTGTACGCGTTCGATCTCGGCTCCCGTCATCATCCGGGTCCTTTCTGCAATGGGTCTCTGTTCGTCGACGCGCCAGATACCGGATCGTCGCCCAAGATGCCACGCCCCCAGCGCAGAACCGAACTGTCCGAGACGGGTCCGGGCGGGTGCCAGCGACCTCTCTTGATCCCGGCGGATACCGGGGCCAGGATGAGGAGATGAGCGAAACCGTGCTCGATCTCAAGGATCTCGTCTGTCCACTGCCCGTCCTGCGGGCGAATCGCGCCATCCGCTCCATGGAGCCGGGTGCGCGCCTGCGCGTGCTCGCGACCGATGCCGCCTCCGTCGCCGATTTCCAGAGCTATTGCCGCGAGACCGGCCATACCCTGGTCTCCTGGAGCGAGGAAGCGGGCGTCTATAGCTTTACCATCAAGCGGCGAACGGGCGACTGACCGCGCACCGCCACCACATGTTCAAGACCTCATTCCAAGAAGGTCCGTGAACGAAACCAAGGGACGAAAAAATGGATTTGGCATTGAAGGGCAAGGCCGCCGTCATTACGGGCGGCAGCGTCGGCATCGGCCTCGCGATCGCGGAAGGCCTCGCGGCAGAGGGGGTTCACCTCCTCCTCTCGGCACGCGACGGGGCGCGGCTTGAGCACGAGGCCCAACGCATCGCCGCCGCTTTCGGCGTGAAGGTGGAGATCGCGGCCGGGGACGTCTCCGCGCCGGAGGCGGTGGATGCCATCGTCGCGAAGGCGGAAAGCGCCTTCGGCGGGGTCGACATCCTCATCAACAATGCCGGTACCGGCAGCAACGAAACCATCATGGAAGCGCCCGACGACAAATGGGACTTCTATTGGAACCTGCACGTGATGGCGGCGGTGCGCCTCGCCCGCGGGCTGGTGCCGGGCATGAAGAAGCGCGGCGGCGGGGTGATCCTGCACAATGCCTCGATCTGCGCGAGCCAGCCGCTCGGCTACGAGCCGATCTACAATGTCACGAAAGCGGCCCTGGTCATGTTCTCCAAGAACCTCGCCAATGAGGTGGTGGGAGACAATATCCGCGTGAACACCGTTAATCCCGGCCTCGTCCTGACCCCGGACTGGGTGAAGACCGCGAAGGAGCTGACGGCCGGCACGGGCGGTGACTGGGAGGGCCATTTGCAGTCGGTCGCCGATGAATTCGCCCCCATCAAGCGCTTCGCCTCGGCTGAGGAGATCGCCAATCTCTTCGTCTTCCTCTGCTCCGACCGCGCGAGCTACTGCGTCGGCTCCGCCTTCTTCGCCGATGGCGGCATGCTGCGGACGATCTGACGATGAGCGTGCTCCTCCTCACCCACCCGTCCGGCCTTGCCCATGATACGGGGCCGGGCCATCCGGAGCGGATCGCCCGCCTGCGGGCGGTGGCGGGGGCGCTCGCCCATCCGGATTTCTCCGGCCTCATGCGGGAGGAGGCACCGGCGGCGACGGAAGCAGAACTCGGCCGCGTCCACCCCCAGGCCTATATCGACCGGGTGCTTGGGACACGGCCGGAACCGGGCCGCTTCGTCCATCTCGATCCGGATACAGTGATGAGCGCGGGCTCGGCCGAAGCCGCGCTGCATGCAGCCGGCGGTGCGATCGCCGCCGTCGACGCAGTGGAAAGTGGGCGGGCCACCCGCGCCTTCGTGGCCACCCGGCCACCCGGCCACCACGCCGAGCCCGCGCGCTCGATGGGCTTTTGTCTCTTCTCGAACGCGGCCATTGCGGCATTGCACGCCCGCGCGGCCCACGGGCGCCAGAGGGTCGCGGTGGTGGATTTCGACGTCCATCACGGCAACGGCACCCAGGCCGCCGCGTGGGAGGATGCCGATTTCTTTTTCGGATCCAGCCATCAATACCCGTTCTATCCGGGGACCGGCGGGGCGGGAGAGAGGGGAGCGCATGGCCAGATCGTCAATGCGCCGCTTGCCGCTGGCCAGGGCCGCGCCGCTTTCGAAACCGCCTGGACGGGTCGTATTCTACCGGCTCTGGATGCCTTCCGGCCAGACAGCATCATCATCTCGGCCGGCTTCGACGCGCATCGCGACGACCCTCTGGCCCAGCTCATGCTCGACGCAGACGATTTTGCCTGGGTAACGGATGCGATTCTGGCGGTCGCCGCCCGGCATACGGAGGGGCGGGTCGTCTCCCTCCTCGAAGGCGGATATGATCTCGATGCCCTGGCGGCCTCCACCGCCACCCATGTGCGACGTCTGCTAGCCGGCTGAACCGCGCTTCTTCCGAAGGAGAATCCCATGCCCGATTCCACCCCTGTGCCTGCCGCCGCGACGAAAGCCGCCTGGGATAAGCTTGACGCTCTGGCGGCTGCCCCCGGCGGCCGGCTGATCACGCCGCTCTTCGAGGCCGATCCGAAGCGCGCCGAAAAATTCTCGGCCAGCTTCGAGGACATGCACCTCGACTTCTCGAAAACATCGATCAGCCCCGAGGCGATGAGCGGCCTTTTCGACCTCGCCCGCGCGGCGAAGGTTGAAGATTTCATCGCCCGCCTCTTCGCCGGCGAGCCGGTGAACATGACCGAGCATCGCTCGGCGATGCATATGGCGCTGCGCAGCCTGCCCGACGCCGGCTTCCGCGCCATCCTGCCCGACGGCAGCTACGAGGATGCCTCCAAGGTCGCCGCGCATGAGCGCGACCACATGGAGAAGTTCGTTCGCGGCGTGCATGACGGCTCGATCGTCGCGGCCGACGGTAAGCCCTTCACCGATGTCCTGAACATCGGCATCGGCGGCTCCGACCTAGGCCCCCGCATGGTCTCGATGGCGCTGACCTTCGTGCATGGCGCGAAAATCAATCCGCATTTCCTGTCGAATGTCGACGGCCATGCCTTCGCGCAATTCGCCCGCGAGCTCGACCCGGCGCGCACGCTCGTCCTCGTCGCCAGCAAAACCTTCACGACGCTGGAAACCATGACCAACGGCCATGCTGCGCGGGATTGGCTCGCCGCAGCGCTGGGCGAGGATGCCGTGAAGCATCATTTCGCGGCCCTTTCCACCAATCTGAAAGAGACCGGAAAATTCGGCATCCCCGAAGACCGCGTCTTCGGCTTCCGCGACTGGGTCGGTGGCCGCTATTCGGTGTGGTCGGCGATCGGCCTTTCGGTCGCGCTCGCGGCCGGCTGGGATGCTTTCGAGCAATTCCTCGCCGGTGGCCGCGCCATGGACGGGCATTTCCGCTCGACTCCGCTGGAGAAGAACCTGCCCGTGCTGATGGCGCTGGCAGGGATATGGAATCTCGACGTGCTGCATGCGGCCACACTCTGCATCCTCGCCTATGACGCGCGCCTTGCCCGCTTCCCGGCCTATCTCCAGCAGCTGGAAATGGAGAGCAACGGCAAGTCCGTCCGTCTCGCCGGCGACCATGTGACGCATCAGACCTGCCCCGTCGTCTTCGGCGAGCCCGGCACAGACGCGCAGCACAGCTTCATGCAGTTGGTTCATCAGGGTCCGGCGCTGGTGCCGGTGGACTTCATCCTCGCCGCGGAAGCCGACCACAACCGGCCGGAAGCCCATCGCATCCTGGCCGCCAATGTCTTCGCCCAGGCGGAAGCGCTGCTCGCCGGCAAGTCGCTGGAAGACGTCACCGATGAGATGAAGAAGGCCGGCGCGGATGAGGAGACGATCAAGCGCGTGGCGCCGCATCGCGTCTTCAGCGGCCAACGTCCCTCCACCACCATCCTCTATAAGAAGCTCGACGCCTACAGCCTCGGCCGCCTGATCGTTCTGTATGAGCACAAGGTCGCGGTGCAGGGCGCGATCTGGGGCATCAACAGCTACGACCAGTGGGGCGTGGAACTTGGCAAGAAGCTCGCCCAGGCGATCATTCCTTCGCTGGAGCCCCACGCCAATCTCGGCCAGCACGACGGCTCGACCACCGGCCTGATGAAGCAGTTCCTGGCGCTGCGCGGCGAGGTCTGACCCGCCACGCGAAGGGCGAGCCGCTTAAAGGCTGCTCGCCCAGCGCATCGCATCAAGCTGCATGCGGTTAAAGGCGGCCAGACTGGCGCTGCTCAGTTCGGCCAGAGCCGCTGCGAGATCAACGCCGTCGGGCTGTTCGCTCGCTTCAACCAGGATGAGCAGCCGCCCGAGTGGCCCCTGGCGATGCAGCAGAGCGTCCGCCAGCGCATCATCCAGATTAAGCATCTTGACGAGCTGGATCATTGACTGGCCGAAAACGGAATCGGCCAGGCTCAGGATGCCGACCATGAAGGCCTGGCCGCGCAGCGCGTTGAGGCCATGCGCCTCCGCCAGATGTTCCATAAGCCGGCCACGAATAGCCGCCGTCTGGACCAACGGATCGGAGCTGATGTCCACCCCGACATGCCCGACGAAGAGCATGACCTGCACGAGGCGTCCGATCTGCTCGCGGCCAAGCAGCAGGATCGCGGTGCGCAGGCTGCTCACCTTGCGCGTCTGCTGCATTGCGCAGGAATTCGCCATGCGGAGAAGGCGCACGGTCAGATCCGGCGCTTCCTTGAGCGCCCGCTCCAGCGCTTCGATGTCCGCATCCGCCTCGAGCAGGCGCAGCAGGTTGACGAGCAGGATCTTCGACGGCCGGACGGCGCGGCCGGTGAGGATGGTGGGCCTGGCGAAGAAATAGCCCTGGAAAAAATCGATGCCCAGCGTGTGGCAGAAGCTGAACTGCGCCTCGGTCTCGACCTTTTCGGCGAGGACCGCGAGACCATGGGCATGTCCCAGAGCCACAAAATCGCGGACCGTCGGCTCGGCCATGCCGGTAATGTCGATCTTCAAATAGGCGAGACAGTCGAAAAGGGAGAGCTGCTCCTTCGTGAGGCGAACGACATCATCGAGCGCCAGAAAATAGCCATCCTCCTTGAGCTGCCGGCAGCGCTCGATGAGCGAGGGGGTGAGTTCGACATCTTCGAGGATTTCGAGAACGATCTGGTCTCGCGGCAGGAGTTCGATCACCTCGCTCATCAGGGCCTCCTCGCAGACATTGATGAAGCCGCGGCGGTCGCCGATCGCGCCCTGAATGCCCAGGGAGAGGAAGGCATTGTTGATCACGGTCGCGGTGGCGACGAAATCATCCACGACACCTGCGGCATTATGGGTCCCGGAGCGAAAGAGAAGCTCGTAGGCGAAGAGTTCCCGCTTGCGGCCGACGATGGGCTGCCGCCCCAGAAAGAAGGTATCGGCTCCCGTGTTACACGCCGCCGCCGCGCGATGGGGAACGGTCGGGGCCTGCGCGCGATCACTCACTATCCTGGCGTCTTTCCACAGTTCGAGATCGATCCGTTCAAGACCGAACTACCCGAGAGACCTTTGAGATCCGCCCGTAAGCGACAGTGACGACTGAGTCAGTGAGGCGAAGGCATCTCCGTGCTCAAGATTATGCGAAAAAGATTAAGGGTTTGTTGTTACGACCTCAGACTCGGGGCGCCGTCGGTCCGAAATAGGTGCAATATTCGCCTTCACTGTCGCGATGCACGGCCACGCGGGCGAGACCCCGGCAACGGCCTTCCAGGCGGCGCCAGATCCAGGCCGAGAGATTTTCGAGCGTCGCCGGGCCGATATCCGGCACCTCGTCCAGGAAACGATGATCGAGCCCGTCCCGCGCTTCGGCGAGCAACCGGTCGAAGAGGGCGAGATCGATGATCATGCCGGAAATGGGATCGGGCTCACCCCGGACCGTCACGGTCGCGCGATAGGAATGGCCGTGGATTCGCCGGCTGGGCTCCGCGTCGACGTGCCGTTCCAGCGTGTGGGCGGCATCGAAGCGAAACTGTTTGGTGAGCTCGAACATCAGGCGATTCCAAGAAACTTGTGCGTCTGGAGGCTGAGCCGCCAGCGCGGATGTTGCAGACAATAGGCGACCGCTGCCGCGGTATTGGTGATCCGCTCGTCGCCGTCCATGGGCGAGAGCAGGAAATGACTGAAGGCGAGCCCTTCATAAAGAGAAGGCTCGGCCCCTGCCTGCGGAAAGACGAGCTTGAGTTCGTCGCCATGGGTGACCGCGAGCCCATTGCCCGCCTTGGGGCTGACGCAGACCCAATCGATCCCATCCGGCACGGGAAGGGTGCCGTTGGTCTCGACCGCGATCTCGAACCCCTCGGCGTGCAGGGCGGCGGTCAGCGCCGCATCGACCTGCAGCAGCGGCTCACCCCCAGTGAGCACCACGAAGGGCGTGCCGCCCGCGCGCGCGGGCCATTGCGCGGCAACCGCCGCAGCCAGGGCTTCAGGGGTGGCGAAGCGGCCGCCGCCCGGCCCGTCGACCCCCACGAAATCGGTATCGCAGAAGCGGCAGGCGGCGGTGGCGCGGTCCTGCTCGCGGCCCGACCACAGATTGCACCCGGCGAAGCGGCAAAAAACCGCTGCGCGGCCGGCATTCCGGCCCTCGCCCTGAAGGGTATAGAAAATCTCCTTGACTGCGTAAGCCATGCTTCGAACCTGATCCTCATCCGGCCCGATCCGGCCGGCGCAGGCACCTAGCCTGTCAGACGTCTTTTAGCGACTCCGCCGGCGGGAGGCTGCCCAGCGATCGGTGCCCAGCGTGCAATTTATGGATCCCCGATACAGCACGGACCGGCCGGTTCGCCGCCTTCGGCATCGAGACGTGCGATCGAGATTAAGCCAGGTGTCGCGGCATAGTCAGTAGAACGCCGTTCTCATGGAGCCGTCTTGGCTTCTGTGGCAGACTCCGCCTCATGCCGCAGATTCGCCTCCTGCCCTCCCATGTCGTGGACCGCATCGCCGCCGGCGAGGTGGTGGAGCGTCCGGCCGCCGCCGTGAAGGAACTGGTGGAGAATGCGCTCGATGCCGGGGCCAGCCGCATCACCGTCTCCCTGCAAGAAGGCGGCATTCGCCGCATCGAGGTGTCCGACGATGGCAGCGGCATGTCCGCCGCCGAGCTTCCCGTCGCTATCCAGCGCCATGCCACCAGCAAGCTCTCCGAGACCGCCGACCTCGTCCATATCACCACCCTCGGCTTTCGCGGAGAGGCGCTGCCCTCCATCGGCGCCGCCGCGCGCCTCGCCATTACGAGCCGGCCGCAGGGTGCGGAAACCGCCTATAGCATCCGCGTCGAAGGCGGGATCGTGAGCGAGGTGGAGCCTGCGGCTGGCACGCCTGGCACGCGCATTGTGGTCTCCGATCTCTTTTTCGCGACGCCGGCGCGCCGTGCCTTCCTGCGCAGCCCGCGGGTCGAGGCCGACCACGCCGAAGCAGTGATCCGCCGCCTCGCCCTCTCCGCTCCCGGCGTCGGCTTCCGGCTCGAACATGAGGGACGGACGATCCTCGACCTTGCCCCAGCCGACCGGCGCGGCCGGCTCGCGGCGCTGCTCAGCACGGATGAGGCGGAAGCACTGGTATCCGTCGAAGCCGAGCGCGAGGAGGTCATCCTCTCCGGCTTTGCCGGGGCGGCCGCCACCCACCGCGCGACCGGTGCCGCCCAATATCTCGTGGTGAACGGGCGGCCGGTGATCGACCCGGTGCTGAAGACGGCGCTGCGCGTCGCCTATTTGGAGGTCATTCCGCGCGGGCGCTTTCCCGTGGCCGGGCTCTGGCTCGACCTGCCACACCGGGCGGTGGACGTGAATGTGCATCCGGCCAAAACCGAACTTCGCTTCCGCGATGCTGAGCGCATTCGCGGCCTCCTTATCAGCGCGCTGCGCGCGGCCCTTTCCCGCCCCGCCGTGCTGCAATACCAGCCACGCGCGGCCTTGCGCGGCTATGGCCGAGCCGCCAACGCCTATGCCGATCCCGCAGCCCCGCCGGCGCCCGCCTATGACGGCCCAGCGGCCCGTCTGGCCGAGCCAGGCATCACGGACACGCTCGAACGTCCGGTCAGCATGCTGGCCGAGACCCAGCTGCCGTTGGACGCATCCCCCCTCGCCCGCAGCATTCCGCGGCCCGAAGCCGTGGCGCCCCCCGCGCCCCACCACCCGCTCGGTGCCGCCGTCGCCCAAGTGCTCGATACCTATATTATAGCGGTCGCCGCGGACGGAACGCTGATCCTGGTCGACCAGCATGCTGCCCATGAACGCCTGACCCATGAGGCGCTGCGCGAGCAGGTGGCGGGGCCAGCAGGTCCCCGCAGTCAACCGATGCTACTGCCCGCCGTGATCGATCTGACCCAGGCGGATGCAGCGCGGTTGGCCGAGGCCGCCCCCGACCTCGCCCGTCTCGGCCTCGAGATCGAAGGCTTTGGACCAGGGGCAATCATGGTGCGCGCCCTACCGGCGGTGCTTGGGCTCGCCGATCCGGCACCGCTGCTGCGCGACATCGCCGACGAGCTCGGCGAACTCGGCGAGACCACGGCGCTCTCGGAAAAGCTCGATGCCGTCGTCGCCCGCATGGCCTGTCACGGCAGCATCCGCGCCGGGCGGCGCTTGAACGAGGCCGAGATGAACGCGCTGCTGCGCCAGATGGAACAGGTGCCGCGCGCCGCCACCTGCAGCCACGGACGACCCACCTTCCTCAAGATGAGCCGCGCCGAGATCGAGACTCTGTTTGGCCGACGCGGCAATTGACCGGGCTTCCATGCGCATGAGGCATGGCGGATCGGAAAAGCGAAACTTGCACGAAATCGTGTGCGGACCCATCTCGGTGCCATGAACACATCCCCATCGCCGCACGATCCCATCGGTTGGCACGGCACAACCATTCTCAGCGTCCGTCGCGATGGCCAGGTGGCCATGGGCGGCGACGGTCAGGTGACGCTCGGCCAGACCGTCATCAAGGGCAATGCGCGGAAAGTCCGCCGCATCGGCAACGGCCAGGTGATCGCCGGCTTCGCGGGTGCCACGGCTGACGCCTTCACCCTGCTCGAACGCCTCGAAGCCAAGCTCGAGCGCTTCCCCAACCAGCTCGAACGTGCCTGCGTCGAGCTTGCCAAGGATTGGCGGACGGACCGCTACCTGCGCCGTCTGGAAGCCATGATGATCGTGGCCGACCGCGACCACTCCTATACGCTCACCGGCAATGGCGACGTGCTGGAGCCCGAAGACGGCATCATCGGCATTGGCTCGGGCGGCAATTACGCGCTCTCCGCCGCCCGCGCGCTGGTCGACGTGCCTGATCTTTCCGCGGAGGAGATCGTCCGCCGCTCGATGAAGATCGCCGGCGACATTTGCGTCTATACCAACCACAGCCTTGTCGTTGAGACGATCTGACCGCATTCTTCGATCGTCTTCGGACGAGGCTTGAACATTTCAGGCTGCGACCGGTTGCCGCCGAGCGGGACCGGGAAGCGGCGCTAGGATGAATATCTATGGAAGTCCCTACCTATTCCCCGCGGGAGATCGTCTCCGAACTCGACCGCTTCATCATCGGCCAGGGTGACGCGAAGCGTGCCGTCGCCATCGCGCTGCGCAACCGCTGGCGCCGCCATCAGGTGCCGGAGGGCATGCGCGAGGAAATCGTCCCCCGCAATATCCTGATGATCGGCCCCACCGGCTGTGGCAAAACGGAAATCGCCCGCCGCCTCGCCAAGCTCGCCCAGGCGCCCTTCCTCAAGGTCGAGGCCACGAAATTCACCGAAGTCGGCTATGTTGGCCGGGATGTGGAAAGCATCGTGCGCGACCTGGTCGAGGTCAGCATCAACATGATGCGCGAGGCGAGCCGCCGTGACGTGCAGGCCAAGGCCGAGCTGTCGGCCGAGGAGCGCATCGTCACCGCCCTGGTGGGCGAGGGCGCGGCTGCCGACACGCGCTCCAAATTCCGCCGCATGCTCAGGAACGGCGAGTTCGAGGAGAAGGAGATCGAGGTCTCGGTGGCCGACGCGCCGCCCAATGCCGTCGGCCAGATGGATATCCAGCCCGGCCAGGCGATCAATCTCGGCGATATGATGAAGGGCATGTTCGGGCGTCCGGCGCAGGCGAAGAAAATGACGGTCGGCAATGCCCGCCGCGCGCTGGAGCGCGAGGAGGCGGACAAGCTGCTCGACAACGACCAACTCATCAAGGATGCGGTCCATCACGCCGAGAATAACGGCATCGTCTTCCTGGACGAGATCGACAAGATCTGCGCGCGATCGGATGGCGGCTTTCGCGGCGGGGACGTCAGCCGCGAGGGCGTGCAGCGCGATCTGCTGCCGCTGATCGAAGGCACGGTCGTCAATACCAAGCACGGTGCGGTGAAGACCGACCATATCCTCTTCATCGCCTCCGGTGCCTTCCATGTGGCGAAGCCCTCGGACCTGCTGCCCGAACTGCAGGGGCGTCTGCCCATCCGGGTTGAGCTGTCGCCGCTCTCGCGCGAGGATATGCGCCGCATCCTGACCGAGCCCGAGCACTCCCTGCTGAAGCAGTATGTGGCACTGATGGGCACGGAGCAGGTTTCGCTCGACATCACCGAGGATGCGATCGACGCCGTCGCCGAACTGGCCGCCGACATCAACGACCGCATCGAGAACATCGGTGCACGCCGGCTCTCGACCGTGCTCGAGAAGCTTTTCGAGGAGATCAGCTTCACGGCCTCCGACCGGCCGGGCGAGACGGTGACGGTCGATGCCTCCACCGTGCGGGATCGCGTGGCGCCGCTCGCGGCGCGCGGCGACCTCAGCCGGTTCATCCTGTGAGCGACCAGCCATGACCGGTGCCGATCCCTTTGTGGTTCCGGAGGAGGAGACGGCGGCCGATGCCGTCTCCGCCATCGGGGACGAGCTCGGCATTTTCGACGAGTGGATGGAGCGCTACGGCTACATCATCGAACTTGGCCGCAAGCTGCCGTCCTTTCCGGAGGACTGGGCGGATGACGCGCATCGCGTGCCCGGCTGCCAGAGCCGGGTCTGGATGGAGGCGGTGAACCGCGAGGGCCGCCTTTTCTTCGCCGGCATCTCCGATGCCGCCATCGTCTCCGGCCTCGTCGCCCTGCTCCTGCGGGTCTATTCCGGCCGGACGCCAGGTGAAATCCTGGCGACCGACCCTATTTTCCTGAAGGAGCTGGGACTGATCGAGGCGCTCTCGACCAATCGGGGCAATGGCATTGCCGCCATGGCACGCGCAATCCGCGCACGTGCCGCGGCGGAGCAGACGGAAGCCGCCTGAGACAGTCCTTCGCTCTGGTGTCGGGCACCGATCCGGCTATCCTTGAACGGATTCGCAAAGGAGCGTCGGATGACGGGCAAGCGGCGGTTTGGACTTTTGATGATGGTCGCCTTCGCGGCGGGAGGGGCGACCGCGACCGCCTTGGCAGAGGAACCGCATCTCGCCCGCGCCCTCTCCGCCTTGGGCGATGCCCGCGATGACCTCTCGGCAACGCATGACAACAAGGATGGTCATCCGAAAGCGGCGATGGCGCTGATCGACCGTGCGGTGGCCGAGATCCGGGCGGTCGGCCAATGATCCGCGGCACGGCGCTGAAGGGCGCACTCCTTGGCTTCTCCTTCGTGGCCGGCAGCCTGCTCGCCGGCTGCGCGCTGCACCATCAAGGCCATATGAATTCCGCGCTGGATGCGCTGAACGTCGCCGCTGCCGAACTCGGCCAGACGCCCCCCGACAAGGCCGGCCATGTTGCCTCCGCGCTGAAATATACTCAGGCCGCGATCACCGAGGTCGAGGTCGGCATGTCCTACAAGATCAAGACCGGCCAGCAGCCCGACCCGGCCAATTGAACTCTGATCGATGCCAAAGGAGCATGCGCGTTGAACCCCTTCCGTCTGGATTCCCAGGTGCTGGAGTTCGTCCGCCAGACCGAGAGTTTCAGTGCGGATCTCCCGCCCGATCCGCCCCTCGCCGATATCCGCGCTGCCTATGACCGCATGTGCGCCTCCTTCGCGCAGGCCCATCCGGCCGGCCTGCAGGCGAAGAACGGCGCGCTTCATGCCAAGAACCCCGACCGGGTTCTCGCCGTGCGCAGCTATGCGACGCCGGAGGCGGTGCCTGGCCGCGTCGTGCTCTATTTCCACGGTGGCGGTTTCGTGGTGGGCGGGCTCGAGAGCCATGACAGCATCTGCGCCGACCTCGCCGCGGGCGGCGATGTGGCGCTCGTGGCGCTCGACTACCGGCTGTCACCCGAACACCACTTTCCGGCGGCGCTCGACGATGCCGAAGCCGCCTACGAGGATCTGCTCGATTCCCATCAGCGGGTGATCGTGGCAGGGGACAGCGCCGGCGCGACGCTCGCCGTGGCACTCTGCCTACGGCTGCGCGCGAAGGGTCGGCCGATGCCTTGGGCGCAGCTCGTCATCTATCCTATGCTGCATCCGGATTTTCGCCGCGCCCTTGGCGGCCCGAAGCAGAATGCGCCGCTGCTGCCCGCGAACAGCCTGGAATTCTATGTCTCCGCCTATCTCGGCAAGACCCCGGGCGTCATCACCGACCCCGAGATCATGCCGCTGGCGGCACGGGAATTTTCCGGACTGCCGCCTGCCGCGGTCTTCGCGGCCGAAGCCGACCCGCTCGCCCAGGACTCGCATGACTATGCGGCGGCATTGAAGGAGAGTGGGGTCGCGGTGGTGCTGCATGCCGGCCACGGCCTCGTGCACGGTTATCTACGCGGCCGCACCGTCAGCGATCAGATCGCCATGGCCTTCTCCGCCATCGTTTCGAGCCTGCATGGTTTTGCCCATGGCGGCCGGGCCTGACGGTGCGCCCCGCAGCCCTGGAAAAGCGTTTGACTTCCTCCGCCCAGGCTCTGATTCTGAGGAAAACCGGCGGAAAGAAGCCGGACTGGTCATGAGCGCCGAAAAAGGCGCCGCGAATGCCGGAGGAGATCCAAGATGCCCGACCATGCGAGCCATTCCATCCATCCCACATCGCCGCGCCTGACCGAGAGCGCCCGCCGGGCTGCCGCCCTGCGCGCGAATGCCGCGACCAACGCCGAGGATTTCTGGAAGGGCGAGGCGCTGCGCCGGGTCGCCTGGTTCCGCGAACCGACCAAGGCCAAGAATACGAGCTTCGAGGGGGACGTCTCGATCAAATGGTTCGAGGACGGAACCCTGAACGCCACCGTTTCCTGTCTCGACCGGCATCTGGAAACGCGACCCGACCAGACCGCGATCATCTGGGAGGGCGATGAGCCGGGCAGCCAGGCTTCCATCACCTATCGCGAGCTTCACGCCCAAGTCTGCAAGCTCGCCAATGTCCTGAAGGGCCTTGGCGTCCGCAAGGGCGACCGGATCACGATCTACATGCCGATGGTCATCGAGGCGGCGGTCGCCATGCTCGCCTGCGCGCGCATCGGCGCCGTCCATTCCGTGGTCTTCGGCGGCTTCTCGCCGCAAAGCCTCGCCGGACGAATTCTGGACTGCAAGTCGAGCCTCGTCATTACCGCCGACGAGGCCCGGCGCGGCGGCCGCCGCGTGCCACTCAAGGGCAATACGGATGAGGCGCTGAAACAGTGCCCGGGCGTGACCCATGTTCTCGTCGTGCGCGTGACCGGCGCCGAGGTTCCGATGGTCGAGGGGCGCGATCATGACTATGGCGCGCTGATGGAGACGGCCTCCGCCGATTGCCCGGCCGTGGAAATGGCGGCAGAAGACCCGCTGTTCATCCTTTATACCTCCGGCAGCACCGGCAGCCCCAAGGGCGTGCTGCATACGACCGGCGGCTACATGGTCTGGGCGAGCCTGACTCATGAACTCGTCTTCGACTACCGGCCCGGCGAAATCTACTGGTGCACCGCCGATGTCGGCTGGGTAACGGGCCACACCTATATCGTCTATGGGCCGCTCGCGAATGGCGCGACGACGTTGATGTTCGAAGGCGTGCCGACCTATCCGGACAGCGGCCGGCTGTGGGAAGTGGTCGACAAGCACAAGGTCGAGATTTTCTACACCGCGCCCACCGCGATCCGCGCCCTGATGCGGGATGGGGATGCACCGGTCAAGCGCTCCAGCCGCGCGAGCCTGCGCGTGCTCGGCAGTGTCGGCGAACCGATCAACCCGGAAGCCTGGGAATGGTATTCCACGGTCGTAGGCGACAACCGCTGCCCCATCGTCGATACCTGGTGGCAGACCGAAACGGGCGGCATTCTCATCAGCCCGGTTCCAGGCCTCTCGCCCTTGAAGCCGGGCTCGGCGACCCTGCCGCTGCCGGGTGTGAAGCCTGTCATCGTCGATGCCAACGGCACCGTGCTGGAAGGGGAAGCCGACGGGCATCTCTGCCTCGCCGACAGCTGGCCCGGCCAGATGCGCACGGTCTTCGGCGACCACGACCGCTTCATCAAAACCTATTTCAGCACCTACAAGGGTCTCTATTTCACCGGTGACGGCGCGCGCCGCGACGCTGACGGCTATTACTGGATCACCGGCCGCGTCGATGACGTGATCAACGTTTCCGGCCATCGCATGGGCACGGCGGAAGTGGAGAGTGCGCTCGATTCCCACCACGCCGTCGCGGAATCGGCCGTCGTCGGCTTCCCGCATGACGTGAAGGGCCAGGGGATCTATGCCTATGTCACGTTGAAACGCGGCGTGGAGCCCACCGATGCGCTGCTGAAGGAACTCGCGGGCTGGGTGCGCAAAGAAATCGGACCGATCGCCGTGCCGGACTCTATCCAGTGGGCGCCGGGCCTGCCAAAGACCCGCAGCGGCAAGATCATGCGGCGTATTCTGCGCAAGATCGCGGCCAATGAAGTGGATAGCCTTGGCGATACCTCGACGCTCGCCGATCCGTCCGTGGTGGACGATCTCGTTGCCAACCGCAAAGCCTGAACGACTGATCGGTTCAGATTGAATTGCAGACGCGATTCAATCTGAACCGCAAATCCGTTGAGTTAACAACCATACGGATTTAGGTCTGCTGTGCCAGACCGTCGGTCAATCTCTCCGCGATCCGGCTCTGCGACGCCCGTGCGATGCCGGGCGGTTGCCCTGTTACGCGCTTGAAGGCGCGGCTGAAGGCAGCCTTCGAGGCATAGCCGAGGCGATGAGCGACGGCATCGATCGGCACGTGTTCGCTGCCGATCCATTGGGTCGCCAGGCGCATGCGCAACTCCGCCGCGTAGCGCAGCGGCGTCACGCCGGTGACGGCGTGAAAGCGCTCCGCGAAGACCGAGCGGGAACTGCCGGTCTCTGCCGCGAGGTCGGCCAGGGTCCAGTTGCGGCCGGGATCGCGATGCAGCGCCGCGATGGCCCCGGCAAGGCGCGGATCGCGCAAGGCTTGAACCAGGCCAGAGGCGCCGTCGCAGCCGCATTCCACCCAGCCACGCACAATGATGGCCGACAGGACATCGGCGAGCCGCGCCAGAATCCCGGCGAAGCCTACCCGCCTGCCGCAGACTTCACTCTCCATGGCTTTCAGGATCGGCAGCACTTCGGGGTGACGCTCCGACAGCGTGCCGACGATCATGGCTTCCGGCATCAGGCGGACGAGGCGCTGCATGCCGCCGAGATCGAATTCCATATCGCTACTGAATATGACGGTGTTGTCCGGGCAGCCCGGCTTGCCGGCGCAAGCGTGGATCTCGGACAACGCGTCGCAGACCGGCTCATTCGCGAAGCTCGCGATATCGCGGCCGGGCAGATCGACGGCGGAGAGCAGTTCATGCCCTTCGCCATGGGGCAGAAAGACGGCAGTGCCGGCCGGCAGATGGGAGATCGCGCCGGTTACGCCGCGCAGAAAGGCGGTGCCGCTGACAACGACATGCAGATGGGCGCGGTGCGAGGCATCGCCGAAGCCGAGGCCGAACGGTGGGGTCACTTCGATCCGGCGATAGGCAATGCCGCGCAGCCGCATGCCGAGCAGGAGTTCGCTCATGAGGTCCGGGCAAGGCGGAGGCGGGATGGGAGAACTCATTGCGATCGGACCTTCGATCAAAAATCTAGGATTTTATATCATAGTTAGTCCAGACTGGCCAGTGTATCCTCTGCTCAATCGTATGAACTGAGGTCTTTTGTTATGAGCGATTATGCAGAGCGAGGCTGGCCCACGGCGCTGCCGGAAAAGGCGGCCTGGCCGGCCGTCTTCTCCCTGACGCTTGGTGTCTTCAGCCTGGTCACCGCCGAATTCCTGCCCGCAAGCCTGCTCACCCCGATGGCCTCGGGGCTCCATGTGACCGAAGGGCTGGCCGGCCAGGCGGTGACCGCAACCGCCGTCGTCGCGCTGGTCGCGGCCCTCCTCGTCGCCGTCGTCACCCGCGGCCTGGACCGCCGGCTGGTCATGATGGGCTTTTCGCTGCTGCTCATCGCCTCCAACCTGCTGGTGGCCATTGCCCCCAATCTGCTCCTGCTGCTGCTCGCGCGCGTGCTGCTTGGCATCGCGTTGGGCGGCTTCTGGAGCATGGCAACCGCCGTCGCCATCAGGCTCGTACCCCCTCCCCTGGTGCCGCGCGCGCTTTCCATCCTGTTCAGCGGTGTCTCGGTCGCGACTATCGTGGCAGTGCCGCTCGGCAGCTATCTCAGCGGGCTCTACGGTTGGCGCAGCGTCTTCTTCTTCGCGGCGGCGATCGGTCTCGTCACCCTGCTTTGCCAGATGGCCTTTCTCCCGCGCCTTGCCTCGAACCACGCGGCCCGCCTCGAAACCCTGGTCGAGGTGCTGATGCGGCCGGGTATGCGGCTCGGCGTGCTTTGCTCCGTGCTCGTTTTCGGCGGTCATTTTGCCCTCTTCACCTATGTCCGTCCCTTCCTGGAGACCATTGCCGGGGTTGGCGCCAATGGCATCGCGCTGCTGCTGCTCGGCTTTGGCCTGGCCAATTTCCTCGGCACCATGCTTGCCGGCATCCTGCTGGAGCGCAGCCTGCGCCTGACGCTGACCGTGGCGCCGCTGGCGATCGGCGCCGTCGGGCTCGGGCTTGCCGTCCTGCCGCTCGGCCTGCCCGCCCATGCGGCGATGGTGGCGCTCTGGGGCATGGCCTTCGGCGCGGTACCCGTTGGCTGGTCGACCTGGATGGCCCGTTCGGCGCCGGATGAGACCGAAAGCGGCGGCGGCATTCTGGTGGCGGCGGTGCAGATCTCCATCGCCGCCGGCGCGGCCCTGGGCGGGTCGATCTTCAGCTTCAGCGGCGTGATCGGCGTCTTCGCGACTGGCGGGACCGTGCTGCTGGTAACCACGGCGGTGGTTTTCGCCCGGGCGACGCGGAGTCTCCCGCGATAAACACGGGGCGGTCCGATCGAATAGGTTGCTCGGCGAGCCGATCCATGCGCCTTCCAAGCCTGTACGGCGCAGGATGGAAAATTCTCATGGCTCGTCTCTCGATCGGTGACCGCGTCGTGGATGTCAGCGGCGCGCATGAGGGCAAGCTGATCGACATCGACGGTGCGACGGCCTACGTGATGCAGCCCAATGGCGTCGAAATCGAATTTCCGCTCGATAAGCTGAAACCTTACGAAGAGGCGGAAGGGCAGGCATCCCGCAGCTTGCCCGGGCCGGTGCGTGATCAGACACTCACCGCGGCGCAGCGCGCACTCCTCGCCTCCGTCCCGGCTCCGATTCGCGATGCGGTGGCGCAGAGCTACGACAAGGGAGCTGATTCCGGCCCGCGTCAGGCCTTCGCCGCGTTGCCTGATGACAAGAAGCTGGAGACGATACGGATTTACCTGCCGTCCCTCCCGCGGCACCTGCTCAGCCCTCACCTGAAGCTCGTGGTCGCCTTCCGCGATCTCACCAGAGACACTGGCCCCCGCAGCGAAAGTCGCAAGCCACGGAAGACGTGACCCCGACACCGGAGCGGGGCGACAGAGCCCATAGGGTTTTCGTCCGAGGAGCCGGATTGCCGGGGACGGGAAGGCTGTGCATCATCCGCCAATGATCACCGCCTATCTTGCCGGTCCGGATGTGTTTCTTCCCAACGCCGTGGAGCATGCGGCCCGGAAGGTCTCCATCTGTCTGCGCTACGGCATTCGCGGCCTGCCGCCGCTGAACGAGGATATCGCCGCTCTTGCGAGCCTCAGCGAGGCCGAGGCTGGCATCGCCATTTTTCGAAAAGATGTGGAGATGATGGAGGCGGCGGAGATCGTCATCGCCAATCTCACACCCTTTCGCGGCGCTTCCGCCGATTCGGGCACGCTGGTCGAAATCGGCTGGTTCCTCGGGCGGAACCGGCCGATCTTCGGCTATTCCAATAGCGCCACGCTGTTCGACGCCCGCAGCCGCGCGCAAGTGGCAGCCGTGCCGGACTCGATGCCGGGCCTTGCCGTGGAAGGCTTCGGCCTGCCCGACAATCTGATGATCCCAGGCGCCGTGCTGTCCGCGGGCGGTCTGCCCATGGTGCTGCCGAAAGATGGGCAGGATCTGCCTTTCGACGCACTGGACGTCTTCGAGCGCTGCGTGGCGCTGGCCGCCGCGCATCTCGGCCTTAGAGTGTGATCCGTCAGCCGAAGCGGAAACCGGACAACCGCTTGCCGAGCACCACGTCCGCATAGGCGTGGGTGGCAGCATCGGCGCCGGCAGCCCCGGCCGCAACCATCAGCGGAATGAGATGCTCCTCCTGCGGATGGCATGCCCTGGCGGCGGGGGCACCTTCCCAACCGATCAAAGCCGCCTCGCGCGCCGCGGAGTCCTGGCAGACCGCCTTGGTGAGCCAGGCATCGAACGCCTCGGAAGCGGCGCCCGCGCGCGGGTCAGTCGTGAAGAAGCCACGCAGGTTATGGTAGCTCATGCCGGTCGCGAGGATGAGGATGCCTTCATCGCGCAGCGGCGCCAGAGCGCGGCCGATCTCGATATGCGCTGCCGGATCCAGATCCCTCCGCACGGAAAGTTCCACCACGGGAATGGCCGCCTCGGGGAAGGCGACCTTCAGCGGGATGAACATGCCATGATCGAAGCCGCGCTCCGGATCTTCCCTGGTCGGGAAGCCGGCGGCGGAGAGCATGGCCGCCACCTGGGCTGCAAGCTCAGGCGCGCCCGGCGCCGGATAGGTCAGGCGATAGGTGCTTTCAGGAAAGCCGTAATAGTCGAAGATAAGGGCCGGATGAGCGCCGGCGGTCACCGCCAACCCCTCCGTCTCCCAATGACCGGTGACGATCAGGATGGCGCGCGGCGTCTCGACCAGATCAGTCGGAATGCTGCGCAGGAAATCGGCCATTCGGTCCCAGGTACCGGGGCCGCCGGGCGGCGGGTCCATGAAGAAGCAGGGTCCGCCCCCATGCGGCAGGAAATAGGTCGGAAACCTGCCCCCGTCGCTCATGGCGCGGTCTTGTCTGCAACGATGTCGACGGTGACTGTGACATCGAGTGCCACATACTGGGCGCTGCTCCAGGCGCCTTGTCCCACGCCATAATCGGTGCGGACAAGCTGAACCTTACCCTTGGCCGTAGCCCTGTCGCCGCTGATCGTCAGCGTGAAGGGGAGTGCCACCGCCTTGCTGATGCCGCGGATGGTCAGCGTGCCGTCCGCCTCATAGGCGCCCTGGCCGGTCGTCTTGAAGCTCGTCGCCTTGAATTCGGCGGTCGGGAACTTGTCGGCCGCAAACCAGTCGGAGCCCGGCATCGCGCCGTCCTTCTGCTGATCGCCGGTCTTGGCACTCGCGATCGCGATGGTGACATCGGCGTGTCCGGCCGTCGGGTTCGCCGGGTCGAAGACGATGGTGCCGGAGAACTTGCCGAATTCGCCGCTGAAGGGCGTGCCGCTCTGGCTGCCGGTGAAGCCGAGATGGCTCCTCGGCGCATCGATGGTCCAGGTCGCGGCATGGGCCGACACGGCGCCGCCGATGAGCAGGGCGGAGGCGAAGCCGAGAGAGCGCAACATCATGATCCGTTCCTCAGGTTGACGGATAAAAGGGGTCAGCGTCGGCGGCTCGGCATCATACGCAGCAGAATGCCGTCGCGCTTGATGATGTGATGACGGAAGACCGCCGCGAAATGGATGATCAGGAGGCCGATGAGGATCCAGGCGCCATAGGCATGGACCCAGGCCAGGACATGGCTGACCGCCGCCTTATTGGCGAGATGCGGTAGGACCGGCAGATCCGGCCAGGGGATAAGGCTGTAGAGCACGGTCGGCAGATTGAAGGGCGAGGAGGAAACAACGGCCCAGCCGGTCAGCGGCAGTCCCAGCATCAGGATATAGAGCAGCCAGTGCAGCCCATGGGCGGCACCGCGCTCCACTGCCGGCATGTCGGCCGGCAGCACCGGGGGTTTATGCGTGAAGCGCCAGAGAATGCGGATCACCGCCAGCAGCAGAACCGTGATGCCGATCGACTTGTGCAGCTGAAAGAGTTTGAAAGTCTCCATCGGGCCGATGGTTGCCTGCAGCTGCGTCATCATGAGGCCGATCACGATGAGGGCGAGGATGCCTAAAGCGATCAGCCAGTGCAGCAGGATCGCGACCGCCGTGTAGCGCTCGGGGCTTGCTCCCCGTCCCATAGCCGACATGGCGGTCGCTCCAGTCTTAGGTCTGCTGCTCGAAGGCGCCGCTGAGCAGCAAATGAACCTTGTCGCCGATCAGCGGCTCATAAGTCTTAACACCGAAATCGGCGCGGGAGAGCGTGCCCGTCGCGTCGAAGCCGATCGTATAGGCCTTGTCGAGCGGATTGGTGCCGCCGCCATTGAAGCGCGCGCTCAGCGTCACCGGATGCGTCACGCCGTGGAAGGTGAGGTCACCCTCGATGGTACCGCGGTCGTGGCCCAACACTGTGATCTTGGTCGACTTAAAGGTGACGGTCGGGAACTGAGCGGCATCGAACCAGACCGGACTTTTCAGCTCGCCGTCCAGCTTGGTGTTAGTCGTGGTCACGCTGTCGGTCGGGAAGGAGATATCGAGCGCGCTCTTGGCCGGGCTCTTCGAATCGAAGGTCAGTGTGCCGGAAGCGGAGGTGAAATTCCCGTACCAGGTCGAGAAGCCCATATGGGAAACCGCGAAGACAATGCGAGTGTGATAGGGCTCGACCTTATAGGTGCCGGCCGGCACCTTGGCCGGGCTGGACGTGACGACCTGTGCAGAGGCCGGAGCCATGGCCGTCACGGCGAGGCCGGCAGCGAAGGCGCTGCCGAGCAGAAGATGGCGGATCATCGGAAGTCCTCCAAACTGGGGATCGGGGATCAAAGGGAGAGGGCGGCGATCTTCGCTTTGGCATCGGCGACCGCTTTGCCAGCGACATCCGGACCCATCGCAAGGCCTTCGGCGCGAACGACGGTCACGTCCGTCAGACCGATGAAACCCAGCACGCCGCGGAGATAGGTCTCCTGGAAATCATAGGGCTTGTAGGGGCCGTCGGAATAGACGCCGCCGGAGGCGAGAAAAAGGACGACCTTCTTGCCGGTGACCAGACCCTGCGGGCCGTTTTCCGTGTAGCGGAAGGTGCGGGCGGCGCGCAGGACATGGTCGATCCAGGCCTTCAGCGTGGAGGGAACGCTGAAATTGTACATGGGCACGCCGATGGCAATGATGTCGGCCGCCTCAATCTCGTCGATCAGCGTGTCGGACACGGCGATCGCACTCTTCTGCGCCCCGCTCAGCTCTTCCGGCTTACCGAAGAAGCCGCCGATGAGATCGACGCCGAGATGCGGCACCGGCTCGACCGCGAGGTCGCGGGTGACGACGGTGGCATCCGGATGAGCGGTCTTGTAGCCAGCCAGGAAGGCCTGGGTGAGGTCGCGGCTCACGGAGCTCGCGAGGTTGGCACTGCTTTCGATAACGAGAATCTGGGTCATGAGAAACGTCCCGGAGGATGTGAATGTGGCCAGATAGCGCTGCAGCTGACCAGGAAGAAACTGATAAAATTCTGCTTATCTCCATCCGATTTCATGATAGAGTTCGCTTATGTCTTTAAGCGGCATCTCTCTCGATCAGTTCATGGTCTTCGTGACGGTGGCGGAAACCGGCAGCTTTTCAGCCGCCGCCCGGCGCCTGAACCGTGCGCAATCCGCCGTGACCTATGCCATCCAGAGGCTTGAGGATCAGCTCGACCTCCCGCTCTTCGACCGCTCGGCCTATCGCCCGGTCTTGACCGAAGCGGGAGAGGCACTGCTGCCCCGCGCCACCCGCATCATCCATGAAGTGGAAAGCTTCTCGGACCAGGCACGCGGCATCGCGCAGGGGTTGGAGCCGGAACTCGCCATCGTGGTGGACGCCATGTTCCCGATGGACCGCATCGTCAGCGCACTTCGCGTCTTCGGGGCCCGCTACCCGACGGTGCCGACACGCATTTACGTCGCCTCCATGGGCTCGACCGCCAATCTCGTCATCGACGGCACCTGCGCGCTGGGCGTGTCCCTCGCCTTCGCCTCCCAGGAGAGTGCGGAGCTCGTGCTGCAGCCGATCGAAACCGTGCGCATGGTGGCGGTGGCCGCTTCCTGCCATCCGCTGGCCCATATGCACCGCCCGATTCCAACGGACGAGATGCAGCAGCATGTGCAGCTGGTTCTGACCGACCCATCCGGCCGCACGGCGAAACGCGACCATGGCGTGCTCTCCCGCCGCAACTGGCGTCTGGCCGATCTCGGCGCCAAGCATGCCATGCTGCTGGGGGGCCTCGGCTGGGGCGGCATGCCGATCCATATGGTGGAGGCCGATATCGCGGCCGGTCGGCTTGCCCTCATCCAGCCCGAGGAATGGGGATCCTATGCCAGCGTCGAGCTTTCGATGTGCCTCATCCACCGGCGGGACCGGGTGCTGGGTCCGGCGGCGCGCTGGTTGTCGGACTGGCTCATCTCTGGCAAGCGGGAAGAGGCCGCAACCGAAGCCAGCGCCGCCGCCTGAGGAGCTCCGACGTGCCGATACGCCCTGCGACCGAGCGAGACCTGCCCGCCATTCTCGCCATCACCAACCACGCCATTCTGCACACGACCGCAAGCTGGCAGACCAAGCCCCATACCATGGAGATGCGCGCGGCCTGGCTCGCCGAGCGGCGGATGGCGGGGCTGCCGGTACTGATCGCGGAAGCGGATGGCGAAGTCGCGGGCTATGGCAGCTACGGCAGTTTCCGCGCCTATGAGGGCTATGCGCTGACGGTCGAGCACTCAATCTATGTCGAGGAGCGATTCCAGGGGCAGGGCCTCGGCCGCGCACTGCTCGCGGCCCTCATCGACCATGCGACCGCGGCCGGCATGCATGTCATGGTCGGCGTCATCTCAGCCGAGAACACGGTTTCCATCGCGCTGCATGAGCGCTTTGGCTTTGAGGTCACGGGCCGGCTGCCCGAGGTCGGCCGCAAGTTCGACCGTTGGCTCGACCTCGTGCTGATGCAGAAGATCCTGCGACCGGCCCCTTAGGCCTGGCCCGCTCCTCAGGCGGCCTGATTGCCCCGCGCAGCGGCGTCGACCGACTCAAACCCCTCGAATTCCGGATGACCGAGGGTCAGCGGCTTCGCGCCGCCCGCGCCGGCATGGGCCATGCGGAAAGCCTCCGAACGCGTCCAGCCTTCGAAATCGTCGCGGGACTGCCAGATGGTGTGGGAGGCGTAGAGGACATGGTCCTCCCGCTCCGGCCCGCGAAGCAGGTGGAAAGTGACGAAACCCGGCACGGTATGAAGCTGGCTGTCACGCCCAATCCAACGCTGCTCGAAAGCCTCGGTCTCGGTCTTGATCACCCGGAAACGGTTCATCGCTACGAACATCGCGGACTCCATCCTCACTCGCTTGGCGCCGAGACTAGCCCATGGCTTGATGGCGGGCAAAGCGAGGATGGGAGAGAGCCGGATGCGTCTCACGCGAGCCGAAGAGCAGCCATTATGGAAAACGGGCATCGTCCACCTGGGGCTCGGTGCCTTCGCCCGGGCGCATCTGGCCCTCTATACCGAGGATACCGGCACGCGTGACTGGGGCATCCTCGGCGTCAGCCTGCAGCGGCCCGACCAGCGGGACCATCTGGCGCCGCAGGATTTTCTCTATACGGCGCTGGAACGCCGACCCGAGGGCAACCAGCCGCGCCTGGTCACCTGCCTGACCGGGGTGCTGGTCGCGCCCGAGGACCCGCAGGCGGTGCTCGCCGCCATGAGTGCGCCGACCACCCGGATCGTGACACTGACGATCACCGAAAAGGGGTATTGCCACGATCCGGCGACCGGCCGGATCAACTGGTCCCACCCGACCGTGCTGCACGATCTCGAAAACCCCGCGGCGCCGAAAGGCGCCATCGGCTTCATGGTGGAAGCGCTGCGCCGCCGCCATGCGGCGGGCCTAGCACCTTTCACGGTACTTTGCTGCGACAACCTGCCCGCGAACGGCCGTGTCGTGTCCGGCCTCGTCCAGGAATTCGCGGAACGATCATCCCCCGACCTGGCCGCCTGGATCATCGCGGAAGGAAGATTTCCCTGCGCCATGGTGGACCGTATCGTGCCCGCCACGACCGAGACCGACATCGCCGAGGTCGCCCGCCTCACGGGTTTCGACGACGCCGCCCCGGTTGTGCACGAACCTTTCCGGCAATGGGTGATCGAGAATCGCTTCGTGGGCGGAGAGCGGCCGGCCTGGGACAGCGTGGGCGCGGAACTGGTAACCGAGGTCGAGCCTTTCGAGCACATGAAACTGCGCCTGCTCAACGGCGCGCATTCTGCCCTTGCCTATCTCGGCTATCTCGGCGGGCATGAGACGATTGCTGAGACGATGGCCGATCCGGCCTTCGCCGGCTTCGTGAGGCGGCTATGGCGGGAGGAGATCGTGCCCGTTGTGCCCCCGCCGCCGGGCGCGGATCTGTCTGCCTATGTCGCTGCGCTGGACGCGCGCTTCCGCAATCCGGCGATCCGCCACCGCACGTGGCAGATCGCCATGGATGGATCGCAGAAGCTGCCGCAGCGCCTGCTCGGCACCATCCGCGAGCGGCTGGCGCGCGACCTGCCCCTCCCCTGCCTCGCGCTCGTGATCGCTGGTTGGGTCCGTTATGTCGGCGGGGTGGATGAGCACGGTGCGGAGATCGACGTGCGCGATCCGCTGGCCGAGAAGCTGCACGCTGTGCAGCAGGCGGCGCCCAATGCGCCGGGGCGCGTGCGCGCGGTGCTCGGCCTCCCGGAAATTTTTGGCAGCGACCTGCCGGGGGACGACCGCTTTATTCTCGCCGTCACGGAAGCCTATGCCGCGCTGATGGAGCAGGGTGCGCGCGGCGCAGCCGCCGCACTGGCCGGTTGACCGGTCACACCTCCAGCGGATCGTTCCGCCACAGCCCAGGCGTCGCCACTTCCAGGGAGTGGCCGTCGGGGTCCCGGAAATAAAGCGAGGTCCCGCCGCCTGCCCAATGGACGCGGCTTTCGATGGGGATGGCGAGACCGGCCAAATGCGCCTCCCAATCAGGAATACCCTCGGGCGGAATCGCGAAGCAGAGATGCTGCACGCCGCGCGCGCCATGGCCGGGCACGATGCCAAAGGGCGTCTCGCTCGGCAGGTCCGAAGCGCCGATGCGAAAAAGCAGCAAGGCCTGACGCCCCGGCACGTCGAGCGCGGCCATCCGCGGATCGCGGAACATCACCGCAAAGCCAAAGACCCGTTCATAGAAAACCTGTGCGCAATCGAGATCCGCGACATAGAGCGCGCATTCGAGAAAGCGCGAGACCGAGGGCGGGTTCACCCCGCCTCCAGCACCACGGTTGCGAGCGGCGGCAGGGTCAAGGCAAGAGTAGCCGGCCATTCGCCCCAAGCCTGCTCCTCTGCTTGCACCCAGCCGCCATTGCCGAGATTGGAGCCGCCATAGAGGGCGGAATCGGTATTCATGACCTCTCGCCAACCGCCTGCCACCGGCGCGCCGAGCCGGTAGCCGATGCGCGGCACGGGGGTGAAATTGCACACCACCAGCATCGGCTTGTCGCCCTCCCGCCCAAGACGGAGATAGGCAAAAACGCTCTGGTCCCGATCATGGAGCACAATCCAACGGAAGCCATCTCCGTCACAATCCTTGGCATGCAATGCCGGGATTTTGCGATAGAGCGCGTTCAGATCCCGCACCAGCCGCTGCACACCCGCATGTTCGGGCTGGTCCAGCAGCCACCAGTCGATGGATTCGTCATGGTTCCATTCGCGACCCTGCGCGATTTCACCGCCCATGAAGAGCAGCTTCTTGCCCGGATGCGTCCACATGAAACCGAAATAAGCACGAAGATTGGCAAACTTTTGCCAATGATCGCCGCTCATCTTGCCGATGAGCGATCCCTTTCCGTAGACCACCTCATCATGGGACAGTGGCAGGACGAAGTTCTCCGAAAAGGCATAGACCAGACCAAAGGCGATCTGATCGTGGTGCCAGCGTCGATGAATGGATTCTTCCTGCATGTAATGCAACGTATCGTGCATCCAGCCCATGTTCCACTTGTAGTGGAAGCCGAGGCCGCCTTCGGAGACGGGGCGACTGACGCCGGGCCAGGCCGTGCTCTCCTCGGCGATCAGCACCGTCCCGGGACAGCGCGTGGCCACGACCTCAGAGAGTTCGCGCAGGAAGGAGATCGCCTCGAGATTCTCACGCCCACCATAGATATTGGGCACCCATTCGCCCTGCTTGCGGCTGTAGTCCCGGTAGAGCATGGAGGCCACCGCATCCACGCGCAGCCCGTCGATATGGTAGTGCTCAAGCCAATGGAGCGCGCTACCGATGAGGAACCCACGCACCTCATGGCGTCCGAGATTAAAGATGTAGGTGTTCCAATCCTGATGGAACCCTTCTCGCGGATCGGCATGTTCATAGAGCGCCGTGCCGTCGAACTGGGCAAGCCCATGCGCGTCTCCAGGGAAATGCGCCGGCACCCAATCGAGGATGACGCCAAGACCCGCACGATGGCAGCGGTCGATCAGCGCCGCGAAGCTCGCAGGCGAGCCGAGCCGAGCGCTGGGAGCGAATTGGCCGAGCGGCTGGTAGCCCCAACTGCCGCCGAAGGGATGTTCCATGATCGGCAGGAACTCAAGATGGGTGAAGCCCATGGCGGCGACATAGGGAACCAGGGTTTCGCCAAGCTGGGTCCAAACGTCCCGCCCATCATCCTCCGCCGCGCGCCACGAGGCGGCATGCACTTCATAGATCGAGATCGGCTGATCACGCTCAGCCGACTCGTGCCGGCGGCCCTCCATCCACTGATGATCGGTCCAGACGAAGCGGTCATCCGTCACAACGGAAGCAGTGGCCGGGGGCACCTCGGCGCATCCCGCCACGGGATCGGCCTTGAGCGGCAGGACATGGCCATGAGGACCCAGGATTTCGTATTTGTACGCGGCGCCGGCGCCGACGCGGGGAATGAAGATCTCCCAGAGCCCGGCATCCGGATGATTGCGCATCGGATGGCAGCGGCCATCCCAATCGTTGAATTTGCCGACCACCGAGACGCGCCGCGCGTTGGGCGCCCAGACGGCGAAGCGCGTGCCGGGCACGCCATCCAGCGTCATCGGATGGGCACCGAGCGCACGGCCCAGATCCTGATGCCGGCCCTCAGCCAGCAGATAAATGTCGACCTCACCAAGCGAGGGCCCGAAAGCATAAGCGTCCTCGATGATCTGGACCCGGTCCCGATGGGTGATGCGCAGGCGATAGGGAATGCGGGCAGGCATCACCCCGCTCCAGAATCCTGCAGGGTCAATCAGCGAGAGTGTCGCCAAGACCTGCTCGCTGTCTTTTCCCAGGACCTCCACTTTGATCGCCCCCGGTTGGAAGGTGCGGACGGCGCAGCCCCCCTCACAGTTATGCGGGCCGAGCAGTGCGAAAGGATCGCCATGCCGGGCATGGAGAATGGCATCGACGGCGCCCGGGTCAGGACGATGCGCTTCGTGCAGAAGGCCGCTCACGATACAGTCTCCCCAAGCAGATGTTGCGCGATTTCAAGGAAGCCGCGCAGTGGGATGCCAAGCCAGGCCGGGCGGTTCAGGATCTCGTAGCGGATCTCATAGGCCGCCTTCTCCAGGAGGAAGAGATCGAGCAGCGGGCTTTCCGCCGAGAGCGAGACCCACGGTTCGGGCGCTTCACGCAAGACACCACGATAGGCATCCAGGAAGGCGGCGCCCGCCTCGGCCCGGAACTGGGCGAGGAGACGACCGTGGCGCTCGACCGCGGCGGGTGACAGCGCATCCACGCCTGGCGCGGCAGCAGCCGTGGCCGTGGCATAGTCGAAGCTACGAAGGATACCGGCCACATCCCGCAGGCCCGACGATTTCATGCGGCGCTGATGCAGCGGCCGCGCCGGTTCGCCTTCGAAGTCGATGAGATAGGCATCGTTCTGGACGACGAGGACCTGACCGAGATGCAGGTCTCCATGAATACGGGTGCAGACAGCGCCCAGGCCAAGGCCCGCCCGCTCGCGCGCCAGGCGACGGACCGCATCGGCGCGTTCGAGGACGGCGGAGGCCAGTTGCTCGGTCTCCGCATCCGCCCATTCCCGCCGATCGCGCAGAAGATCAAGCGCAAGGTCGAGCTGCTCTAAGGCCGAGTCCGCCCAGGCGAGAACGGTCTCCTCATTGGCGACCTCGGGCGCAAAATCGGGATCATCGGAGGGTTCAGCGAGCACCGCATGCATCTCGCCCAGGCGCTGTCCGAGAGCCTCGGCAAAATGAGTATAGGTCGCAAAGGGTGTTTCCTCGGCCTCCTCCTCTGCCTGTCCGAGGCGGGCGATTTCCGCGACCGCTCGGGCAAGATAGTCGAGCGTCCAGGTCCAGCCGTCGCCCTGGTTGCGGACGAATTTCTGCACGATGAACAGCGTATTGGGCGTGCCGTCCGGCGCCACCCGCACGACCTCGCCCAGGAAGGGCGCGGTATTGCCGTAACCCTTTTCGGTGAGATGACGAGTCATTTCGCCTTCGGGATGGATGCCCGGGCTCACCCGGCGCAGCAGCTTCAGCACGATGGCATCATCCACCACCAGGCTGCTGTTCGATTGTTCCGCCGAGAGGCGGCGGATCTCCGGATGCTCCGACACTTCAATCGGGGTGCCAAGCGCGCTCGGCCTGAACTGCAGTTCGCCCTCGGCAAACGCAATGCTCGTTCCCGCGGCAAGATCGACAAGAACGGCGCGGACGAAATCATCAACCGCGAAGGCGTCGGTCAGGAGCCCGACGCGACGAAAGAGCCGCACGCGGGCGAGTGCCAGCTGTTGGACCAGCGGGGAGACCGGCTCGCTCTGCTCCCAGGCAATCGCGAGCGGCAAGACGTAACGGCTGATCTCGTCACCCTGCCGGGTCTCGATCTCCGTGAGCAGCACGTCCTTCGCGCCAGGCAAAGGGACCGCGTACGCGATGGAGAGCGCGTCAATCGGCGCGCCCTTGTTCGCGAACCAGCGCCTCTTCGGCACATAGGCGGGCAGCGATTCGCCCTCCAGCAGGCGCCGTCCGGCCTGGGTGGTGATATCGGCGATGCCGCCGCGAACCACGACGGTTGCGAATTCGGGCAGCGGCTCCGGCGCCGGCGTGTGCCAGGCAGGCAGTTCCGCCTGCTCCGCGAGCAGGAACCAGAAACAGCCATAGGGCGGCAGCGTCAGCAGATAGGTGAGCTGACCGACCGGTGGAAAGACCGAGCCGCCGACGATGTCGACCGGCACGCGCCCAGCGAAAGCGGAAAGATCGAGCTCCACCGCCTGGGCCGTGCGTGCGAGGTTGCAGACGCAAAGCACCGCTTCCCCCTCCTCGCCCGGTAGCTCGCGCAGATAGGCAAAAATCTTGCGATTGCCGGGATAGAGGAAGCGCAGTGTGCCGCGTCCGAAGGCCGGATGGCTTTTGCGCACGGCGAGCATGCGTCGCATCCAATGCAATAGTGAATGCTGGTCCGCCTCCTGCGCCTCCACATTGAGCGCCTGGAAGCCATAGAGCGGATCCATGATCGCGGGCAGCACAAGTGAGGCGGGATCAGCACGGGAGAAGCCGCCGTTGCGGTCATAGGACCACTGCATCGGCGTGCGCACGCCGTCGCGGTCGCCTAGATGGATGTTGTCTCCCATGCCGAGCTCGTCGCCGTAATAGATTACAGGCGTGCCGGGCATGGAGAGCAGCAAGGTGTTCATGAGTTCGATCCGCCGGCGGTCACGCTCCAGAAGGGGAGCGAGCCGGCGGCGGATGCCGAGATTGATGCGGGCGCGGCGATCCCTGGCATAGGTCTCCCACAGGTAGTCGCGCTCGGTATCCGTCACCATTTCGAGCGTTAGCTCGTCATGGTTGCGCAGGAAGATCGCCCATTGGCAGTTATCCGGAATGTCCGGCGTCTGGCGCATGATATCGGTGATGGGAAAGCGGTCTTCCCGGGCGATCGCCATGTACATGCGCGGCATCAGCGGGAAATGGAAGGACATGTGGCATTCGTCACCATCCCCGAAATAGACCTGAGCGTCCTCGGGCCATTGATTGGCTTCTGCGAGCAACATCTTTCCGGGTGAATGCGCATCCATCTCGGCGCGGATACGCTTCAGGATGGCATGGGTCTCGGGTAGGTTCTCGTTGATCGTGCCCTCGCGCTCGACGAGATAGGGCACAGCGTCGAGCCTCAGTCCGTCCACCCCCATGTCCAGCCAGAAGCGCATGACATCCATCACCTCGTCCAACACCGCCGGATTGTCGAAATTGAGGTCAGGCTGGTGGGAATAGAAGCGGTGCCAGTAATAGGCTTTGGCCTGCTCGTCCCAGGTCCAGTTGCTTTTCTCCGTATCCACGAAGATGATGCGGGTACCGGCGTATTTGGTATCCGTATCGGACCAGACATAGAAATCCCGCTCGGGCGAGCCAGGGGGCGCGAGGCGCGCGCGCTGGAACCACGGATGCTGGTCGCTGGTGTGGTTGATGACGAGTTCCGTGATGACCTTGAGGCCGCGCCCATGGGCAGCGTCGATGAAGCGCTGCACGTCCTCGAGCGAGCCGTAGTCGGCGTGAACGTCGCGATAACTCGCGATATCATAGCCATCGTCCCGTCTTGGCGACGGATAGAAGGGCAGCAGCCAAACCGCGGTTACGCCGAGCTCCGCGATATAATCAAGCCGCTGCAGGAGACCCTTGAAATCGCCGACGCCGTCGTTGTCAGCATCGAAAAAGGATTTCACATGCAACTGGTAGATGACCGCGTCCTTGTACCATAGCGGGTCATCGAGGATGGTCAGGGTCTGGTTCATATTGTCCACAGTCAGACGGTCTCCGGTTCGGCGCGCCAGATGGCGAAGGGGAAGCTCGGATCAAGGGTGATGCGCTGCCATTTGCCCTGCCATTGCAGATGCCGGCCAGGGACGAGATCTGCGACCGTCAGGCTGGCATGATCCGCCACGCCCCATTCATAGAAGGGAAGTTCGGTGTTCGTTTCCTGGTAGTGGTAGGGATCGAGATTGACGGCCACGATAACGGTGTTGAAGCGGTCGGGCGTGAAGCGCTCATAGACCATGACTTGCGCATTGTCCGAGGGCAGGAAGCGAATGCCGAGATGGGATTGCAGCGCCGGATTCTGGCGGCGGATGCGATTCAGCATGGCGATCTCGGACACGATATTCCCGGGCCTGTCCCAGTCCCAGGCGCGCAGCTGGTATTTTTCCGAATCCTTATATTCCTCCCGGCCCGGCAACGGTGTGGCCTCGCAAAGCTCGAAGCCTGAATAGACACCCCAGAGGCCGGAGAGGGTGGCCGCCAATACGGCACGGATGAGATGGCCCGCGCGCCCGGAATTCTGCAGGAAGACAGGATTGATATCGGGCGTGTTGACGAAGAAATTCGGCCGGAAGAAATCGGCCTCCGGCCCCTGGGTCAGGGTCGTCATATATTCTTCCAATTCCCAGCGCGCATTACGCCAGGTGAAATAGGTGTAGGATTGGCTGAAGCCGATCTTGCCCAGCCGGTTCATGATCTTCGGCCGGGTGAAGGCCTCCGCCAGGAATTGCGTGCCGGGGAATTGCGCCCGCACCTCGGCGATCATCCATTCCCAGAACGGGAACGGCTTGGTGTGCGGGTTATCCACCCGGAAAATTCGCACGCCCGCGTCGATCCAGTGCAGGACGATGTCGCGCAGGGCAATCCATGCATCGGGCACGGCGCCCGGCGCATAGAAGTTGATGTTGACGATGTCCTCGTATTTCTTCGGCGGATTCTCCGCGAAATGGATCGAGCCGTCGGGCCGCCAGGCGAACCAGTCTTTGTGCTGGCTGAGCCAGGGATGGTCGCGTGAGCACTGAACGGCGAAGTCGAGCGCGACCTCCATTCCGTGTTCGTGCGCTGCCATGACGAGCGCACGGAAATCCTCCATGGTGCCAAGTTCGGGATGAATCGCCTCGTGGCCCCCTTCGGGGCCGCCGATAGCGTAGGTGCTCCCAGGATCGTCTGGAGCAGCTTTGAGCGCGTTGTTGCGGCCTTTTCGGTGCGTGCGGCCGATCGGATGAATGGGCGTCGTGTACAGAACATTAAATCCCATGTCCGCAATTGCGGGCAAACGCGCGATCACGTCGCGCAGGGTACCCGAACGCGCAGGATTGTCCGTCTGGGAACGCGGGAAAAGCTCGTACCAGCTTGCGAACTGCGCCGCCTTA
>NZ_DATJJK010000025.1:0-3608 GCF_035492295.1 Acidisoma sp. | reverse complement strand
ACCGGCACGCCGCCGATCATCGCGCTGCGGGTCGCCCCCTTGGGAAAGGTATCGGTTGTCATGATGGCGCGGGCGGCGGCTTCCCAGCCGTCCTCCTGCAGCCGCTCATGCAGCGCGGGAAGAGCGGCGGTGATGCGCTCGGCGGGCAGAACCTCGCCGATCACGCCGGTGGACGCGAGAAAGACCTGCTTCGCCGGGCAGCCAGCAAGATCGGCCGCCGCCTTCGCGGTCGCCTTGACGGTCGCGACGCCGGCGCGGCCGGTGAAGACATTCGCATTGCCGGCATTGACGACGAGCGCCTGGGCGCGCCCGCCCTCCAGCGCCGCGCGGCACCAGTCGATCGGCGCGCCCGGGCATTTGTTCTGGGTAAAGACCCCCGCGACGGTCGTGCCGCGGGGGAAGGCCATCATCATGAGGTCCGTTCGCCCCTGATAGCGGATGCCGGCCTCGGCCGAGCCCAGGCGGACCCCCGCGACAGGCCCCAGCTCCGGCAGCGGAACCGCCAGCGGAGACACGCTCGTGATGCTGGCCATGGCGCTTACTTGCTGGCGGGAGCGGCGGGGGCGGCACCGGTGGGCGCCGCGTCGGCGGCCGGCAGGGGCGAGCCATCGGGGGCGAATTCCTTGATCGCGACCTGGCTGCGGACCTGCTCCAGAAGCTTATGAATACCTTCCTGGATCAGCTGGTTGCGGATCTTGTCCTGGACGTCCGCGAGCTTCGGCGCCGGATCGGTACGATGGCCGAGCACCTGGATCACGTGCCAGCCGAACTGGGTATGCACCGGGGTCTGGGTGATCTGGCCGTCCTTCATCGCGAAGGCGGCATCGGCGAATTCCGGCACCATGTCGGTCTTCTTGAACCAGCCGAGGTCGCCGCCATTGGCGCTGCCCGGATCGGTCGAATCCTTCTTGGCGAGTTCGGCGAAATTGGCGCCCTTGTCCTTGTCCAGCTGCTTGATGATGTCCTGCGCTTCCTTCTGGGTCTTCACCAGAATATGGCGGGCATGGACCTCCTCGACGCCGGGCTTGTCGGCGTAGTCCTTGTCATAGACGGCCTTGATCGCCTCGGGCGTGATCTGCGGCCCGATGACCTTGCGGATCAGCGCGCCCTGCAGCACCTGCTCGGTGCCGACCTCGATTTGCTGCTGCACGGCGGGATCGTTCAGCAGGCCGTCCTTCTTGGCCTGGATCGCCATCGCCTTCTGGTCCACGATCTGGTCGAGCAGAATGGGATAGAGCTGCTGCGGGGACATGCCCTGCAGCTGCTGCGGCAGGTTCCGCGCCATCTCCTGCAGGTCGCTCATGTGAATGTCCTGGCCGTTCACCGTGGCGATGACCGGGTTCTTGGGCGCAGTATCGGCGGTGCCGGCCGGTGCAGCGGCCGGCTGGCCCGAGCCGGCAGCCGCACTTTGGGCCGAGGCCCCCTGGACCGTGAGGGAAAAGGCCAGAGCGGTGCTGGCGAGGAAGGTCAGGGATAGGCAGGAACGGCGCATGAAAACCTCTGATCTGGCGGGGGTGCCGAGGGCGGCGGAGAATGGCCGAAGACCGCCCGTACCACAAGAAGGGGCGCCGCCCGGGGGTGGACACTGGCGCGCGTTGACCCAACTAGCCTGGGGTCCTATCACTTGCCGCCCAATCAGGCTATCGGGCCCGCCCAGTTTCGCGGGCCGGACCCGTCTGCCGACTGCCGGAGCCTGGCTCCGGCCCTTTTGACCCCAAGGATCTCATGTTCGGATCTCTCGCCCGCGTCATTTTTGGAAGCAGCAACGACCGCGTGCTGCGTGGCTACCGGCGCATCGTGCCGCAGGTCAATGCCTTCGAGCCGGAGATGGCCGCCCTCTCCGACGAGGCGCTGCGGGCCAAGACCACGGTCCTCAAGGACCGGCTGGGCGGTGGCGAGTCGGTGGACAACATCATGGCGGAAGCCTTCGCGGTGGTGCGCGAGGCATCGAAGCGCGTGCTCGGCATGCGGCATTTCGACGTCCAGCTGGTCGGCGGGCTGGTGCTGCATAGCGGCCGCATCGCGGAGATGAAGACCGGCGAAGGCAAGACCCTGGTCGCGACCCTGCCCGTCTATCTCAACGCGCTCTCGGGCCGCGGCGTGCATGTGGTGACGGTGAACGACTACCTCGCCCGCCGCGATGCGGAGCAGATGGGCGAACTCTATTCCTTCCTCGGCCTCTCCACCGGCATCATCGTCCACGGCATGGAGGACAGCCAGCGCCGCGCGGCTTACGCCTGCGACATCACCTACGGCACCAACAACGAATTCGGCTTCGACTATCTGCGCGACAACATGAAGTACCGGCTGGAGGACATGGTCCAGCGCGACTTCCATTATGCGATCGTCGACGAGGTCGACAGCATCCTGATCGACGAGGCGCGCACCCCGCTCATCATCTCAGGCCCCGCCGAGGACAGCTCGGATCTCTACCGGCAGGTGGATGAGGTGGTGAAGATCCTGGTTCAGGATCCCGAGACCTATGAGAAGGACGAGAAGCAGAAAGCAGTCACCCTGACCGAGCCGGGCGCCGAGCGGGTGGAGGAGATGCTGCGCGACGCCGGCATCATCGAGGAAGGCAATCTCTACGACGTCTTCAATATCTCGATCCTCCATCACACCCAGCAGAGCCTGCGGGCGCATACGCTCTTCACGCGTGACGTGGACTACATCACGCGTGACGACAAGGTCATCATCATCGACGAATTCACCGGCCGCATGATGGAAGGCCGCCGCTATTCGGAAGGCTTGCACCAGGCGCTGGAGGCGAAGGAGCACGTCACCATCCAGCCGGAGAACCAGACGCTCGCCTCCATCACCTTCCAGAACTACTTCCGGCTTTATCCGAAGCTTGCCGGCATGACCGGCACGGCGATGACGGAAGCGGATGAGTTCGAGGAGATCTACAAGCTGTCGACCGTCGAAATCCCGACCAACGTGCCCGTGGCGCGGCGGGACGAGGATGACGAGGTCTACCGCACGGCGGCCGAGAAATACACCGCGCTTGCCAAGCTGATCGCCGATACCAGGGCGCGCGGCCAGCCGGTGCTGGTCGGCACGACCAGCATCGAGAAAAGCGAGATCCTGAGCGAGCTCCTCAAGCGCGAGCAGGTGCCCCACGCGGTGCTGAATGCGCGCTTCCACGAGCAGGAAGCCACGATCATTTCCCAGGCCGGCGCGCCCGGCACGGTGACGATCGCGACCAACATGGCCGGCCGCGGCACGGACATCAAACTCGGCGGCAATATCGACATGCGCCGCCGCCTCGAACTCGCTCATATCGCCGACCCGGAGGAATACGCGGCGGCTGACGCCGCGCTGCAGGCCGAGATTGCGCAGGCGCATGATGCCGTGGTCGCGGCGGGTGGCCTCTTCGTTGTCGGCACCGAGCGGCATGAGAGCCGGCGCATCGACAACCAGCTCCGCGGCCGTTCCGGCCGCCAGGGCGATCCCGGCCGCTCGAAATTCTATCTCTCGCTCGAAGACGACCTGATGCGTATCTTCGCGCCGGCGCGCATGGACAGCATGCTGCAGCGCCTGGGCCTGAAGGATGGCGAGGCGATCGTCCATCCCTGGGTCACCAAGGCCCTCGAGAAGGCGCAGCAGAA
>NZ_DATJJK010000024.1:0-4656 GCF_035492295.1 Acidisoma sp. | reverse complement strand
TATATTCTCACCAGCATCGTGGTCGCCACCATCGGGGGCGCTTCGCTGGTCGGCGGCCGCGCACCCTATTTTGGCGTTATCTGCGGCGCGATCATGATGACTGTGCTTGTCAGCCTGCTGACGGCGCTGACCATCGGAGAGGCTGGAAGACAGATCATCTTCGGCGCCACGCTCCTTGCCTTCCTCGGCCTGGATCGCGTCCTGAAAGGCAGGCTGTTAGGCCCACTGTTCGGCCGCCTGCGCCGGGCCGCCCCCCTGCCCACGACCGCGTCCGCTCCCGATCCGTCTTCAGGAGGCTAAGCATGGCCCAGACCCTCACTCTGACGCCCGATGCCCCGATCCGCTGCCGCGAGTTCCGCATCGGCTGCGTCGGCGCCGGCTTCATCATGGCGGACATCCATCTCGCGGCCTACAATGCCGCCGGCTTTCCGGTCGTCGCCATCGCCTCCCGCACCCGGGACAAGGCAGAACAGGTGGCGCGCCGCTGGAACATCGCAACCGTGCATGACACGCCGGAAGCAATGATTGAGGCGGGCGGCTTCGAGATTCTCGACATCGCCTATCCGCCGGACCGGCAGCCGGCCCTCATCCGCGCGGCTATTGCACAGCCCGATATCCGCGCCATCCTGGCGCAAAAGCCCTTGGCTCTTGATCTCGCGACTGCGGAGGCGCTGGAGCGGGAATGCCGGGAGTCCGGAAAGCTGCTTTCCGTCAATCAGAACATGCGTTTTGACCAGTCGATGCGAACACTGAAGCAAGTGCTTGAACAGAATGCTCTCGGCACGCCAGTGATGGCGAGCATCGACATGCGCGCCATCCCGCATTGGCAGCCCTTTCTGCAAAGCTACGGGCGGCTCACTCTGCTCAATATGTCGATCCACCATTTCGACGTGCTGCGCTATCTCTTCGGGGACGTCGAAAGCATCTCCACCACCGTGCGCCCCGATCCGCGCACGCAGTTCGCGCATACCGACGGAATCTGCGTCTCCACCCTCAGCTTTCGCTCGGGCGTGCTCGCGCTCTCGCTGGAAGACGTCTGGAGCGGACCGCGCGCCGCCGGGTTTGCCGGCGACATCTACATTCGCTGGCGCGTGGAGGGTACCGAGGGTCTCGCTCAGGGCACCATTGGCTGGCCGGACTATCCCGAGGGTTCACCCTCGACACTGCGCTATTCGTCGCTGACCGCCTCCGACGGCCAATGGGTGCAACCCACCTGGGAGACGCGGTGGTTCCCGCACGCCTTCGCCGGGGTGATGGAGCAATTGCAGTTTGCTATGGCGACGAACACGGTTCCGGTCCTCAACGGCGCGGACAACCTGCGTACCATGGCCGTCGTTGAAGCGGCCTATCGCTCGGCAGCCGAAGGCCGCGCCGTTCACCTTTCCGAATTCGGCTACTGACAACACAAAAGCACCCAGGGAGACAGGACATGCTGCAAACGGGCATTTTTAGTGGCTATTTTCCGTATGCGCTGGAGGAGCAGGCGCGCAAGATCAAGGCGATCGGCTTCAACACGGTGCAGCTAGACCTCGCCTTCAAGGATATCGACTTTTCGACGCCCGGTTCCATCACGCTCGACAAGGCCAAGCGCGTGCGCGAAACCTTCCGCGATTACAACCTGCCAATCTGCGCCATCTCCGGATACACCAATATCGTCCATCCCGATCCGGCGGAGCGCAAGACGCGGGTCGACTATCTCAAAGCGATCATCCGCAACGCCCGCCATTTCGGCACGCCCTATGTCATTTCCGAAACAGGCACTTTCAATCCCGAATCGGATTGGGTGAGCCATCCCAAGAACAAGACCGAGGAAGGCTTTGAGGACTGCCGCCGCGTCATCTCCGAACTTGCGCAGATCGCCTATGATCACGGTGCGGTCTTCCTGCTCGAAACCTATGTCAACAACGTCATCGGATCGGTTGAAGAGACGGTGCGTATCTTTGCCGAGGTCGACCATCCCGGTCTCGGCCTGTTGATGGACCCGACCAACTATTTCGAAGATCACAACATCGACAAAATGGATGCTGTCCTCAAGCAGATCTTTGACACGCTGGCCGACCGCGTGAAGATTGCCCATGCGAAAGATGTGAAGCGCGCGGAAGAAGCGAGCGAAAAGCATGCCGACATCGATGCCTCGGAAGCCCATTCTTTCCGCGGCGTCGGCTCCATCGAACTGCCTGCGCCCGGTCTTGGAACCTTGAACTACGACTACTACTTGAAGCGGCTGGCCGAAAAGCATCCAAACATCCCGATCATTATCGAGCATCTCGATGAGAGTGATGTGCCGCGCGCCAAGAAGTTTCTGGACGGCAAGCTGCGCGCGCTCGGCGTCTGAAACCGCAACCGGGATGGCCCGCCGGCCGATTCTTCGCGCGCCATCCGGCTCCCTGACATGCGAGACCGCACCATGAACGCGACCCTCATGCGAGATTACAGCCTGACCGGCGAGGATGCCCGCCTCGCCGTCGAGAAAGGTCTGAGCGCGGCCTCCTGGTATGCGACGCCCCTGCCGCGCCAGACCCTGAAGGCGCTCATGAAACGCAGTGACGGTCCGGCCATCCGCGATACGCTGCTGTGGTTCGCCCTGCTCCTCGGCACGGCCGCGGGGACGATTGCGTTTTGGGGAAGCTGGTGGGTGCTCCCCTTCGTCATCGCCTATGGCGTGCTCTATGGCTCCTCCTCCGACTCCCGCTGGCATGAATGCGGCCACGGCACCGCCTTCAAAACTCGTTGGATGAACAATGTCGTCTATGTCATCGCAAGCTTCATGCTGCTGCGCGAACCGACCGTCTGGCGTTGGAGCCATGCGCGCCACCACACGGATACCATCATCGTCGGTCGCGACCCGGAAATTGCCGTGCCCCGGCCAGCCCGCGTGATGAATGTCCTCCTCAACCTCTTTTCACTGAAAAGTGGCCCGGCCTCGCTGACGCAGATCATGCTGCATGCGCGCGGCCGGCTGACACCGGCGGAAGCGACCTATATTCCGAAGATGGAGCAGGGCAAAGTCTTCGTCGCGGCGCGTATCTATCTTGCCATTCTGCTGGCGGTTGTCATTGCATGTGTCGCCCTGCGCTCCATCCTGCCCGCCATGCTGATCGGCCTGCCGACCTTCTACGGGGCTTGGCTTCTTGTCGTATTCGGCACGACCCAGCATGCCGGTCTGCAGGAAGACGTGCTCGACCATCGGCTCAACAGCCGCACCATTTACATGAACCCCGTTTTTCGCTTCCTCTACTGGAACATGAACTATCACGTTGAGCACCACATGTTTCCGATGGTGCCCTATCATGCGCTGCCGGCCCTTCATGAGGCCGTCAAGGCCGATTGTCCCCGCCCCTATGCGGGGCTCATCGAAGCTTACCGCGAGATCATTCCCACGCTGTGGCGGCAGCGGCAGGATGCCGGCTATTTCGCCCGGCGCGTGCTGCCCCAAGGTGCCGCGCCGGCGCTGTCCGACGCGGCCTGAGACAGTCGCCATGATGCAATACTCGGACTTTGCCGTCAGCGGCCGTCAAGTGAGCCGGCTCGGCTTCGGCGCCATGGGCTTTGCCGGCTGGTTCGGCGAACAGTCGGAGGCCGAGCATATCCGCGCCCTGCTGCTGGCGTTGGAGCGTGGTGTCAACTTCATCGATACCGCGCGGGCCTATGGCGCCTCTGAGCGCATTGTTGGAGAGGCGCTGCGGCAATGGGACGGGCCTAGCCCCTTCGTCGCCACCAAGGTCGAAGGTCTGGCCGGAATCACGCAATGGGGCACGCCGGTGCCCGTGGAGCATGCCTTTCCCAAGGGACAGGTCATCGCCTCCTGCGAGGCCAGCCTGCGAGAAATGCGGCTGGAGCGGATCGACCTGCTGCAACTCCATACCTATTGGGCCAATTGGGGCATCAGCGGCACCTGGATGGAGGAGCTGCAGCAGCTCAAGGACCAAGGCAAGATCGGCCAGATCGGCATTTCGGTGCCCGATCATCGATCGGACATGGTTCTGCCCATCGTCATGAGCGGGCTCATCGATTCTGTGCAGACCATCATCAACATCTTCGATCCGACGGCGCTCGAAGTGCTCGTCCCCGTCTGCGCTCACAATCGGGTTGCGGTCATCGCCCGCTGCATCCTTGACGAGGGCGGCCTGACCGGCTTTCTGACCGCCGATGCGGAATTCCCGGAAGGCGACTTCAGGCGCGACTATTTTGACGCGACCGTTCCACGCGGCGCCTATATCGACAAGGTGGATGCGCTGCGTCGCTTCGTTCCTGCCAACGCTTCCTCCCTCGCGGCCCTCGCCATCAAATTCGCCTTGCATGATCCGCACGTCACCACCGCCATCACCTCCATGCACGTGCCCGACTTCGCTGAGGCAAATAGCGCGGCGATGGATGAGCCGCGGCTCAGGGATGAAGTCTTTCAGCTGCTGATGACACGCCACCGCTTCATCAAGAACTTCAATAACGTCAAGCATTTCGGCAGACTCCCATGACCGCGGGCGAGCGTGTGACCTGGGCGGAACTGAAGCCGGCGGAGTTCATCGCGCGGCGCGATGCGCTGCCCGTCGTCTATTTGCCCATGGGCCTGTGTGAGCCGCACGGCCATGTCGCGCCCTTCGGGCTCGACACCATCAAGGCCGAGTATCTCGCCGCTGAATCAGCCCGCCGCTTCGG
>NZ_DATJJK010000023.1:0-7861 GCF_035492295.1 Acidisoma sp. | reverse complement strand
ACGATCCCCAGCATCCCTATACGCAGCTTCTCGTGAGTTCGGTTCTCCAGGCATGAGCAAGATCGTCCTTCAAACGGAAAACCTCGGCAAATCCTTCACCCTGCATCTGCAGGGGGGTGCGACCATGCCCGTGCTGGCGGGCGTTGATTTGTCCCTGGCCTCGGGCGAATGCGTCGTCCTCTCGGGCCCGTCGGGCGCGGGTAAATCCACCCTCATGCGCAGCCTTTACGGCAATTACCGCGTAGGCCAAGGGCATGTCCGTATCCGGCACCGGGATGCCTGGGTCGATTTCGCCACCGCCGATCCGCGCAAGATCCTCGAAGTGCGACAGGAAACGCTGGGTTACGTCAGTCAGTTCCTGCGCGTCGTGCCCCGCGTGCCGACGCTCGATATCGTGGCAGAACCGCTGATCGCGCGCGGTGCTCCGCGGGAGGCAGCGCTGGCGCGTGCCCGCAGCCTGCTCTTTCGCCTCAACCTGCCGGAACGGCTGCACAGCCTGCCGCCCGCCACCTTCTCGGGCGGGGAGCAGCAGCGCGTGAACCTCGCGCGCGGCTTCATCGGCGGCCACCCCATCCTGCTGCTGGACGAGCCCACCGCGTCTCTCGACGCCACCAACCGCGATGCGGTCGTGGGTCTGGTCGTGGAAGCCAAAGCCGCAGGCACCGCCATCCTCGGCATCGTGCATGACGCACCGACGCGGGACGCTATCGCCGATCGCCTTTTCCTCCTCTCCCCTGTTCAGGCCGCCGCATGACCGAGACCATTCTATCGAACGCCCTTGTTGTTCTCGAGGACCGCACGCTTGCCGGCAGCGTCCTCATCCGGGACGGGCTGATCGCCGATATCACGGAAGGACCGTCCGGCCTTGCCGGTGCCGAGGATTGCGCGGGCGACATCCTCATGCCCGGCATCATCGATCTGCATACGGATAATCTGGAACGGCAGGTCATGCCGCGTCCCGGCGCGCGCTGGCCCTCCCGCTCCGCCTTTCTGGCGCATGACGGGCAATGCGCGGCCGCGGGTGTGACCACCGTCTTCGACGCACTTTGCGTCGGCAATCTCAATTTCGACAATGAGGACCGTATCCGCACCTTCCAGGACGGTGTCGATGACCTCACCGCCCTCACTGGAAGCAGCCTTCTCCGCGCCGATCACTTCCTGCACCTGCGCTGCGAATTGCCGGCCGAAAACATGCTGGCGCTGGTCGAGCCCGTCATCGCCCATCCCCTCGCCCGCATGGCGAGCCTGATGGATCACACGCCGGGGGTCGGCCAATATGCTGACCTCGCCCGCTTCCGGGCCCGCAAAAGCGTCTCGGGCGGCACGTCCCTCGCCGCCATCGATAGTGAAATCGATATCCTGCAGGCCAACCGCGCGCGGCTACGCGGACCCAATCGCCGTGCGCTGCTCGACATGGTCGCCGGGCATCCGATGGTGCTCGCGAGCCATGACGACGAGACCGTGGAGGAGGTGGAGGAAAACCACGCCGCGGGCATCGCCATTAGCGAATTCCCGGTTCGGCTCGGTGCCGCCAAGCGAGCCAAGGCGCTCGGCATGACGGTGATCGCGGGCGCGCCCAATATCGTCCGCGGCGGATCGCATTCCGGCAATGTCGCTGCCTCCGATCTCCTGGCGGCGGGCGCCGCGGATGCACTGGCCTCCGACTACGTGCCGCCCGCGCTCCTCGAGGCGGCCTTCATCGTGGCAGATAGCGGTCTTGGGCTTCCCGCCGGTATCGCACTCGTCACAGCCGGTCCGGCCCGCATGGCGGGGCTCACGGATCGCGGCCGCATCGCGCCCGGTCTGCGGGCTGATCTTCTGCGCGTGAGGCGATCCGGCGGCCTCGCTTCCCCGGTGGCGGTCTGGCGCCAGGGGCTTCGCGTCGCATGAAGGGTCTGCTCGTCCTGGTGGTCGGCCCCTCCGGCTCGGGCAAGGATACGCTGCTGGCGGGTGCCGCCGCCCGCCTCGCGGCCGACCCTCGCTTCGCCTTCACCCGCCGCTGGGTGACCCGCCCGGCGGCGGGTGAAGATCACGAGACGGTCGATGTCCCCGGCTTCCTCGCCCGTCTGACTGCAGGAGAATTCGCGCTGCACTGGGAGGCGCATGGCCTGCTTTACGGCATTCCGGCAGCCGCCCTGGCTCCGATAGAACAGGGGGGCATCGTCGTCGCCAATGTTTCGCGGAGCATCATTCTAGAGGCCGCGAAGCGCCATCCGGTCGCGGTCATCGAGATCACGGCGCCGGAATCTCTCCGCGCGCTGCGCCTCGCTGATCGAGCCCGCGAGAAGCCGGAGGCGATCGGCGAGCGCCTCTCTCGCCAGGTAACGCCACCCGCCGGCATCCGGCTGCATCGCATCGTCAACGACGGCACTATCGACGAGGGTGTGATCGCCCTTGCCGACCTGCTGCGCCGCTTTACCGACCAGCGGCAGGAGGCGTTCTGAGAAGCAAAAGGGGCGCCCCTGCCGGAGCGCCCCTGTGACGTTCACGCTGGTCTGCCTTTGACTGTCAGGCCGCCTTCGCCGTCGTGTTGACCTTGGTATTGGCAAGCTTGCTGAGCAGCCCGTCCGCGGTCTTCTCTTCGGAAAGCGTCTGTTCGAGAAGGGTTGCGGCCTCGGTTTGCCCTGCGAGCTTCGCCCAGGCGAGCAGCGTGCCGTAGCGCGCCATCTCGTAATGTTCCACGGCCTGGCCGCAAGCGATGAGGCCGGCATCGCGCACCGGGCTCGGCTCCTTCATGGCCTCCATCAACTCGTCGCATTCCTCGATCAGGCCGTTGATTGCTTCGCAGGTCACGCCCTGGGCACGCTTGCCCAGAATCTCGAAGATCTGCTGAAGCCGCTCGATCTGGTGCTGCGTCTCCTCGCGATGGTCGGTGAAGACTTGGCGCAGTTCGGCCGACTCTGCGGCCCGCGCCATTTTGGGCAGCGCCTTCGAGATCTGGCGCTCGGCGTAGTACATGTCCCGCAGGAAATGCAGGAAGAGATCGTTCATATTGCGCATGGTGTCCTCCGTTCGTGGTTTGGCCCGCCTCGGCATTTTCCTTGTGCTCTGCAAAGGGAAATGCATGAGGGCCGTGTAAGCCGGCAGGTGGGGCACCCGTGCACGCAACCCAAGCCCCCTGCCTTTCACGCTGTAGTGTGGCGCGCCCGGTCTCAGCCGCTTCCCAAACCCCCGGAGACGGGCGATCCTGTCTCCGCGGATATGAGGAGCAAGCGGCATGGATTTTCCGACAGAGAGCGGCGTTTTCGAACTGGGCGACCTGCCCCTGCAATCAGGCGCGGTGCTGCCAGAGGCAAAACTTGCCTGGAAGAGCTACGGCACGCTCTCACCGGCGCGCGACAATGTCATCCTCTACCCCACGAGCTACGGTGCCCAGCATCCCCGTCTGGAATGGGCCATCGGGCCGGAGGGCCTGTTCGACCCGGCCCGCTGGTTCGTCGTCATTCCCAATATGTTCGGCAACGGCCGCTCCTCCAGTCCCTCGAATACGCAGGACTATCCAGATCTGGTCACGACGGCGGACAATGTTGCGGCCCAGGGTCGCCTTCTTGCCGAGGTTTTCGGGGTGGAGCGGCTCGCTTGCGTCTATGGCTTCTCGATGGGCGCGCAGCAGGCTTATCACTGGGCCGCGCTCGCCCCTGAGGCTGTGGAGCGGGCGATCATCGTCTGCGGCTCAGCCCGCACTTCTCCCCATAATCAGGTCTTCCTTGCCGCGTTGATGGCGATCCTGGAAGCAGCCCCGGAGCATCTGGGGGGTGGACGCTTCTCGGGGGAGCCCAGGGCGGCGCGGCGCGCCTTCACGCGCTGCTACGCCGGTTGGGCGATGAGCCAGGCTTGGTACCGGGAAGGACTGCATCTCTCCAGCACCGGCGCTCAGGATCTGGACGCGTTCCTGGACGATCACTGGGGCCCTGGCTTTCAGCTCGCCGCCGCAGACCTCTACGCCCAGCTCCGCACCTGGTATGCGGGCGACATCAGCGCCAACCCTCTGTATGACGGCGACCTCACCGCCGCGCTCGCCGCCATCCGGGCGCGCGTGCTGCTGATGCCCTGCGAGACCGATCTCTATTTTCCGGTCGCCGACAATGCACTCGAGCTTGCCGCGCTGCGCGACGCCGAACTGCGGCCGATCCCCAGCATCTGGGGCCATGTCGCAGGCGCGCCATCGGATCTGACGGAGGAGCGGGCCTTTGTCCGGACGGCTGTGCGGGATTGGCTTGAAGCCTGATGGCGGGCGCGCCGCGCCCGGACGAGGAGGAACTCGTCGAACGGCACGGGCGCGGCCTCCGTCTCGGCCTCGCCTGCTGCGCCGGCTTTGCCGACACCTTCGGCTATATCCGGCTGCACGGGCTTTTGACCGCGCATGTGACCGGCAACCTCGCCTTCATGGCGGCCGGCATCGCCCGCGGCAATCCTCATATCCTCTTGAAATTTCTTGCCCTTCCTATTTTCATCCTGTGGGTCGGGATTACCGCACTGGTGATCGGCCGGGTTGGGCGCGGGGCCCGCGGCGGCCTGCTCTGCGGTCTCGTCTTCGAGATTCTGCTGCTCGGCCTGGTTGGCCTCGCCACGATGCTTCTACCTTCGCAGACCAACCCCGATTCCCTGCCCGAAATCGTCATCGGCACGCTGCTCTTGGCAGCCATGGGGGCACAGAACGCCGTCATGCGCTTCTCATTGCCGAAACTGCCGTCGACAACGGCCATGACGACCAACGTGTCGGAGGCGACGGTGCGCTGGGTCAGCGCCCGCATCAATCCGGACCGCCGCCTCTCCGCCGAGGAGCGGACGGCGCTCGCCCGGGGTGCGCGGCGCATCGCCGCCACCGTCTGCGCCTTCGGGCTGGGTGGCGTGACAGGCGGCCTCGTGGCACTCCATCTCGGCGGGGTCGGATTGCTGATACCGATGGCCCTGCTCGCCCTGCTCATCCTGTGGATCCTCGCCGCCGGCAGGCGCGCGAAAGCCCAGGGACCCAATCTTGCCAACAATAGAAACAGCTGAGGGAGACTTTCCATGCTGCGCTTTATCGACCCCGTCCTTTCACCCGAACTCCTCGCGATTCTCCGTCAGATGGGCCATGGCGACGACATCGCGATCGTCGACTGCAATTTTCCCGCCGCCACCATGGGCAAGCGGGTGGTGCGTGCCGACGGGGTAACGGCGACGCATATGGCGGAGGCCATCCTCAAGCTCATGCCGCTCGACGATTTCGTCGAGGAGTCCGCCTTTGTCATGCGTCAGGTGCATGACCCGGAGGTTCTCGCGCCGATCTGCGAAGAGTTCGAGGGACAGGTCAAGCAACACAGCCAGGGCCGCTTCGGCGTCGTGCCGGTCGAGCGATTCGCCTTCTACGACCTTGTGAAATCCTGCTTCGCCGTGGTGCAGACTGCCGAACGTCGTCTCTACGGCAATATCATCCTCAAAAAGGGCGTGCTCCGTCCCGGCGAAGGCTGAAGCGTCGAGTCGACGCCTGAGAGAACCCGGGAGCACTGTTCCCGGGTTCTTTTTTTGATCCATGTGCAGCGCACAAAAAATCAATCAGCATCAGGCCTTCCCGCAGGCTGACGAGAGATGAAAAACGCACCCGTGCCGTCGGATACAAAATCTTGTTGATGAAAGTCGTAAGCGGCTTGCGCTAGGTTTGGTGCGCCGGAACCTTTCGTAGCTGATAATTTTCCGGAGGTTCGTAGGCTCGGGAGTGGCCACTCCCGAAGCCTACAGAAACATTGATCTGAACCCCCTGGAGGTGGAGTTGCAAATTATTCAACGTGTTATTCGTCTGATCGACAAGCTACCGCTCTTGGTTACCATGGCTGCGTCGATTTTGGCCATCATTCATTTGCTGGGTCATGGCCACTATCTAGTTTGACGCTGAAATCGACGTAAGCATCAGATCGGGTCGAGTCGGCGCCTGAAAGAACCCGGGAGCACTGTTCCCGGGTTCTTTTTTTGATCCATGTGCAGCGCACAAAAAATCGAGCAGCATCAGGCTTTCCGGCAGGCTGACGGGAGATGAAAAACGCGCCCGTGCCGTCGGATACAAAATCTTGTTGATGAAAGTCGTAAGCGGCTTGCGCTAGGCTGACGTGCTGCCGCCATTTCCCTGTTCCAGGCCGTAGCCGAAGGAGAGTGACGACAGCAGAACGCCCCCGCTTCATGGCTGGAGATAGCGCGCATGGTTCGATCCGACGACATCTTTTCCCTCCACGCGACCCTTCGCGACCAGACGCGGGAGAAAGAGATGAGCCTTGCTGAGTATCTCGATGCCTGCCGGGAGGACCCGCTCTGCTATGCGAGCCCGGCAGAACGCATGCTCAGCGCTATCGGCGACCCCGAGATCGTCGATACCTCACGGGAGCCGCGGCTCAGCCGTATCTTCCTCAACCGCACTATCCGCGTTTATCCCGCTTTTGCCGACTTCCACGGTATGGAAGAAACCATCGAACGGATCGTCGGTTTCTTCCGCCATGCCGCTCAGGGCCTGGAGGAACGCAAGCAGGTTCTCTACCTGCTCGGCCCTGTGGGCGGCGGCAAATCTTCCCTCGGCGAACGCCTCAAGGCGCTGATGGAGAAAGAGCCGATCTATGTGCTGAAGGCGGGGAACGAGCTCAGCCCTGTTTTCGAAAGCCCGCTCGGCCTTTTCGACCCCGAGACCATGGGACAGATGCTGCTCGAGAAATACGGCGTTCCGCGCCGGGTGTTGACCGGCATCATGAGCCCCTGGGCGATCAAACGGCTGGACGAATGGGAGGGGGACCTGCAGCGCTTCCGCGTGGTCAAACTCTATCCTTCCCGCCGCCGCCAGGTCGCCATTGCCAAGACCGAACCGGGCGACGACAACAACCAGGACATCTCGGCCCTCGTCGGCAAGGTCGATATCCGGAAGTTGGAAAGCTACAGCCAGAACGACCCGGACGCCTACGGGTTCTCCGGCGGGCTCAACCGGGCGAACCAGGGGCTTCTCGAATTCGTCGAGATGTTCAAGGCGCCGATCAAGATGCTGCACCCGCTGCTGACGGCGACGCAGGAGGGCAACTACATCGGCACCGAGAACATCGGTGCGATCCCGTTCACCGGCATCATCCTCGCGCACTCGAACGAAGCCGAGTGGCAGAGCTTCAAGACCAACAAGAACAACGAGGCCTTCATCGACCGCATCTGCGTCATCAAGGTCCCGTACTGCCTGCGGGTCACCGAGGAGCAGAAGATCTACGAGAAGCTGATCCAGACCTCCGAGCTTGCCGCCGCGCCGTGCGCGCCGGCCACGCTGGAAACCTTGGCCCGCTTCTCGGTGATGTCGCGGCTGCGCAAGCACGAGAACTCGACGCTGTTCGGCAAGATGCGGGTCTATGACGGCGAGAGCCTGAAGGAATCCGATCCGAAGGCGCGCAGCGTGCAGGAATACAAGGACGCGGCCGGCGTCGATGAAGGCATGGACGGCGTCTCCACCCGCTTTGCCTTCAAGGTGCTGGCCTCGACCTTCAACCACGACACCACCGAGGTCGGCGCCGACGCGGTGCATCTGATGTATGTGCTGGAGATGGCGATCCGGCGCGAGCAGCTGCCTGACGAGGTCGAGAAGCGCTATCTCGAATTCATCAAGGCCGACCTTGCGCCGCGCTATGCCGAGTTCATCGGCAACGAGATCCAGAAGGCCTATCTGGAATCCTACGCCGACTACGGCCAGAACCTGTTCGACCGCTATGTCGACTACGCCGATGCCTGGATCGAGGACCAGGACTTCAAGGATCCCGACACCGGCCAGCTGATGAACCGCGAACTCCTGAACCAGGAGCTGACCAAGATCGAGAAGCCGGCCGGCATCGCCAACCCGAAGGACTTCCGCAACGAGGTCGTCAAG
>NZ_DATJJK010000022.1:0-30808 GCF_035492295.1 Acidisoma sp. | reverse complement strand
GGCGAGACCTCCGGTTCCGTCGTCAACCGTCTCGGGCTGCAGGCCTTCCGCATCGGCGCCGAGATCGCCCCCGGCGTGCCGGCGCTCGGCGTCATCGGCACCCATCACGCCGGGCTGCGCATCGCCCTCAAATCCGGCAATTTCGGCGGACCGGACTTCTTCGCCCGCGCACTGAACGCGCTCGCCTGACGGGTCAGAAGCCGCCGGCAGAGGGATGAAAGGCAGCCTTGAGGAAGGCGAGCGCGCGGGGCCATGCCGTCTTTCGCGCCGCGTCGTTGGCGGCCGCCGTGCCGCCCAGCGCGCCGAGGCCGGCATAGGCCGGGTCGGACGCCGCAAATGGCGGCCCGAAAACCGCATGTCCTGCCTTGGGAAAGGCGAGCAGCACCACCGGATGCGTAAAGCCACCGGCGCGCAGCCGGGCCGCCGCCGCCCGCGCCATGCGGCAGGAGGGCCAGACCACGTCCCGCCCGCCACAGACCAGCATCACCGGCCCTTGAATCTTCATCAGGGGAATGAACGCCTGGCGGTGCGCACCGCGGGCCGACAGGCCAGCCGCATAACGGTCGAAAACCGTGCCGGTTTCGGACACGCGATAGGGCAGATCAGGCAGCGGACGCCCATCCATCGAAAAACTCGATTCCGGGTCCCGGTCCCCCCAGGGGCCAATCCCCTGCCAGACGATGTCCGAGGGCACGGCCGCGATGACGGCATTGATTGCCGGATCATGCGCGGCAACAAGGAGCGCCGCCTCTCCGCCGACCGACGTGCCCATGATGGCGATCCGGTGCGGATCGACATCGGGTTGATGTTGCAACCAGGCAACAGCGCGCTCGAAATACTCGACGGGTATGAGCTGCAGCGTCTCCGGCAGTTGGGCCGTGCCGAAATAGCCGAGCTGCAGCGCGGCATAGCCCTCGGCCGCCAGCGCCCGCGCCTCCGCCGTCACGGCTGCGTTCAGCCCCCCTTCCGACCCGCCGAGCACGATGACACCGGGCAATTTTCCCGGGGCCTCATCGGAGCGGACGTAAAGACCAACGAGATGGTCGGCCGTCACCTTCCGTTCGATGATTCCGGCCTGCGCAGACTGGTGGGCGCCGATCGCAAGCAGAGCGATCGCCGCGCTGATGAAGCCACGCCCGATCACGGGGTGTCGGCGGCCTTGGGTAGAACCGTACGCACGATCGAGGCATCCAAGGCTTCGTAATCCGCGAGGCCGATGGTCTCATAGAGTTCGGCCCGCGTCTGCATGCGCGGCAGCATGGATTGCGTGCTGCCCTCGCGCGCCAGGGCGGCATAAAGCTCCGCCTGAGCTTTGTTCGCGACACGCAGGCTGCTGACCGGCCAGATCACCATCCGGTAGCCCATCGCCGCGAATTCATCCGCCGTGAAGAAGGGCGTGCGGCCGAATTCTGTCATATTCGCCAGCAAGGGAACACCTGGCATACGGCGGGAAAATTCCTCGAACATCGCGCGTGTCGTCAATGCCTCCGGAAAGATCGCATCCGCCCCGGCTTCCACATAAAGCCTTGCGCGCGCAACCGCGCCCTCCATCCCCTCGGCCGCCGCCGCATCCGTACGGGCGATGATGTACAGATGGCGACGGGCACGTGCTGCGGCCGCGACCTTGGCTGCCATGTCATGCGGGTCTGCCAGTCTCTTGTCGTTCAGATGACCGCACTTCTTGGGTAGCAACTGGTCCTCGAGATGAACCGCCGCCGCCCCCGCCTCCTCAAAGCTCCGCACCATGTGCATGACGTTGAGCGCCTCGCCGTAGCCGGTGTCGCCGTCCACCAGAAGCGGCAACCCGCTTGCGCGGACAATCTGGCGGATGAAGAAAGCAACTTCATCCACCGTTATCATGCCGAGATCGGGAAGGCCCATGGACGCGGTCATGGCAGCACCCGAGAGATAGAGAGCCGAAAAGCCGGCCGTCTTCGCCTGAAGGGCAGCCATGCCGTTATGGGCGCCGGGAAGTGCCAGGATTCGGGGCCCCGAGAGGAGGTTGCGGAAGCGCAGCCCTGCCGGTTCCTCCGGCCAATCGGCCCCGATCAGATAGGTCATGCAGCCCCTCCTCGCTCGGCCAGCGGCACGAAGGGCTGATCCTCCGGTCCGGTATAGGTCGCGGATGGCCGGATGATGCGCCCGTCCTGCCGCTGTTCAATGACATGCGCGGACCAGCCGGCCGTGCGCGCGACGACGAAGAGCGGCGTGAACATCGCCGTCGGCACACCCATCAGGTGATAGCTCACCGCGGCAAACCAGTCGAGATTGGCGAACATGCGCTTCTCGTCCATCATCACCGTCTCGATCCGGTCGGCGATGTCGAACATTTTGCGCGACTTCACCTCGTCGGCCAGGTCGGAAGCCACCTTCTTGATGACGGTGTTGCGGGGGTCGGCAACCGTATAGACCGGATGACCGAATCCGATGACGACCTCGCGCAGCGCCACACGGCGGCGGATATCCGCTTCGGCCTCATCCGGCGTCGCGTAGCGCTTCTGCACCTCGAAGGCGAATTCGTTGGCACCCCCATGTTTCGGACCGCGCAGCGCGCCGATACCGGCGGCAATCGCGCTGTAGAGATCGGAGCCGGTGCCGGCCACGATCCGTGCCGCGAAGGTCGAGGCATTGAATTCATGCTCGGCATAGAGATTGAGCGATGTATCCATCGCCCTTATCCAGCTTTCTGACGGTGGATGGCCGTGCAACAGATGCAGGAAATGGCCGGCGATGCCTTCATCCTCCGTCTCGGTTTCGATGCGCCTGCCATGCAGGGCGAAGTGATGCCAGTAGAGAAGGATGGAGCCGAGACAGGCGATCAGCCGATCGGCAATCTCCCGCGCGCCTTCGGCATCGTGGCCCAGCGCCTCCGGCAGCAGGGTGCCCAGGAAAGACACGCCCGTGCGCATGACGTCCATCGGATGGGCCGCTGGCGGGATCGCTTCCAGCACGGTTTTCAGCGCCGCCGGCAGGCCGCGCAGCGTGCGGAGTTTCATGCGGTAACCGCGCAGCTCCGCCTCCGTCGGCAAGCTGCCGTGGATGAGAAGAAAGGCAATCTCCTCGAAAACGCAGCGCGGCGCGATGTCGAGAATGTCGTAACCACGGTAATGAAGATCGTTGCCCGTACGGCCGACGGTGCAGAGCGCCGTATTGCCGGCAACGACGCCCGAAAGGGCGACGGATTTCTTCGGGCGCGGCGTTGTTTCGCTCATTCTTCCCTGTCCTTTGTCGAACTAGCTGTGGTCGAAGATGCCTTTGGTCTTCGCCTGCTCCAACTTCCCCTTCGGAAGAGCCACGGTCAGCTCAGCGAGCTCATGGGTTCTGAGGTGGGGGATGTTTTCGGCGGCCTGCAGGAAGCGGGAGACCTCCGCCTGGTCCAGAATTCCCTCCGTCAGCGTGCGGAACTTGCGGACGTAGTCGGGACGGGCCCATGGCGTGGCGCCCAGGCTATGGGCATTGGCGACGGCCAGCTCGTCCGAGATCACGCGCCCGTCCTTCATGACGATTTCGATCCGCCCGCCAAAGGCTTTCACCGCCGGGTCTTCCGCATGGTAGCGGCGCGTCCACGCCGGATCCTCGATCGTTGCAATCTTGCGCCATAGCTCCACCGTGTCGGGCCGCTGGGCACGTTCCGGCAGATAGGAACGGACATGATGCCATTCGCCATCCTGCAGGGCGACGGCCACGATATACATGATCGAGTGGTCAAGCGTCTCGCGGCTGGCATGGGCGTCGAATTTCTGCGGATCCTTCGATCCGGTGCCGATCACGTAGTGGGTGTGATGGCTGGTATGGATGAGAATGCTGGCGACATCGGCGAAATTCGTCACGCGCTTGCCCATGCGAAAGGCAAGATCGATCAACGCCTGGCTCTGGTATTCCGCCGAATGTTCCTTGGTATAGGTGTCGAGAATGGCGCGCTTCGGTTCGCCCTTTGCCGGCAGCGGCACAGCGTATCGCGCACCGGGCCCATCCAGCATCCAGGCGATCACGCTGTCCTCACCTTCATAGATCGGGCTCGGCGCGCCCTCGCCGCGCATGGCGCGGTCCACCGCCTCCACCGCCAGCTTGCCCGCATGGGCGGGCGCGAAAGCCTTCCAGGAACTGATCTCGCCCTTGCGGCTCTGCCGCGTCGCCGTCGTCACATGCAGCGCCTGCTGAACGGATTGATAGATCACCGGCGTGGGCAGGCCCAGGAGCGTCCCGATGCCGGCGGCCGCCGATGGCCCCAGATGGGCGACATGGTCGACCTTGTGCTTGTGCAGGCAGATGGCGCGGACGAGATTGACCTGAATTTCGTACCCCGTCGCGATGCCGCGGATGAGCGCGGAACCATCTGCGCCGCATTGCTGGGCAGCGGCGAGGACGGCCGGGATATTGTCCCCCGGATGGCTGTAGTCGGCGGCAAGGAAGGTGTCGTGGAAATCAAGCTCACGCACGGCCGTGCCGTTGGCCCAGGCCGCCCATTCGGCATGGACGCGGGTGTCCGGCCCGAGGCCAAAGACCGTCGCCCCGCCCTCCCGTCGGTGCGCCAGCGCCTGCGCGCGCGCCGAGGTCACCGGGTGGCGGTTGATGGCAGCGATCGCGACGGCCGCATTGTCGATCACCCGATTGACGATCATCTCGGAGACGGCAGGTTCGACCTCGACCGGATCGGCCGCGACCTCGGCGATCTTCCAGGCGAGCTGATCCTCGCGGGCCAGCCGATCCGCCTCGGGGTGGACCCGAATATCATGGACGATCATGCCCCATTCCTCCGCTTGGTTCTTTTATGTGAGGATAGGACGAAGGGAAACGGAGCTGTCCACCCCGTTTCCCGCAAACCCGCCATGGGCGGGGTTAACGCGGTCAGGTCGCCCTTTGGGACTCCGCCCGACCTTGCGCGTCGAGCGCCCGAAAATCCTCGTCACTGAGGGCGAGGCCCGCAGCCTCCACATTCTCCCTGAGATGCGCGGAGTGACCCGTGCCCGGGATGGGCAGCATCACGGGGGAACGTTTGAGCACCCAGGCCAGTGCGACCTGGCCGGGGCCGGTGCCGAGGCGCTCTGCGATCGTGCTCAGCGCCGAGCCCGGCTTCGCCAGGCTGCCAGCGGCGAGTGGCGCCCAGGGGATGAAGCCGATCCGGTGCTTCTCGCAATAATCCAGCACGTCCTCGCTCTTGCGGTCGACGAGGTTGTAGCGGTTCTGCACCGTCGCCACCGGGAAGTAGCCTTCCGCCATCGTGATGTCGGAGACGCTGACCTCGGAGAGGCCGGCATGGCGGATGAGCCCCTCTTTCTGCATCGCCGCGATCTCGCCGAACTGATCCTCTGCCGGCACTTTCGGGTCCACCCGGTGAAGCTGCCACAGGTCTATCCGCTCCACGCCGAGGCGGCGCAAGCTCATGAGTACGCATTGCCGCAGATATTCCGGTCGGCCTACGGGCATCCAGATATCCGGCCCGTGCCGGGTGAGGCCGCCCTTGGTCGCGATGGTGAGACCTTTGTAGGGAGCCAGAACCTCGGCAATGAAATCCTCGCTCACGAAGGGGCCGTAGCTGTCCGCCGTGTCGATGAGATCAATGCCGAGTTCCGGCACCAACGCCAGGGTGCGCTTGGCCTCCGCGACATCGGGGGGCTCGCCCCAGATGCCGCGGCCGGTGATGCGCATGGCGCCGAAGCCAAGGCGATTCACGACGAGATCGCCGCCGATGGTGAATTGGCCCGCGTCACGGGCGTTTGCCGATGCCATTCTGATTCTCCTTCTCTCCTGATGCCCGAAGAGGTGGGAAGGATAGCAGCAGGCGTGAAGGTCAGGCGGAGAAACTCACCGTCACCGGGGCGATGCCCGCGAAGCTCACTTGCACCGCGGCGCCTGCCGGGGCGGGCAGCGCGCCGGTCCAGGAGCCGCAGGTCACGATCTGACCGGCCTTGAGGCCACCGGACCAGACCGCCCCCTCGTCCGCGAGCCAGGCGATGAGCCGGATCATGTCGCCGGCCGGATTGCCGATTCCACGCTTGGGCTCCGTGTCTGCGATCTCCTGCGTGACACTGAGCGCGGGGAAATCGAGCGCCTGCCAGTTCTCGATCGCCTCACCCACGATCAGCGCGCCATGGCCGATGCCGTCGGCGAGTTTCAGGGCGTCTGGAATATCCGGAAAGCCCTCCACGCGCCATTGCACGACTTCGATGACGGGATGGCAGCTGCCGATGGCGGCCAGAATCTCCTCGCGCGCATAGGGCGTGGGCCGCGGCGGCAGATCCCGCCCCAGGCGGAAGGCGATCTCCGATTCGATCAACCGGTCCGTAAACTCAGGCCCGAGTACGGCACCCGAGAGCAGGATGCCGGAAGCCGGCAACGGCGCCCCGGAGACAGGGGCGTCAGGCCCGGCCGCCCCGACCTTCCAGCCCCCAATCGCTCCCAGCGCCCGGCTGATCTCCCGTTGAACGACATAGCCTTCGGCGTTGGTGGCGGGCCGTTCGATTGCGGAGAGAGGCAGCGGATCGCCCTTTTTTCTCGCCGCCAGGAGCTGTTCGGTCAGGGTCATGCTTGCCTCCATCATACTGCACTGCAACAAAAGTTTATAAAAATTACATCAATGATTTCAGATACTTCTGAAATCCGTTCCGCAGCTGCACACGAAATCGCGATTTAGGAATTGCCTCACGGCCACTCACGAAGGCAGAGGACGGATCTGAATAAGGCTAAATTGTGTTCGGACCCCCATGTTTTTGCCCCAATTGACACCCGCCCTCATCCGTCTCGCCGTCGCTCTCGGCCTGCTCGGTGCCAGCACGACGGTCGCGCTGGCACAAACCGCGCCGCAGCGACTCGTCTTGCATGCAACCAGGACCTACCAAGCACAGGGTGCCGCCAGTGCCGGGTCCGATGCCATGCTGGCGTCTCTCTCCGCCGAGGCTGGCGTTCCCTTCTTCACGGCTGCGGAGGCCGCCAAGCGTCGCGCGCCGATTGGCGACCAGACGCAGACACCGTTGGACCCGGCGCTTTGCCTGCGGGCCGGCGTCGGCATCAGCGCGGCGGTGATGACCGGCTCGCAGGTGAACGTTCAGCACGGCATCATCGGCTGTCATACCGAAACGGCGGGCCTGCCCATTTCCGTCAGCCCCGATCCGGCGCTGCAGCCGCCGCCCACGAGCCGCACCGGGGAATACACGGTCGATCTCTCGCTCCGCTACCGGCTGCTGCAGAGGAAACGCCTGCAGGTGGAAGCGAGCCTGACCGAGCAGGGCTTGGCCTACAGCATCGACAGCCCAATTTCCGGCAACAATCTGGTCGCCGCCATGTCGGTGCAGTTCTGAGGCGCGAATTTCCTTGCGAAGGCTACGGCGCGGATGTCAGTCTGCGTCCATCGTCAACAACTGAAAGGAGGTGATCCAGTGTCTCATTGTGTGATGCCGCGGGATGCCGCGACCTGGATGACCGCCGGTGGAATCCCCGCGCAGGTCTGAGAGTGGTCCGGCCCCAGCGGCCGTCAACAATGAAGAAGGTCCCGGTGGCAACGCCGGGACCTTCTTTTTTGTCTTCGCGGTAGTCCTGTCCATCCGCTGGCGCGCAAATCGCGTCATCGGCCCCCATCCAGCACCCATGTATTGCGGTGCTGCACGCAAATTCCTTTCAATGATGATCTGAAATGATGGATGAGACGTGACATTCGTTGAATATAATGGCTGCTGAAAATGCGGATCGTTCGCAGATCAATTCGCCACTTGGTTCGTAGAGTTATTGACCACAAAAGCATCGGTAGTTAGTATCAAGTTTCCGTCAACTTTCGCGAAGCATGGGCAAAGCGACGGAACAAGATCCTGTAATCCAGACTGAAGAATGGCTGCCCGAACGATGAACATAGGCGAAGCATCGACCGCGTCAGGCGTCTCGGCCAAGATGATCCGCTATTACGAGAGCGTTTCACTGATCAGACCCGCCAACCGCACTGCAGCCGGCTACCGGCGCTACGACGAGGCCGACGTGCAGACCCTCCGCTTCCTGCGGCGCGCCCGCAATCTCGGCTTTTCGGTCAATCAGATGCGCGATCTGCTCGCCCTGTGGCGGGATGAGGACCGCTCGAAGGCAGAAGTGCAGTCTCTCGCGCTGTCTCATGCTGCGGCATTGGAAGCCAAGGCGGTGGAGATCGCGGAAATGAGCTCGGCCCTGCGGCATCTCGCACGGCAATGCGAAACCAGCGACCGGCCTGGTTGCCCCATCATCGATGAGCTCGCCGATGCCCACGAGACGCGCCGGCTCCCCCAGGACTGCCACTAGGGTCTGATCGGGTCTGATCGACCCGCAGGAGCGGTTCATCCGAGCCGCGAACAGGATCCTTATCAATAGCTTAGAGCGTCACTCACGGGTCGCCTCACGCTCCCGCCGAGGCGTCGGGCCATGGCGCCGGGCGTGACGCCCAGGGCATGACATCTGGCGCCTGCACCACACCACCGGCTTTTCTCCACCTCAGTGTTGCCATGCAGCAAGGCGACCCTACCTGTGCTGAGCCAAGGAGGCGGCACGCTGCCTCCCGAAGACATGACTGCGAAAGGACGTCTCTTGCTGCGTCGGGATCTGCTTCACAGAGGCGCCGGGCTCTCCGGCCTCGCCTTGCTGTCAGCCATGGGCAGTCGTCTGGCCCATGCCGCCACTGCGCCGCATGCGAAGCCGGCACCCGGCCCCTTCGACGGCTCCACCGTCCGCAAGCTCGCGCAGAAAATGGCGACAGAGCCCTTCCAGGCCCCGGACACGAAGCTGCCGGGGGCGGTCGCCCATTTGAATTACGACGATTTCCGCGGCATCACCTACAAGCGCGACCAGGCCCTTTGGCATGATCAGAAGCTGCCCTTTCAGGTGCAGTTTTTTCCCCGCGGCTTTCTCTACGAAGCGCGGGTCGACATGTTCGAAGTGGCGGATGGCAAAGCCACACCTGTGCCCTACAGCCCGGACCTCTTCGATTACGCCAACCCCAAGCTCCGCGTGCCGGACAATCTGGGCTTCTCGGGGCTGCGTATTCTGAACCCGATCAATAAGCCTGATGTTTTCGACGAATTCTGCGTCTTCCTCGGCGCCAGCTATTTTCGCGCGGTCGCGAAGGGCCAGATCTATGGCCTCTCGGCCCGCGGGCTCGCCATCGGCACGGGCAATCCCAAGGGCGAGGAATTCGCCCGCTTCAGCGCCTTCTGGCTCGAACGGCCGCAGCCGGGCCAATCCTCCCTCGTCCTCTATGCTCTGCTCGACAGCCAGAGCGTGACCGGCGCCTTCAAGTTCACCATCACGCCAGGGCAGGAGACGGTCTTCGATGTCGAAAGCGCGTTCTTCCCGCGCGTCGACATCACCGAACCGGGCATCGCCACGCTCACCGGCATGTTTTATTTCGATGCGAACAATCGCAACAAAGTGAATGACTGGCGGCCGGCGGCCCATGATTCCGAGGGGCTGCAGATGTGGACCGGCACAGGCACGCAGATATGGCGGCCGCTCAACGATCCGGCCCAACTCCAACTGAGCGCCTTTGCGGATACCAATCCGCATGGCTTCGGCCTCATGCAACGCAAGCGCAGCTTCTTCGATTATCAGGACGTGGCGCTGCAATACGAGAAGCGGCCGAGCCTTTGGATCGAGCCCATTGGCGACTGGGGACAGGGCAATGTCGATCTCGTCGAGATTCCGTCGCCCAACGAGGTCAACGACAATATCGTGAGTTTCTGGCGGCCGAAGGACAAGCTCGCGGCCCACGGCGAATACAATTTCACCTATCGCATGCATTGGGGTTGGGATTGCCCCTGGCCCACCAAACTCGGCCGCATCGTCGATACCCGAATCGGCAATTCCGACGATCACCAGGGGCTCGAAGTCGTGCTCGACATCGTGGGTGAGGGCGTGAGAAACCTGCCCGCCGATGCCAGGATGCATGCGCAACTGCATGCGAGCGACGGCAAGATCATAGATGTGGTGGTGGAGCCGAACCCCGCGACGGGCGGCTGGCGCATCATGTTCACGCTGCAGACCGGCAACGCCAAGCTGATCGAACTCAGCGGCGTGCTGATGAACGACCAGACCCCGGTCTCCGAGACCTGGCTCTACCGATGGACGCCGTAAGCGCGGTCGACGGCCCGGCGCTGCCGCCGGAGGCGCCCCTTGCCATGCCGGTGCAGGCGTTGGAGCACGCCCCCGCGCGTGGTGCGCGGCCCGCGACCGCGCCGCGCTTTCTCGTCTTTCGCCGCCTCTTCGTCATCGGCGGGGCGGTGCTGCTCACGGCCCTTGGCGGCGAGCAGATGTATTTCGTCTTCAACGGCAACGGGCCGAGCGTTCTCGGCATTCTCGTGCTGCTGCTCTTCCTGCTGCTCTTCGCCTGGATCGCGCTTTCCTTCATGAGCGCGCTGGGCGGCGCCTTCGCGTCCCTGTCGGGCGGGGGCTTGGGCCTCGGCATCACGCGCGCGGGCCCTCTGCCTGCTCTGCGCAGCCGGACTGCCCTCCTTATGCCGACCTATAACGAGGAGCCGGAGCGGGTGATGGCGGGGCTCCGCGCCATGCACGCCTCTCTCGCCGCCACCGGTGAAGGTGCGCGGTTCGACATCTTCATTCTCAGCGATACGACGGATCCGGATGTCTGGATCGCGGAGGAGGCGGCCTTCCTAGCGCTTCGTGCCGAAGCGGGGACCGAGACCGGCGGCCTTTATTACCGGCGGCGCGCGAAGAACACCGAACGCAAGGCGGGCAATATTGCCGAATGGGTACGTCGTTTCGGTGCGGCCTACCCCCAGATGGTGACGCTCGACGCGGACAGCCTGATGGAAGGCGATACCCTGGTCCGCCTTGTGGCCGCGATGGAGCGGCATCCCGGTGTCGGCCTCATCCAGACGCTGCCGGTCATCGTCAATGGCAGTTCCCTCTTCGCGCGCATGCAGCAGTTCGCCGGCCGGGTTTACGGTCCGCTGATCGCGCAGGGCATCGCCTGGTGGCACGGCTCCGAAGGCAATTACTGGGGCCATAACGCCGTGATCCGCACGGCCGCCTTCGCCGAACAGGCCGGGCTGCCGCATTTGCACGGAAGAAAGCCTATCGGCGGCGCCATCCTCAGCCATGATTTTGTGGAAGCGGCGCTGATGCGCCGCGGCGGCTGGGCCATTCATATGGTCCCCGCCCTCGGCGGCAGTTTCGAGGAAAGCCCGCCCTCGCTCACCGATGTTGCCATCCGCGACCGGCGCTGGGCCCAGGGCAATCTGCAGCATGCCGGGGTGCTTCCCGCACGCGGCCTGCATTGGGTGAGCCGCCTGCATCTGCTGATGGGCATCGGCAGCTATATCACCGCCCCGCTCTGGCTGTGCTTCCTACTTGCCGGCGTGCTCATTGCCTTGCAGGCCCATTTCGTGCAGCCGCATTACTTCGGCAATACGAAGTCGCTCTTTCCGAACTGGCCGCAGGTCGATCCGATCCGCGCGAAATGGGTGTTTCTCGGCACCATGGCCGTGTTGCTGGCGCCGAAGCTCTTTGCCTATCTGCTGCTGCTGCTGAACCCGGGGTTGCGCCGGGGCTGCGGCGGCGCGCTGCGCGCCTTCTGCAGCATGATCCTCGAAACCCTGCTCGGCGGGCTCGTCGCCCCCGTCGCCATGCTCATCCAGACCGAGGGGGTGATGCAGATCCTCGCCGGCCGCGACTCCGGCTGGAACGCCCAGCGGCGCGATGGCGATGCCGTGCCGCTGCGTCTCGTCTGGCGGCAATATGGCCGCTTCACGGCCTTCGGCCTCCTGCTCGCCATCGCCGCCTATGCGGTCTCGCCCGCCCTCTTCCTCTGGATGACGCCGGTACTCCTGGGCCTCCTTCTCGCTGTGCCCCTCGTCGTGATGACGTCAAGCGCGCGGCTCGGTCTCGGACTGCAGCGGCTTGGCCTGCTACGCATCGTGGAGGAGACGAACCCAACCCCGGTCATGCACCGGGCGGCGCTTCTCCGGGCCGCGACCAACGGTGGCGCGCCCGAGGAGGCCGTGTCCCGTCTCGCCGGCAATCCGGCGCTGCTGGCTGCCCATCGTGCGATGCTGCCCGCACCCCGCCGCCCGGGACAAGATCCGATCGACGTGCCGCTCCTCATCGGCCTCACGAGGATCGCGGAGGCCGAGACCCTGCGCGCGGCCATCGACCAGCTCAGCCGCCAGGAAAAAGCCGCCGTCCTCGCCTCGGCAGAAGGCCTCGACCGCCTGATGGCGCTCGCCGCGAGCGATCAGGACTTGCGGCGCCAGACCACCATCGTGTCGTAGCGCCGCCACACGGTGTAACCAGCGGTCAAATCCGCCTGCATGCGGGCATAGACGTCGAGATTGCGCGTGGCCGCGTTGCCGTCGTCCGGATTGGTGCGGCGGATCACGAAAAGCGGCCGCTCGGCCATGATGCCATCCAGCACGGCCATCGGGTCGATCCCGATCATATGCGCGAGCAGGCGGGACTGCAGGAAGGAGGGGAAAACGTAGCGCGTCGGCAGCCGGGCATGGGTCAGGCTGTAGAGCACCGGCTCGCCGTCGAAGACATAGATCGTCTCTCCCGGTGCGGCGACGAGTTCGGGGCGGAGATCGGCCGCGACCCGCGCCGGCGTATCGCGCAGGAGGCCAAAACCCGGCACCGGCGGACGGCCGGCAACCGCGATCATACGGCCGAGATCGGGTCCGATCGCCTGCGCCAGCGGCCACAGGCTGAGCAGTGCCAGGACCAGCAGGCCCACGCGCGGCAGCGCCGGCCGCAGCGACACGGCGGCCGCCAGCAGCAGCCCCGCCGCCACGCAGAGCACGGGCAGGATCTGCAGAAAGTAGTGGCTGAAATAGAGGCCGCCGGAGGCGACACCCAGCGCGCTCGTCACCACCCAGAACAACATCAGCCGGCGGCAGGGTTTCCCCCGTATCCCCTCCACCACCAGCCAGACGAGCCCAGCATACAGCAGGGGAAAAAGGGCGATCTGGTGATCATAGGCACCGAGGACGCCTTCACCCGAGACCGGCACATCAACACGGCGGAGATTCGACAGCAGGCTCGCCCGGACAAAGACCGGAAAGGCGCCCGAGGCAGCGTAAAGTGCTGCTGCCGCGAGAAATGGGATGAGCGCGCCGAGGCTGAAGAGCAGACCCTGGCGGATCACCGCACCCAGTGCGGCGAGCCCGCGGCCGAGCCGCTCCGGCCGCAGCAGCATCACGGCGAAGACCGCGAACATATCGAAGACGGCGACGTATTTGATCATGAAGGCGAGGCCGAGGGCGAAGCCGATCCCGACCGCCCGCATCGCCCCGATCCGCCCCACGGGCGTCAACGCCCAGAGCAGGCCGAGGCAGGTGAACGCCTCCATGAAAATCTCGGTATTAGCGGCAATGCCGTCATCCGGAATGCTGGTCAGGATGAACAGCGCGCCGGCCGCGCCCGCACAAAGCTCGGCGAGCACCGGTGGCCGGTCCCTGAGCAGCTGCCGCGCAATCCGCCAGATCAATAGAGCGGTTCCCGCGACAGCCAGCAAAGCCGCGAGGCGCATCGAAAAGATGCGGTCCCCGAAGATCGATTGAAACGCCGCGAAGATCGTGTAGATGCCGATCGGCTTGTTGTCCCAGACGGCGGTATAGGGCAGATGCCCGGCCCGCCATTGCTCGGCCATGATGAAATAGAGGCTCTCGTCCCAATCGACGACGCTCATCGCGAAAGAGGGCGCGCGGCTGAAAACGGCGAGCAGGCAAAGGCCAGCCGCCACGATCCAGGGCAGGAGCGATCGGCCTTCCTGTCCCGACGCCGCCGCTGTTGCCGCACTCATGCCTTGGGCAAGGTCGCGGCGCGGGCGGTGACGACGCGGGAAGGCCGTGTCATCGCCTCGATGCGCAGAAGCTCGTCCAGCGTCTTTTCGTCCAGCAGCCCTTCCTCGAGCACAATCTCCCGCACGCCGCGCCCTTCCGCCAAGGCGCGCCTGGCAATGCGCGAAGTCGCCTCGTAGCCGAGGCTCGGGCCGAGCGCCGTGACAAGGCCGATGGAGTGATTGACGAGGGCGAGGCAGTGTTCGCGATTAGCGGTGATGCCGCGGATGCAGCGCAGCGTCAGGCTGTCGATCGCCGCCGTCAGCATGCGCAAGCTGGTCATGACGCAATAGGCGATGGTCGGCTCGAAGGCGTTGAGCTGCAGCTGGCCGCCCTCAGCGCACATGGTAATGGTGAGGTCGTGGCCGATGACGAGATAGGCCACCTGGCTCACCACTTCCGGAATCACCGGATTGACCTTGCCCGGCATGATGGAGGAGCCGGCCTGGCGGGCAGGCAGGTTGATCTCTCCAAACCCCGTGCGCGGGCCGCTGGAGAGCAGGCGCAGATCGTTGCAAATCTTGGAAAGCTTGACGGCTACCCGTTTGAGCACGCCGGAGAAGAGCACGAAGGCGCCCATGTCCGAGGTCGCCTCGATCAGATTGGGGGCAAGCGACAATGGGTGGCCGGTGATGGCGGCCAGTTCCTCCACCACCAGCGGTGCATAGCGCGGATCGGCATTGATGCCGGTGCCGATGGCGGTCGCTCCCAGATTGACCTCATGAAAGAGCGACGCGACCTCGGAAAGGCGCTGCACGTCCTCCTTCACCGTCGCATGGAAGCCGTCGAACTCCTGGCCCAGCGTCATGGGCACGGCGTCCTGCAGCTGCGTGCGGCCCATCTTCAGCACATCGGCGAATTCGGCGCCCTTCTCCTTCAGCGCCAGGGAGAGTTCGCGCAGCGCTCGCTGCAAAGGCTTGACGCCTTCGAGCACGGCGACGCGCAGCGCCGTGGGGTACGCGTCATTGGTGGACTGCGCCATGTTGACGTCGTCATTCGGGTGCAGCAGGTCGTAGCGGCCGCGCTCCTGCCCCGCGAGGACGAGGGCGAGATTGGCGATGACCTCGTTCGCATTCATGTTGGTGGAGGTGCCGGCCCCGCCCTGCACGGCATCGACCACGAACTGGCCGTGATAGGTGGTATCCGCGAGGAGCGCCTGGCAAGCAGCCTCGATCATGGCGGCTTTCTCGGCCGACAGCGCGCCCAGGATTCGGTTGGCGCGCGCCGCCGCCATCTTCACCATGGCGAGGGCGCGCACGAGATCGGGGAAATGGCCGATGGGCACGCCGGAAATCGGGAAGTTCTCGACGGCGCGCAGGGAATGAACGCCCCAATAGGCCGCGGCCGGAATGTCGACCTCTCCCAGAAGGTCGTGCTCCCGACGCATCTGCACGCCTTGGAGCGGCACACTCCGTGTCGTGGCGAGCTGCAGCGACTCCCTCTCCGGCTCCTGGCCAGCATCCATGGTCATGAATCTGTCGCCCGTTTCCTGCTCGTCGTTCCTGGACGAGGATAAAGGGCGATATCGCGGGCGCTGGCAATCTGTGCTGCTGCCCAGGCGCCGTCCGATGTCCCCCTCAGATGTGGGCAGTGCTCGGCAGGTGGAGGCCGGGCATGAGAACGTTCAGGATCATGAGCAGAAGCAGGATGGTGAGCAGGAAGCCGAAGACCCCGCCCAGAAGCCGGAGGGCGGCAACGATCACCAGGATCGCGGCGACGACGAGAATGGCGGATTGGAGCTCGCCATGCACACCCGCCTGCTCCAACAGCTGCCGCAGCCCGTGCTCCACAATGCCGATCACTGCCATGACGGCGCCGACCAGACGCAGAAGCAGCGTGACGATGAAATTGATTGCGGAATCCATGGCTCGGTCTCGCTCTCCAGAAAGCGGGGTCTTGGTACCCGGCCGACGATAGCTGGCCATTTCCCGGCTCTTGCCAAGAGAGGGGTTCTTTTTCGCACCCCTCTGTTGTTTTTAAATCGATTTACGTTCATGCTGCCCATCTGGAAAAGAACAGGCGCAAGGAAGCGCTGCAATGAACCGGCCGCCCGCAGCTCGGTTATCCTGATCATGCGACAGGATGATGAAAATCGATTTTTAGATCCGCAGAACCCGACCATGCGGGATGTGGCGGAGCGTGCGGGGGTCGCGACCGCCACCGTCTCCAATGTGCTCAGTGGGCGCCGGGCAGTAACGCCCGAACTTCGGGCGCGTGTCGCCGCCGCCATTGAAGCGACCGGCTACCGACCGAACCATCTTGCCGCCAGCCTGCGCCGCGCCCGATCCCAGACGGTGGGCGTCATGGTGCCGGATCTCACCAATCCCTTCTTCGCAGCCCTTGTCCACCGCCTCGAGGATCTGGCGGCCGAGGACGGTTACGACATCATTCTGGTCGGCTCGCATGAGGACGAGGCACGCGAAGGCGCGCGGCTGCAGACCCTGCTCTCCCGCCAGGTGGACGGGCTTATCATTGCGCCCGCGCGGGACGAGATTCCGGCGCTGCGGGAAAGTGGCAGCCGACTGCCGCCTACCGTGCTCATGGATCGTGGCGCGGACAATCCGCGTTTCGACGGTGTCACTGCCGACAATGCCGAAGCCGCCCGCCAGGGTTGCCGGCACCTCATCGCGCTCGGCCATCGCGACATCGCCCTCGTCGTGACCTCACCCACGCTCGCCAATATGCGAGAGCGGATCGCCGGTTACCAGGCGGGACTCGCCACCGTCGGGATGGAGGGTCGGGCGCGCATCATCGTCGGCGGCTTCGATGTAGAGACCTGCCGTGCCGCGATCGAGCAGGCCTTGTTGCGGGCCGATCGCCCCAGCGCCATCTTCGCCGCCAATTACGTGGGGACGCTCGGTGCCATGAAGGCCATCCGCGCCATGGATCTCGATTTCCCGGGCGATATTTCGCTCCTTGCCTTCGACGATTCCGACTGGATGACCGTGCTCCGTCCCTATCTCAGCGCCATCGCTCAGCCCGTCGCCGCCATGGCGGATGCCGCCTGGCGGCTGCTGCAGGCGCGCCTCGTCGCCCCCCTCGCGGCACCGCGCCACCTCTGCCTGCCCTGCACGCTCGCCGTGCGGGAATCGACCCAGCGGCCGCTCGTCGCCCTGCAAGAGGAACTCCGACCGGTCGCTGCCTCTTCATAACAATAAGAAACGGAGGAACGCCCACAATGAACAAGACGATCCTGATGACGGCCGCGGCGCTCGCGCTCGGCCTCGCCGCCCATCCCGCAGCCCAGGCGGCGGACAAGCCGGTCTACGGCGTGTTGCTGAAAACCCTGTCCAACCCCTTCTGGGGTGCGATGGCCAAAGGCGTGGCCGAAGGCGGGCGGCAATCCGACGTGACCATCTTCCAACAGGCCGCACAATCCGACCAGGATGCGGCAACCCAACTCAACCTGTGCACGACGATGCTGGAGCGCAAACCTGCAGCCCTGATCGCGGCGGCCATCAATTCCTCGAACCTCCTGCCCTGCATGAAGTCGGCGAACGATGCGAACATTCCGGTCGTCGATCTCGACGCCAATCTCGATCCGGCCATCACGGCCAAGGCCGGGGTCAAGGTCGCCTTCCGCATCGGCTCGGACAATATCCATGCCGGCATGCAGGCGGCGGACTTCATGGCACAGCAGCTGGGCCATGACGCGACTGGCCCGGTGCTGGTGATCGAGGGTCTTTCCGGGAATGTCACCGGCCAGATGCGCGCGAACGGCTTCCGGCAGGAACTGGCGAAAGCGGCACCTGGCCTCAAGGTCGTGGCCTCCCTCCCCGGTGACTGGGACGCCAACAAGGCGGCCAACATCACGAACGACATCCTGCAGCGCAATCCGAACCTGGTCGCGATCTTCGCCTGTAACGACACCATGGCGCTGGGCGCCGTCGAATCGGTCTTCGCGGCCGGCCGTGGCGGCAAGGTCACGGTCGTGGGTGTGGACGGCACGGTGGACGGGGTGAAGTCGATCAAGGCCGGGCGGCTCACCGCGACCGTCGCCCAGCTGCCCTATCTCGAAGGGATGGAGGCAGTCGCCAATGTGAAGAAGGTCCTGGCGGGCCAGAGCGTGCCTGATGTGATCCATGTGCCGACGTTGGTTCTGACCAAAGACGTTCTCGCGGCGGGCACGGATCCCGATCTGCAATACGTCAAATAGCACCGTCACCCAGGCCACGGGCGCGCGGACCCTGAAGGCCCGCGCGCCGTATTCTCCCCATGGAGACGGATATGGACACGACATTGACGGCACAACGACTTCCCTTCTCATTCCGCAGCCTCGGCGGCGCGATCCGGCTTGAAAGCCTGGCGGTGCTGCTGGTCCTGGTGGTCGGGCTCTCAATCGCCTCTCCCTATTTCCTCAGCCTGTCGAACGCCTTCAATATCCTGCTCGCGACCTCCGTCATCGGCATCCTCGGTTTCGGCTCAACCTTCGTGATCGCGGCGGCCGGGATCGACCTTTCGGTGGGCTCGATGCTCGGCTTCGCTGCCGTCGTCTCGGCGCTCTCCGTCAACGTGGTCGGTCTGCCCTGGCCCTTCGCCATCGTCTTCGCGCTCGCCGCCGGCGCCTTCTGTGGCGTCATCAACGGACTGCTCATTGCGCGGGCCCGCATCCCGGCCTTCATCGTGACGCTCGGCATGTTGGGCGTCGCGCGCGGCGCGGCGCTGGTGCTGACCAACGGCCAGCCGGTCTACGGACTGCCAGCCCCCATCGTCTGGCTCGGCCAGGGTCGGCCGCTCGGCGTGCCGGTGCCGGCGATCATTTTTCTTCTGCTCGCGGCCATCACACATTTCGTGCTGTCGCGCACGCGCTTCGGCAAATACGCCCTCGTCATCGGCGACAATGAAGCGGCGGCGCGCGCCACCGGCATTCGCGTCGAACGGCACCGCGTCGCCCTCTACACGCTATCCGGTCTGCTCGCGGGGCTCGCGGGTCTGCTCTTCGCCGCCCGCGTCAATTCCGGCGATCCCACTGCCGGCACAAGCTACGAACTGACCGCCATCACCGCCGCCATTCTCGGGGGCACCAATCTCTTCGGTGGGCGGGCGAGTGTCATCGGCACGCTGATCGGCGCGCTCATCATGGGCGTGCTGCAGAACGGGCTGAACCTGCTCGCCGTCTCCTCCTTCTACCAGCAGATGGCGATCGGCGGCGTGCTCGTCCTCGCCGTCTGGCTCGATCAGATCAACCGCGGCAGGGGGCGGTCATGAGCCTTCTCGAACTTGATGATGTGCGCAAAAGCTTCGGCGCCGTGGAAGCGCTGCGCGGCGTCACCTTCTCGGTCTCGCCCGGAGAGGCCGTTGCCCTGCTGGGGGATAACGGCGCCGGCAAATCGACGCTGATGAAGACCATCACCGGCATTCATCGCCCGACCGGCGGCGCCATCCGCTTTGCCGATCGCGATCTCGCCGGCCTCAGCCCGGGCGAAATCCGCGCCCTCGGCATCGAGATGATCTATCAGGACCTCGCCCTCGCCCGTCAGCAAGACGTCGCCTCCAACATCTTTCTTGGGCGGGAGCCGACGCGACGCTTCCTTGGTCTATCGGTCATCGACCGCGCCCGGATCGAGCGCGAGGCGGAAGCGATGATCCACCGCCTCGGAGCGCGACTACCCTCGGTCCGTTATCTGGTCGGCCATCTCTCGGGCGGCCAGCAGCAATCGGTCGCCATCGCCCGCGCCCTCACCTTCGCGCCCAAACTGGTCATCATGGACGAGCCGACGGCGGCGCTCGCGGTGCGGGAAGTGGAGCATGTGCTTGACCTTGTGCGCGAAATGAAGCGCCAGGGCATTGCCGTCATCCTCATCAGCCACCGGCTGACGGATGTCTTCGCGGTCTGTGACCGGATCGTCGCTTTGCGGCAGGGCCAGGTGGTGGCCGACGAGGCGATCGCCGAGACCAGCATGAACGCCGTCGTCGCCCATATCGTCGGCGCAGCTTGAAAGAAAGGAAACGCCCTATGAATAAACTCGGTGTGCATGCCTTCGTCTGGGAAAAGGGATGGAGCCATGATGAATGCTCCCGCGCCATCGCGCGCACGGCCGAGGTCGGCTTCGATCTGATCGAGCTCTCGGTGATGGATCCGAAGCAGGTCGATGTCGACTTCACGCGCAAGCAGCTTGAACAGCACAAGCTTGGCGCGACCATGTCCTTTGGTCTCGATGCCTCGACGGATATTTCGAGCAACGATCCCGAGAAGACCAAGCGCGGTCAGCAGAGGCTCGAGGAATATATCTATTTGTGCCGTGACTTCGGTGCCACGCATCTTTGCGGCATCCTGCATTCCGCCTTCCAGAAATATGCCGTGCCGACCACGGCCGACGGCGTCGCCCGCTCGGTCGAAGTGCTGCACCATGTGGGCGAAATCGCGGCCCGCAGCAACATCACCCTCGGCCTCGAAGTGGTGAACCGCTACGAATCCAACGTGCTCAACACGGCATCCCAGGCGGTCGAGATGTGCAAGCGCATCGGCCTTGCCAATGTCCGTGCGCATCTCGATGTCTATCACATGAATATCGAGGAATCGGATGTCTCCTCGGCGATCATAGAGACGGGGGAGTATATCGGCTATTTCCATACCGGTGATTCCCACCGCGGCTACATGGGATCGGGATCAATCAACCTGACCGCTGTCTTCCGGGCTCTGGTGAAAAGCGGCTACCAGGGACCGATCACCTTCGAATCCTTCTCCTCCCGCGTCGTCGGCCAACCGCTGGAAGGCATCCTCGGCATCTGGCGCAATCTCTGGGAGGACAGCGTCGATCTTGCAACCCATGCGCTGATGTATACGAAAGCCATGATCAAGGCGGCGGAGGAGGCCGAGCGTCAGGCCGCGCGCAGCCGCCTGCCGTAAGAAGAAGCGCGTTCTTTTTCTGGAAGAAAAAGAACCAAAAAGACCTTCTTCTCGTTACCGGGGCTGGGTGTATCGCGCCCAGCCCTCGGCGCGCAGTTCGCAGGCTGGGCAATGGCCGCAGCCATAGCCCCAGGAGTGCAGCGTCGTGCGATCACCCATGTAGCAGGTATGGGTCTCGTGGTTGATGAGGGAGACGAGCGGCGCGCCGCCCAGGCGCTCGGCCATCGCCCAGGTCTCGGCCTTGTCGATCCACATCAGCGGCGTATGCAGCACGAAACGCCGGTCCATCCCGAGATTGAGGGCCAGTTGTAGCGCCTTGATCGTATCGTCCCGGCAATCCGGGTAGCCGGAATAATCCGTCTCGCAGACACCCGTCACGATATGCTTGATCCCGCGCCGGTAGGCGACCGTCGCCGCCATGGTCAGGAACAGCAGGTTGCGGCCGGGTACGAAGGTATTGGGCAGCCCGTCCGCCTGCATGGCGATCTCGGTCTGCCGCGTCAGGGCCGTCTCGCTGAGTTTTCCCACGATCCCGGCATCGATCAGATGATCGTCGCCCAGCTTCGCGGCCCAGGCCGGGAACTGCGCGCACAGCTTTTCCAGCACGGTCGGGCGGACATCGAGTTCCACGCGGTGGCGCTGGCCATAATCGAAGCCGATCGTCTCCACATGGTCGAAACGCGCCAACGCCCAGGCCAGGCAGGTCGCTGAATCCTGGCCGCCGGAAAACAGAACCAGGGCCGAGCCGGTTGGGGACATCTCTTTCTCTCCGGGCACCATCCGCGCTCGCATAGCCCCATCCGGCCCAGGGGAACAGAGAGCACGGTAACAACTAATGTTAATCGCTATATGATTTGACTTTCTAGATATCCACGCACCATCATGCTGGAAATAACCACAGGAAATCGTGTGATGATCATCGCCAGACGCCATGTTCTCGGAACTGCCGCACTACTTCCTGCCCTCGGTGCCTTCCGTCCGGCTCGGGCGGAAGCACGCGTCTTTCGGGTCGGGTACCAGAAAGCTTCGGTGGCCCTTGCCCTCCTCAAGGCGCAGGGACTGTTGGAGCAGCGCCTGAAACCGCTCGGCTATGCCGTCTCCTGGGCCATTTTCACCTCCGGCCCGCCGATCCTCGAGGCTTTGAACGATGGTGCGGTGGATTTCGCCTTCACCGGCGAACCGCCGCCGATCTTCGCCCAGGCGGCCGGCGTGCCCGTCCTCTATGCGGCGGCAACCCAGCCCTCACCCCGCGCAGTCTCGATCCTCGTCGAGCCGAACAACGGCATCCAGACGGTCGCGGCGCTGAAGGGAAAGAAAGTCGCGGTCGCCCGCGGCTCCAGCGCCCATTATCTCCTCGTCGCCGCCCTGCGGGACGCGGGGCTGGCCTGGGGCGATATCACCCCGGCCTATCTGCAGCCCTCCGATGGCCGCATCGCGCTGCAATCCGGTTCCGTCGCAGCCTGGGCGGTCTGGGACCCCTTCGTGGCTGCGGCCGAGGTCCAGGGCGCCAAGATTCTGATAGACGGCACGGACCTGATGCCCAATCGCGCCTTCTATTTGACGAGCCGCGCGGTCGCGGCCGCCAAGCCTGAGGCAGTGAAGCAAGCCATCGCGGCGGTGCAGGACATCGAGGCCTGGGAGCCGTCCCACCTATCCGAGATCGCGACGGATCTCTCGAAAACCATCGGCATTTCGCCGGAAATCCTGAAAGTCTGGTTCACCCGCCAGAAATACGGCGTCGTTCCCATCTCGCCAGAGATCATCGCCGATCAGCAGAAGATCGCCGATGTCTTCGCGGGGCTGCGCCTCATTCCGCGCAAGATCGATGTTCAGGAGGCGGTGCTGAGCTAAGAGTGGCGCAAGCAGCATCGACATTTTTGCTCTTCAGAAGCAAAAGATATTCTATCAGTCGGATTAACCAAGTATTGGCGCCAAGCGGCGAAGCCTCGAAGTCCGCGCGTCATCCCTAATGTCTTCGTTTTGAAATTCGTGTGTCTTATCCTACATGTAATAATGAGCTTCTCCTGTTGGCGAGGGCATTTTTATGGCGAGTACAGTCGCTCCTGACACAAGCCCGATCATCATCACTGCACCAGGCCAGTCGATCGACCTCAGCGGCACGAACGATACGACCGTACTTGCGCTCGGCGCCTTGGAGCAAATCGACCTTGTCGGTGAGGAATACGAAGGTGGCGAAGGCTCGAACAACACCGTGGTCGTCACAGGTGCCGGGTCGAGTGTCATCATCGGTGCCAGCGAAGGCACCGGCAACAATGACATACAGTTGCTGGGGTATGGGGAGACCGTAACCGGCCAGGCTTTCCCAGGGAGCAATGACCGCATCGAGGTCGGCGGCAAGAATGACACTGTCGATATCGGTGGCTACAACAGCGTCGTTCTTACCGGTACCGACAATACGGTCATGATTGAGCCGACACTGGTCGCTGATAGCGAGGACCCGTTCGGACAGAACGACGTGACCGCGACGGGGATCGGAAAAGAAACCGTAATCGGCGGCGGCGCGGATTTCACCTTCAGCGGTGGCAATGGTCATTACGTCATCGAAGGCGGTGGTGCTGAACACGCGACGATATCGGGCGGAGCCGGCGGCGGGTTTTTTGAGGGCGGCTACTTCACGAACCCGAATTATGAAACGGGATATTATAACGGAAACAACACGATTACTGCGGGTTTGCAGGCCAGCACCCTGGTCGGCGGTCTGCATGGCAACTCGCTGCTCATTGCCGCGGGAAATGCGCGGGATGTGCTGATTGCAGGCGAATACGGCAGCGACACGCTGAGCGGCGGCTCATCGACGGGAAACAACATCTACGAAGGCTATTCCGGCCCTTTCATCACGACTGATGATCCTGCAATTCCAAGCCTGGTCATTATTGCAGGGAGCGGCAATGATACTTTGGTTGCAGGCGTTGCCGCCGAAACCTTGACGGGCGGCGCGGGACGCGACCAGTTCCGCTTTTTCAACCTATCGGGGGAGAATCTCCCATCGGGAGGAGGCCAGACGACCCTTACCGATTTCACGCCGGGACTCGACAAAATCGACTTGCGTGGATTCGGCATCATCTCCGACCAGGTCGTGGCCGATGACACGGTGACCGGCGGCTCAACCTATCTCGCATTGCCGGACGGCGAGCGGATAACACTCCTTCACATCACGGATCTGTCGCCCAAGGATTTTACGCAGTCCTGAGTTCAGCGCGCGCCGCTCACTACCGGGCCGCGATCCGCATCGCCCCGCCCAGGATGTCGAACAGGTCGAGCAGCCGGGCGACGTAATGGTCGTGCACCGCGAAGCCCTGCGCTTCGGGGTCGAGGAACTGCCGCTCCAAGGCATCCACCATCCGTTTCAGCCGCCGCTCGTGCAGTCCGGTCGCGCGCTGGATCGGGTCCGAGATCACCCCCGCAAAGGCCGCGAAGGCGGCGGAAGCGAGCATCACTCCGCCTGTCGTCGTCATCACGAAGCCCGCGCCGGGTGCGACGGGAAAAAGCGCGTACCAGGCACTACCGAGCCAGGAACCGAAGGGAAAGGCGCCGATTGCCGCCTTCTGGGAAAGGGCGGCGGCAAGCGCAGGGCCGAGGGACACAGCCCCTGGCGTCACCTTCTGCAGGGCAAGCGCACCGGCGCCGAGATTGATGAGGCCGGTGGTAATCTCGGCCGCCGCGTTGCGGGTGAGGCCGTATTCCAGCATTGCCCGGCGCAGCCGTTCCTGAAACGCCGGGTCGGCCCCATGGGCGCCGAGCGCGAGTAGCATCGCCTGCATCGCCCCCGCGACATGCGGACTTTCCAGAATCGCGCGGGACAGCCCGTCTCGCCAGCTTTCGCGCGCCTTCTGGCGAATGGGCAGTTCCAGGAGTTCGGTCGTGATCAGCCACTCGATCTCACGCGACAGCGCGGTTTCGATCAGGATCGATCGGTCGAGCAGTTTTTTCGTCCGTTTCGCGCCAAGCCGCCCGGCACCCTTGGCACCGAGCTGCATCGCTAGCTGCGGCAAAGCCAGCGTCAGGTTCGCAGGCGCCCGGAGAATGTCCCAGCCGACCGCCGCGCGATGCAGCGCCAGCGTGCCGGGAACCGAGAAATGCCGGTCGACGAAGGGGCGGATTCGCGTGCGGGTCTCAGCGAAGTAGCGCCGGGCGCCATCCTCGACCGCCGCTTCCGCGCTTGCCCGGTCCAGCGTGATGACGAGATCGCCGATGGCAGCCCCCAAACACGGAAAAGGGCGGATCCAGGTCTCCCCGGGGCCGCCCTTCCAACTTAGTCCATGCCCCGCGCGATACCGCGCAAAAGAAAGAGAGGCGGCCGATCAGCCTTTCTTGGTCGCCTCGAAGGCCTTGATGGCGGTGGTAATCGCCATCTCGGCGGCGGCGCGGTCGCCCCACCCCGTCACCTTCACCCACTTGCCGGGCTCGAGGTCCTTATAGCGGGTGAAGAAGTGCTCGATCACCTTGGTGGTGATATCGGGCAGGGTCGAAAGCTCTGTGTGGTCCTTGAACTGCGGATGCACCTTGTCATGGGGCACGCAGATGATCTTCTCGTCCTTGCCGGACTCGTCCTCCATGAAAAGCACGCCGATGGGCCGCGCGCGGATCACCGCGCCGGGCACCACCTGGGTCGGCACAAGGACGAGGGCATCCGCCGGATCGCCGTCTTCCGAAAGGGTGTTCGGAATGAAGCCATAGGCCGCCGGATAGGCCATGGGGGTAAAGATGAAGCGATCGACGAAGATCGCGCCGCTGTCCTTGTCGACCTCGTATTTGACGGCCGAACCCTGCGGGATCTCGATCACCACATTGACATCGCCCGGCGGGGCCTTGCCCGTGGGAATCTTGGTCACATCCATGACGGTCTCCGGAACTTCGTAGGAATTTGAACGGGCGCACCCTCCTTCATTCGCCCCCGCTTGCCAAGCCGAAACGCTTTAGCTCCTGGTCAAATCCCGCCCGCGCGTCTCCGCCATTGTGAGGATGGCGACGAAGCTGACCAGGCCGGCCACGGTGATGTAATGGCCGACCCAGGGCAGGCCGCCATAGGCCACCAGCCTCTGGGCGATATAGGGGGCGAGCGAGCCGCCGAGGATTCCGCCCAGCGCATAAGCCGCCGAAGCCCCCGAATAGCGCAGGTTGGTCGGGAAGAGTTCCGGCAGCAGCGCGCCCATGGGCGCGAAGGTGAAGCCCATGATCGCCAGTTCGAGGATGAGAAAGACCAGCACCACCCAGGGGTTGCCGCTGCCCAGCAGCGGCGCCACCAGGAAGCCCGAGAGCGCCGCCGCCGCCGAAGCCGCGAGCAGGACAGGCCGCCGGCCGAAACGGTCCGCGAGGGCCGCCGCAATGGGCGTCGCCACCGCCATGCCCAGAATGCCGATGCAGAGCAGGCCGAGGAAGGTGCTGCGCGGGATATGGCCGACGCGCGTGCCGTAGCCCAGCGCGAAGACGGTCGAGATGTAAAAAAGCGCGTAGCAGACGACCATGGCGAAGGCGCCGCGCAGCAGCCCCGGCCATTGCCGCACGATCACCGCGGTCAGCGGCAACCGCACCTGCTCATTCCGGGCAGCGGCGCGGGAGAAGGCCAGCGTTTCCGGCAGGCGGCCGCGGACATACAGGCCGATGCCGACCAGCACCGCGCTGCCCAGGAAGGGAATGCGCCAGCCCCAGGCGAGGAACTGTGCATTGCTCAGCACGGCGAAGAGAACGAGGAAGACGCCGTTGGAGATGAGAAAGCCGATGGAAGGGCCGAGCTGCGGAAACATGCCGAACCAGGCGCGGCGGCCTTCCGGCGCGCTTTCGGTGGCGAGCAGCGCCGCCCCGCCCCATTCGCCGCCAAGCCCGATGCCCTGCCCAAGGCGCATCAGGCACAGCAGGATCGGCGCCAGGATACCGGCCGTCGCATAGCTCGGCAGCAAGCCGATCAGCGTCGTCGAAATCCCCATGACGAGCATCGAGGCGACGAGGGTTGATTTGCGGCCGAAGCGGTCTCCGAAATGGCCGAACAGGAAGGCGCCCACGGGCCGGGCCAGGAAGGCGATGCCGAAAGTCAGGAAGGCGGCGAGCGTGCCGGCCCCCGGCATATGGGACGGAAAGAAGACCGGGCCCAGCACCAGAGCGGCGGCCGTGCCATAGATGTAGAAGTCATAAAATTCGACCGTGGTGCCGATCAGGCTCGCGATGACGATGCGGCCGGTGCTCGGCGCAGTCTGCCGCGTATCGGCCGCGCGCGTGGCGGTGAAAGACATGAAAAGGTTTCTCTCCCTGGATTGGCAGAAAGTTTCACCTAATCCCCGATTTCGCGAAAGGGGGGAGATTTGCATGGCGGCGCTTGCCAAGCAGCAGCCGTTCGGAGGATATCCGGTCTCCTGCGCCTGTAGCTCAACGGTTAGAGCGGGCCGCTCATAACGGCTTGGTTGCGGGTTCGATTCCTGCCAGGCGCAGTCAAGCCACCGCCCCTTGATGGTTGCCCCAGACCCCGACACCCCCTAGAGCACGGCAACCCCGCGCATACGGAGCTTCGCCATGGCCGCCTACCAGTATGTCTATGTGATGAAGGACGTGACCAAGGCCTTCCCAGGCGGTCGCGAGGTCTTCAAAGGCATCACCCTCTCCTTCCTGCCGGGGGTGAAGATCGGCGTGCTCGGCGTGAACGGCGCCGGTAAGTCGACGCTGCTCAAGATCATGGCCGGGGTGGATAAGGAATTCGGCGGCGAGGCCTGGGCCGCGGACGGCGTGCGCGTGGGCTATCTGGAGCAGGAACCCCATCTGGACCCGACCAAGACGGTGGGCGAGAACGTGGCCGAAGCCTTCGCCGAGGTGAAGGCGGCCCTCGCCCGCTTCAACGCGATTTCCGAGAAGTTCATGGAGCCGATGGAGGAGGAGGAGATGAACGATCTCCTCGCCGAACAGTCCGCGCTCCAGGAAAAGATCGACGCTGGCGACGGCTGGGAGATGGACCGCCGCATCGAGATCGCACTTGATGCCCTGCGTTGCCCGCCGGCCGATTCCGAGGTGACGAAACTGTCTGGCGGTGAGCGGCGGCGCGTGGCGCTCTGCCGCCTGCTCCTGGAAAAGCCCGACCTTCTGCTGCTCGATGAACCGACCAACCATCTCGACGCCGAAAGCGTCGCCTGGCTCGAACATACGCTGCGGGAATTCGCCGGCACGGTGATGATCATCACCCATGACCGTTACTTCCTCGACAACGTCACCAATTGGATTCTCGAAATCGAGCGCGGCCGGGGCTATCCCTTCGAGGGCAACTACTCCTCCTGGCTGGACCAGAAGAGGAAGCGCCTGGCGCAGGAAGAGAAGGAAGAGAGCTCACGCCAGCGGGCGTTGGCCGCCGAAGCCGAGTGGATTTCTTCCTCGCCGCGCGCCCGCCAGGCCAAAAGCCAGGCGCGAATCAAGCGCTATGAGGAGATGCAGCAGGCGAGCCAGGAGCGCGCCGGCGGCGTCGCGGAAATCGTCATCCCGCCCGGGCCGCGGCTTGGCGGCACGGTCATCGAGGCGACCGACCTCAAGAAGGGTTTCGGCGACCGGCTGCTCATCGATGGGCTGAATTTCAAGCTGCCGCCGGGCGGCATCGTCGGCGTGATCGGGCCGAACGGCGCCGGCAAGTCCACCCTCTTCCGCATGATCATGGGCGTGGAAACGCCGGACGAGGGCAGCCTCAGGATCGGCGAGACGGTCAAGCTCGGTTATGTCGACCAGTCGCGCGACAGCCTGGATTCGAACAAGAACGTCTGGGAGGAAATCTCCGGCGGCACCGATGTCATCCATCTCGGCAAGCGCACCATCGCATCCCGCGCCTATGTCGGGGCCTTCAACTTCAAGGGCTCGGACCAGCAGAAGAAGGTCGGCATCCTGTCGGGCGGCGAGCGTAACCGCGTCCACCTCGCCAAGATGCTGCAGACCGAAGCCAACGTCATCCTGCTCGACGAACCGACCAACGATCTCGACGTCGACACGCTGCGGGCCCTGGAAGAAGCGCTCGTCGAATATCCCGGCTGCGCCGTGATCATCTCCCATGACCGCTGGTTCCTGGACCGGCTCGCGACCCATATCCTCGCCTTTGAGGGGGACAGTCACGTCGAGTGGTTCGAGGGCAATTTCCAGGACTATGAAGAGGACAAGCGGCGTCGTCTCGGTGCTCAGGCGACCGAACCGCATCGCATCAAGTATCGTCCTCTGGCGCGTTAGCCCGCCGGGCGGGGCTCTGCCCCGCCATCTCCGGCCGGAAGGCAGTTCCTCGTGAGCGAAGATAGGCTTCAGTGCGGGCGGGACCCGGCCCTGTGCAACCCGGCCTGGGTGTTGCGCACGGGCCGGCTTCTCATGCGGCCGGTCGCCGCCCGGGACGAGGCGGAGATCGCGGCGCTCAAGGCCGATCCCAGGGCATTCGCCATGATGCTGGGCGGCGTGCGGACGCCGCAACAGGCAAGGGAGGAGCTGGCCGCGGATATTCGCGCCTGGGGCGCCCATGGCATCGGCCTGTGGTCGGCCCGCGACATCGAGACGGAGGCTTTCTACGGCATCGCCGGCATTCTTGCCCGGACGGACGGGCGCGGCATGGCTTTGCGCTTCGCCTTCTGGCCGGAGGCGCGCGGCCAGGGCCTGGCGCGGGAGGCGGCGATGGCCGCCCTTCGCTTCGCCCATGACCAGCGGGGTCTGCCACGCATCGTCGCCGTCGCGCGGGAGAGCAATCCCGCCTCCCGCGCGCTCCTCACCGGCATCGGCATGCAGGAGGAGCCTGAGCGCGCCTTTACGCGGGATGGTTTCCGCATGCTCCTCTATGTCAGCGAGCCCCGCGCGGGGAGCCTCGCGCGGTGGCATGCCCCCGCTCGCGGCTAACGCCTGCGCTCAGGCTCCCCTGCCCCACAATCATAACAGGTTTTCGCGACTTGACCGGCGAAGGGGGGGGCGTCCATATCGGCTTTGATCCGGACATGAACCGCTTACCTCACATCCGCTCACGCGGGTGATCCTAGGTGTTTCGACAATGACCCTTCCTTTGATGCCCAAAGCCACAGCCGTCTGGCTGATCGACAAGACGGCCCTGACCTTCGACCAGATCGCCGATTTCTGCGGCATGCATCCGCTGGAAGTCCAGGCCATTGCCGATGGCGAGGTGGCGCAAGGAATCATGGGCTACGATCCCGTCGCCAACAACCAGCTCTCGGCCGAGGATATCGTCCGTTGCGAAACGGACTCGAGCGCCCGGCTCCGCATCTTGGCCTCGGCGGTGCCGACCTCGAAAAAGACCAAGGGCGGCCGCTATACGCCGGTTGCGAAGCGGAATGACCGGCCCGATGCCATCGCCTTCCTGCTGCGCAACTTCCCGCAGCTGTCCGAGTTGCAGCTTGCGAAACTGCTCGGCACCACGAAGGAGACGATCCAGAAGGTGCGGGAGCGCAGCCACTGGAACAGCGCCAACATTAAGCCACGCGATCCGGTGATCCTCGGTCTCTGCAAGCAGAGCGACCTGAACGATGCGGTGAACCAGGCAAATGAGCGGCTGATCCGCGAGGGCCGCCAGGTGCCGCCGCCGCCGCCGCCTCTCGCGGAAAGCGACGCCGCCTGAACAGCTAGCCGTAACTCACAAAAAAGGGGCAGGCCGCCGCGACCTGCCCCTTTTCCTGGGGGGGATTTTGGGCGCCGCTAGTGGGCGCTGCCCGAGAGCCGGGCCATTTCTTCCTTTAGTCGAAGTTTCTCGCGCTTGAGAGTGGTTAGCGTTTCGCTATCCGGGGCGGGCCGACGGTCTTCCGAGGCGAGACGTGCCTCCAGGTTAGCGTGGCGGTCCTTCAGTGTGTCCAGTCGAGCCTGTAGATTCATGGGAATCTCCCTTCTCACAAGCATTTTCAATGTGGCACCGCGCGTCCTGATGACACCCGTGTGACAGGGGAAAGGCTACTGCCGCTTGCCCCGCGCTTCCACTAACAATCACGCACATGATCGCGATTGCATGGGTGCAGCGCACAAGGGTATGACCACGAACCCGCCCATGATAAGCACGCCCCATGCTCTCTGACCGTGACACGCTGCTGCGCCGCATCCACGAGTTGCGAAGCGAACACCGGGATCTCGATACGGTGATCATCCGGATGAGCGATCTCGGGGCGCACGACCTGCTGAACATACAGCGCCTTAAGAAGCG
>NZ_DATJJK010000021.1:0-94737 GCF_035492295.1 Acidisoma sp. | reverse complement strand
GCCGACGCGGTGGACGGCGCCCTGCGCAGCCCACGCAAGGCCGCCCGCCTGCTACGCCGCTATGATGCGCAGACGCAACGCGCGCTCGGCTCCTTCACTTGGTTCATCTACCGAATTCGCGAACCCGCGATGCGCAACCTCTTCATGTCACCGCGCAACATGTTCCGCGTGGAGGAGGCTGTCCTCTCCATTCTGGCCGGCGCGATCTTCGACGGTTGGCCGGTGCAAGTACGGCTCTATCTGTTCCGCGTGATCTACTACGTCACCAAACTCTCCCACCTCCGCTTCCGGCTGACCCGCGACCCGCGTCGGATCTATGGCGGCAAGCGCGGGGCGCTGGAAAGCTGAGCCTTGCCATGGATGAGGCGGGCACCCGGCTTGTTCTGATCCCGAGCTACAATACCGGTACCAAATTGGCAGAGACCGTTCGGGGCGCAATCGGCCAGTGGCAGCCGGTCTTTCTTGTCATCGACGGTAGCACCGACGGCTCGGCGGGTCATGTGACGCCACACCCCGATCTCCATCTGATCCGACGTTCAGCAAATGGCGGCAAGGGGGCGGCCGTGCTCGACGGGCTGCGCGCCGCCGCAACCCAGGGTTTCACCCATGCGCTCGTCATGGATGCGGACGGCCAGCATCCGGCGGAGGCGATTCCGCAATTCATGGCGCTCTCCGCCGCTTACCCGGAGGCGATGATCCTCGGTGTCCCGCTGTTCGACGCCGCTGCCCCCCGTGCGCGGGTGCTGGGGCGGCGGATTTCCAATGTCATCGTGCGGTGGCTGACGGGTGCCAAAATCGGCGATGCGCTGTTCGGTTTTCGCGTCTACCCGCTGGCCCCGCTCCGCGCGATCATGGAGGCAAGCCCGCATATGCGGCGCTATGATTTCGATGCGGAGGCGGTGGTGCGCCTGTCCTGGTGCGGCGTACCCGCCTTCAACCAGCCGGTATCGGTACGCTATTTTCGCGCTGATGAAGGCGGAATCTCGCATTTCCGCTATGGGCGGGACAATTTTCTGCTCGCTCGCATGTATGCACGGCTGGCCGTCGCCCGAGTAGCCCGTTGCTTCAGGCCATCCCGCCATTGATGGAGATGACCTGGCCGGAGATATAGGCGGCGCGCTTGGAGGCGAGGAAGGCCACCAGATCCGCGACCTCCTCCGGCTGTCCCGCGCGCTGCATCGGCACCATGCGGGCAATCGCCTCCTTCGGAAACAGCGTCTCTGTCGCGGGCGACGCAATGATGCCCGGCGCCACGGTGTTGACAGTGATGCCGCGGCTCGCGAGTTCCAGCGACAGCGCACGTGCCGCGCCGTGCAGGCCCGCCTTGGCGGCCGCATAATTCGCCTGGCCGCGATTACCCATGATGGCCGAGACGGAGGAGATATTCACGATGCGCCCCCAGCGCGTGCGGATCATCGGCAGGAGCAGCGGTTGGGTGACGTTGAAGAAGCCGTTGAGCGAGACGTCGATAACGCGGGACCATTGATCGGGCCTCATGCCCGGCATCACCGCGTCATCATGAATGCCGGCATTGTTGACGAGAATCTGAATAGGCCCAGCGGCCAGGATTGCCGCGAGCGCCGCCGCCGTTTCGTCCGGCTTGGTGATGTCGAAGCGCAGGGCCTCCGCGCTCCCGCCAAGAGCCATGATCTCGGCGGCGAGGATCTCGGCCCGCGGCAAATGCCCATTGGCATGAAGATACACGTGATGCCCGGCGGCCGCGAGGGTCGCGGCGATGGCGGCGCCGATGCTGCCGCTCGCCCCGGTGACGAGGGCGCGCTTCACAGCGGGGCCTCGAACAGAACCGTCGCCCGGCCGCTCAGCCATTCGTCCTCCCGGGCCGTGACCGTGAAACTGTAGCTCGCCCCGCGCGTGTCGCCGAGAAGCCGCTGGGCGACGATCGTCAGCGGCCCCGCATCCGGCGCAAAGCGCGATGCCCGCAGCCGCACATCGCGAAGGCTGACCAGAAAACCCGGATGCGGCTGGCCCTCGGCCGGCGCAGACAGACGGCCATGCAGTGCCATGGCCTGTGACGCAATCTCGATACCGCATACGCTTCCGAGACTGCCGTCAACACGCCGCATCGGGTTGTCCGCCGCAGCATAACGGGCGGAGCGGCAGATGATGCCTGTCCCGTCCCATTTCAGCACATCATCGAGCAGGCACATCGCGCCGCCATGTGGAATGAGACCAAGGATGGTGTTCCGCCGCATCACGGTCATATGCGGCCCCCTGGGATGACATGCACTGTCAGCGCCAGGTCATCCAAGTAGTCGAGCATCACCTCGCTGGCCTCGCCGGCGGCAAGAGCTGCCAGTACAGGCAGGCAGCGGGCAGCCGGGACGGATTGCCGCAATGGCTCCAGCGCGGCCGGTCTGGCAGGGCTCGGCACGCCCCCGGCAGGACTGAGTTCGATATCGATCTTCCCGACCGTCTGCCGGGAGGGTTCAGCCGCCAACACGTATGCGACCCCGAAAGGCTCGGCAATTTGCCGAACCGCCGCGAGCGGCCCCGGATAGGGCAGGTCATAGGCGATGAGGACGACGGCCGCGGCACCGGCCGAGACCTGCGCTCCGGCCTCGATCAGGCCGGCGGCAAAACTGCCGTCATGGGCGCAAAGGCTGGTCGCGGGCGTGCGGGCGCCTGTCGCGATACTCCAATAGCCAGCGGCGACGTTATGGACGGAGTTGTGAAAGCGGGTCGGCGACAGTTCCCGTTCGGTTCCGGCCAGCGTATGCAGAATCGCATGGATGGTTTCCCCATCACCGCCGGATGAGGCGAAGATGGCGGGAGTTTCCGCCGGCGACCGCCCGGACGTCGCGAAAGCTTCCGCGCCGGCGGCAAGCGCGAGCTTCACCATCTGGGGGGCACGGCGGCGTTCATTGGGGGGCAGCAATCCGACCGCCGGAAATTCGATCGGTCGCTGTTCGTAAGCGGCCTCGCCCGCGAAGATCGGCAGACTCGCCTCCCAACCGTCCAGCCCGGGGCCACGCAGCCCGATCCCCTCGACGTAAAGCCGGATCATGCGGGCGTACCCGCGCGTCCGAGAACGAAACTGCAATTGACACCGCCGAAGCCGAAGGCATTGCACATCACTCGGTCGACCCTGGCGCTGCGCCCTGCCAGCACATGGCCTTCCGCAAAGGCCCGGTCCAGCTGCCGTGTATGCGGGCTGCCGGGCAGAAAACCGTGCCGGATGGCAAGGCTCGCGACCGTTGCACCGACGATCCCGGCGGCACCCAGGGTATGGCCCATGAAACCCTTGCTCGAACTGCGCGGCACAGACGTACCGAACAGCGACGAGACTGCCTTGTCCTCGGCCGCATCGCCCACCAGCGTCGCGGTACCGTGGAGATTGATGTAGTCGATCTCTGCGGGATCGAGCCCGGACTGATCCAGCGCCGCGCGCATGGCGGCATAGGCGCCGCTGCCTTCGGGATCGGGGGAGGACATGTGATAGGCGTCCGAGCTCTCTCCGACGCCGAGTAGCATCAGCCCATCGCGCCCCGGCTCCGGCCCTGCGCGCTCCAGCAAGGCAAAGCCGGCTGCTTCACCGACGGAAATGCCACGGCGCCCGGCGTCGAAGGGACGGCATGGCCCTTCCGCCAGCACGCCCAGGGCGTGAAAGCCAAAGAGCGTCGTAGCGCAGAAACTGTCAGCCCCGCCGACGACGGCGGCATCACAAAGGCCAGCTGCGATCATGCGGGCGGCGGCGGCAAAAACCTTGGCCGTGGCGGCGCAGGCAGTGGAGATGGTGAAGCTCGGCCCGGCGAGACCGAGGCGCGCCCGCACATAGCGCCCGAGCGCATAGGTATTGTGGGTGCGATCATAGTCGAAGTCTGCAGGCAAGACGCCGATCGCTTCGATCGCGCGATAGGCCTGTTCCGTCTGCAGAATGCCCGAGGTGCTGGTGCCGGTGAAAAGACCGATGCGCGACGCGCCATAGCGCGCCCGCGCCTGAGCGACCGCTTCCTCGAACCCATCCTGCTGCAAAGCAAGTTCAGCGAGCCGGTTGTTGCGGCAATCGAAGGCGGCCCATTTGCCTGCCAAAGCGGCATCGTCCAAAGCCGGCACGGCACCGGCGAAGGCCGCGATGGGCAGGCTGTCGAAGGTGCAGGGGCTGAGCGCGCTGCGGCCGGCGCGGATGGCGTCCCAGGTCTCGGCCTGGCCGGCGCCGAGCGCGCTCGCGACACAGAGGCTGGAGAGGACAAGTGGTGGGTTCATGCGACACTCCGGGCCAGCAGCGCGCGCCCGTCAAGCCGTCCGGCGTCGAGACTGGCCTGCCACTCAGCGACTTTCGCAGCTTCGTCGGCGATGTACTGTGCGTAGGCGTCGCGAAACTGCGCGCGCTCGCCCCGCGCCCAACCGGCCGGGCCTGGCATATCGCGGGCGGCCAGCTGATAGCGCTGGGCGAAATGGCGCAGATTCGCCTTCAGGTCCGTATAGCGCGGCTCTGACAGGATGCGCTTGAACCAGCCGCGATACCGGCCCCAGAAAGGATTGTCGTAGAAAATCAGCCGCAACCTCCGCACATCATAGATGTCATTCGCGGCGACGGCCGACACCGCCGATGTCAGCGCGGCAGGGCCAGTCGGCAGCCCCCCGGTCTCGACGAGTGTGCGCCGCGCCTCGGCATTCGCGAAAAGGGCCTCCGCGTTCTCGATCGGCTGATCGTTCGCGCGCAATGCCAGATCAACCAGCGCATTCTTCGGCACTGGAAAGCGGAAGGCCGCAAGGACGGGTAACTGGCCGGTTGGCCAAGGCGCCCAAAAGCCCGCGGCTGCCAGCGCATTATGTGCCATATGGACGCAATTGTCGTTGAAGATGCGCCAGTGATAGATGCGTTTCCCCGTTCGGTAAGGCTCGTTCAGCTCATTGAGAAATGCGACCAGCCGCTCCATGCGCGGCGTATCCAGCGGCACGCGCGCGCGGTAGCAGTTGCGCCCGAAGGTTGATCCATAATCGGTCGCAACCGATATTTCGTATTTGAAATCTTCGACCGACATTCCAGGCGGCTTGTCGCGAAAAAAATGCTCGTGAAACACGATGCCGTCCAACAGCCCGCGCTCCCGCGCGCTGGCCTGCGTCCGCTCATAGACCTCGCGCGTCAGCGCCTCACCGGGGGCGAGCGCGCCGCGGAAGATGAAATCGCGATCCTCGATCGCCACCCAGTTGGCATTGCGGTAATGGGAATTCGCGCTGATGGCCACGCCGTGACGGCCGCTGTCGGCGCCTGGTGGGACCACCTCAATTACCGGATAGCCGCTGCTGCGGTCGACCCGCACGCCGTTGAGATAAAGCAGCAGATGGCCACCCATGCCGCTGTTGAGCGGAACGCCGAAGCCGGGCTTCTTGCGCAGCTCTGAGAGCGCGCAGAGTTCGGCGTAATAGGGCACGATATCTTCGTAGGCCGGTGGAGCCGCCGCGATCCTGTTCATCCCCTGTCTCTATAATACGGCCGATTGAGCCGTCCAGCGGCCGCAGCCCTGCGACGGGGCGCCTCAAGCAAATGGATTGAGGGCAAGAATATCCTGCCAGGCTTGGGTCCAGGCCGCCCAGTTATGCACGCCATCCACCTCCACGACTTGGGACGCCGGTAGCGCGGCGGCTAGCAGCCGGTGTCCGGCGGCGAAGCGATCCCGGGTTGCGTGGCCGAGAAAGAGTTTGGGGGTCGTCCGTCCCGCTCGGAGATGGCCCTGTATCCAAGTCAGCAATTGGCGTTCCGGTGCGGTCGCGGCAGAGCCTTTCGCCGACCAATCCACGAAACGGCCGGCCCGGGTAAGTTCGGCCATCGTGCCATGGGTGCCAAGGAATGGCGCCAGCAGCACTAGCCCTTCGACCAGGTCCGGATACGCACTGCTATAAAGGAGTGCACCCATTCCGCCGAGCGATAGGCCGAGCAGCCAGATGCGCCGGATGCCGGATGCGACCGCTGGGACGATGATCCCCTCATGCAGCACCGGCGCGATGTTGCCGTCGAGGTAAAGCTCGATATCCGGCCGCAGGGCGACGATATCAAGCGTCGGCACCCTGCCCTGCACTGCGGCGATGAAGCCATGATCCGCGAAATCATCGGCCGCGATGCCCGCACCCGGCAGCATGACGAGCAGGATGCGATCCTCGACCGGCAACGCCGAGGGATAACGCCGCGCAGCGCCGAGCTTTTCCACAGGGGTCATCACCCGCGCCGATCAGCCGCCGGCGCGCTGAAAGCTGCCCCGCAGACGAGGCAGAGGAAGGTGCCGATGGCGACCGTCAGCCCGATATCGTGCAGCACCGGGATATGAGAGAGCGACAGCAGCCCGTAGGCCGCGACGGTGCAAAGATTGGCCAGCATGATCGAAGCCAGAGCGCGGGCGCGTTCCTCGGGCGCCTGGTCGCCCCGGGCGAAGAACAGGCAGTAGTTGGAGCCGAGTGCCACGATCAGCAGGAACCCGGCGACCATGAAGATGGAGAGCTTGCCGCCGAGCGTCAAAATGGCGGCGGTCAGGATGACCGCAGCCCCCACGGGACCAGCCACTGCCAGGACCCGGCGCGGAGAATGCAGGCCGACGAACAGCAGAACGAGAATGGCAAGACTGCCGGCGACAGCGAGCGTCACGGCCTCACGTTGAAAGGTATGCAGCAGATCGGTGGATTGCCGGTCGAGATCGACAAGAACGGCTCCCGCCGGCAACGCAGCCTTGAGCGATGCGTCCAGCCGGGCGGCGTCCGCCACGTTCTGCAGCGGCGCCAGCACGGTCCAGCCGTGACCCGAGGGCATCAGCATGGATTGCAGACGGAGCGAGAGCAGCGCCGGCAGGCTCGCCTCAGTCAACAGGCCACCCGCCCGGGCGCGCGCCACATCTTTGAAGAAGGGCACGAAACTGTCTGGCCGGAAAGGCAGTCCCGAGATCGCCTGCATGAAGGCCGCATGCAAAGTTGCGTCATCGGGCAAGGCATCCAGCCGGGCCCGCTGCGTCCGATCGCTCGGCAGGACGAGGCTGGGCAGATCATAGCCACCGATGATCTTCTCCGTGACAAGCGGCGCCAGGACTGTCTGCATCTGCTCACTCGTCTCCAGCGCCTGATCCATGCTCGGCGCCCGATAGGCGATGAAGTAGCGCGTGTCAGGAACGCCCAGATCATGCCGCAGCCGTTGGTCGAGCGCCTGGGTCGCTGGTGAAAGCGGACTGAGGTTGAGAAGATTGTCGTCCCAAATCGGGCCGCGATGCGCCGCGAGAGCGATGACCGCGGCGGCGAGCAGCACGACGAGTACGCTCCTTGCCGGCTGCTGCCAGCGAAGAAGCAGGCGCAGTGGCGCGCCAATGCCGGCAGCACCGGAGGCGAAGAACCCGTCTGGCACCAGAACCGGCAATACGAACCGGGTGACCCCGGCCGCGCCCAGCAGCCCGGCGACCGAAAAGAGCCCGAGCTGCGCGAAGCCGGTAAAGTCTGACAGCAGCATGGTGCAAAAACCGGCGATGGAGGTCAGCGCGCCGAGGCGCAGCGTTGGCCAGATGCGCGCGAGCGTACGGTCTGCCCGGTCACCCTTCAGGGTCTGAGTCAGCAGGTAGATCGAATAATCCATTGCCTCGCCAATCAGCGTGACGCCAAAGCCGAGCGTGATTGCATGGACGAAGCCGAAGGCGAGTGAAACGGCAGCGGTTGCGGCGAGTGCGCCGCAGGCTACCGGCAACAGGCCAAGCAACAGCACACGCGGCGAGCGATAGGCGATAAGGAGGAACAGCACGGCCCCCGCCGTCGCCAGAATGGAGAGGCGCGAGACGTCGCGCTTGGTGACGTCGCGTGTGTCGACTGCGAAGACGCCGGGTCCGCTCTCCCGCAACCGGGCCTGCTGCGCACCCGGCACGGCGGCACGGAGAGATGCGAAATCCTGGCGAATGAGGGCCAGCACTTTGGCCTGGGCGTCGATATCGAAACCCGGCGCGGCTGTGCGCAGAAGCAGTAGTGCTGACCGTCCATCGGGTGAGAACCAGGCGCCATCCTGCGTCTCCGGGCCGTGGCCCGCGGCGGCATCGAGTTGCTGCGCCAGGCTCAGCGCCGCGCCGGTCGGATCGGCCGGCAGGCTCTGCGCCGCGGCCGCGCCGAAATCGGACGCCAGAAGGGTGAGGTCGTTCTGCAAAGCGGCGCGCAAGCCCGCGACGGTAAAGAGCGCGGGCGTACTATCGGCGCTGAGCAGGTAGCGGTGCCCCCAGACGAAGGCCTGCACCCCGGCCATCGCGGCATCATCGCCATTTAGAACGGCGACGAAGGCCGGGTTCCGGCGCAGCCGGGCGCCGAGACCAAGACTGAGCTGGGCCAGGGCTGCCGGTGGCGCACCCTCGATCGACAGCATCAGGATGCGCGAGGCACCGCCACTGCTGACCTGCGCATCCAGCGCCTGTTGCGCCAGGCTATGCGCATGGGGCAGGAAATCCCCCATATCCGTGCGGTAATGACTGCGGGCGGCGATGCCGGCGCAGAGAAGGGCCAGCAGCAGGCAAAGCCAGACGGGAAGCCAGCTACGGACCATGATCGATGGTTTCGTCGACGCTCATGCGGCTTAGGTCGCCTCTAGCGCCCCCGGTATCGATCTCGGTCACGCGATTGCCGCTGCCGCGAATGCTTAGCCAGCTCAGGAATCGGCTGACGGAGGCGTCGCGCGGGCGCAGCAGAAGCTGCCAGGTCTCGGCATCGCCGCTCAGCGCAATCGTGTAGAAATGCTGCAAGCTCGGCAGATCGCCGGCAAGCGTGGCGCGCACGCCCTCGACCAATCCGGCAAGCGGCGGCGCCTGGCTGAGGTCAAAATGCTGGGTCTTCCCGCTGGCCGTCAATGTCACCGCGTCCTTCTGCAAGACGAAATCCTGGAGGGTCGGCGCGAGCACGGTCTTCCGGACGTAATCCGGCGCCACATAATGCAGCGTGCCCGAGCTCTGCAGCGGGGTCTTCAATAGAGCCATGGTTTTCGTTTCGGTGAAGGTCGCCGAGGCAGCCTTCACCTCGGCCAGCGACTGCATGAGCGGCGCGAGCCCCCAGGTAACTTGCGCATGGGCGCGCGGGGCAGCGGCCAGGAACAGACCGAGGGCCAGGAGGCACCGCACAGACTGCATCTCAGGCCCAGAAATCGTAGAAGTTGAACCAGTTGTATGGTGCTTCGCGGCACAGCGCCTCCAGCCGGGAGACATAGCGGCGCATAATTTCGTCCAGCCAGGCTTGCGGATCCGCGGGGCGTGCCTCGCTGGCCGGGGCCAGGAGTTCGAAGCGCACTTCGTAACGCCCACGCCCCTTATAGACGCCGGCCATCATCACCACCGGCCGATGCAGCATCATCGCAACCCGGAACGGCCCCTGCGGGAAGGCCGCTGGCGCACCGAGGAAAGAAATACGCTGCATATCGCGGCCATCGACATTGCGGTCCGCCAGCACGCCGACGAAATGCCCGTCCCGCAACCGTTCCGCAACAAGAATGAGGGAATCGAGTCGGCCAAGACCTATGACCTCGGTTTCTAGGCGCGGATTGATCGCAGCCAGCGCCATGCGGATCTTGCGGGCGTTGGCTTCGTACATCAGCAGGCTGACCGGCAGGTCCCGGTAACGACGCCCGACCACGCGGGCCGTCTCAAAACTACCAAAATGCGCGCCGAACAACAGGCAGCCGCCGCCGTCCGCGTCGATCTGGCGGACGATCTCCTCGCCCTTGACCGTGATATCGAACCACTTTTCCTGCTCGTTCAGAAGATAGACACGATCGAGCACACAGGAGGCGAAGGTCAGGAAATGCCGGTAGATTTCCCCGATACGGGGCTTTCTGCCGAAGACATGCTGCAGATAAGCGCGCGAGCTGCGCATCGCGACCGGAGATGACGCGAGGAAATAGAGACAGACAGGATAGAGGAAGACTTGCGCGAGACGTCGCCCGAGCCGCAGCGCGATCCAAGCCGCGAGACGGATGGTGGTTTGCGAGCCGCGTTCCGGCTGCGTCGCCCATTCTTGGACGCCAGAGCGGCTGCTCATGCCATGGCCTCCAAAGTGCCGCTCACGACGAGCGTCTGTCCTTCCATACGGCGAATTTCAAACCGGCGAAGCCCGGCGGCCTGGTTCTGCCAGAGAAGTTCGAGCGGCTCGCCATGCTGCACTGGGGCGAGGAATTTGACGGCCCGGAAGGTCAGCGCGCCAGATCCCGCCAACGCCACCGCCACCTCATCCAGCAGAAGCGCACCCGGCACGATGGCGCGTCCAGGAAAATGCCCGCTGGCCGTCGGATGGCTGGCCGGCACGTGTAGCGCGCGCCGCATCCAATCCGTCATTCCGCGGCCTCCGCGGCCGCAAGCGCCAGCACGTCCGCCCGCAGCAGTTTGCCGAGATGATTCCGGGGCAGGGTCGCGACCCGGATCAACGGCCGCGGCAGGAAGGCTGGCTCCAGCGTCACGCGTAGCGCCTGCATGATCCGATCGGTCGAAAGGCTTGGCGCGACGACCAGGGCTTTCAGCCGTGGCACGGCTTGGCCAGCACCTTCCTCCATCAGGAAGGTGCCATCTTCCACGCCAGGGATGCTCAGCAACTGATGGGTAAGGTAGCTGATGGACGAGCGCTTGCCGGCGATATTGACGAGATCGGCTGAACGGCTGCCAAGCCTGAACCGTCCCGGTGCCACAGGCTCAATAACGTCCTGCACTGGTGCGATGCCTTCCACCGCCGCACCGCTCGCCCACCAGCCGGTCGCGTCCTCATGCAGGACGACGTTCTCGAAGCAATGCCAGTCGCTTTCCTGTGTGCTGCGCCGGGTGGCGATCTGTCCGGCTTCGGTGCAGCCGTAGATCTCCATCAGCGGCGCCCCGAAGCACGCCTCAGCCCTCTGGGCGAGATCGATCGGCAGCGGCGCGGTCGCCGACAGGATCAGGCCTGCGCCGGGCATGCCGCCCGGATCAGCCATCAGCGCGCGGAGGTGCACAGGCGTGGTGACGAGTAAGCGCGGCTCCGGCGCCGCTTCCAAAGCCGCGCGAACATCGGCGGGAAAGAGCGGGCAGGCTGCCAAGACCGCAAGCCCATACTGCCAGGCGAGCAGGATGATCGATTCCAGTCCGTAGCTGTGCTGATGGGGCACAGTGCCGATGACACAGCCGGCCTGGAAATCAGTGGCGTTCAGGCGCTCGCCTGCGACGCGGGCACTCGCGACCAGGGTCGCCCAAGTCTTGGCGACCGGCTTCGGTCGGCCGGTCGAGCCCGAGGTGAAAAGGACGACCGCCGGTTGATCGCCTGGCACAAGGAGATCTGCCGCCTCAGCTTCTGGTAAAGTCTCGAGAAAAAGAAGATGGGGCAGATCTGGTGGGGCCGTATCGGTCAGCGCGTAGAGATCCGCATAGTCTTCCGCGAGGTCCTTCAGTATGCCGGGCGTATTGGCCGAGGGCATGAGTGTGACCTGCCCGCGCATCAGCGCCGCGGCGAAGCCGACCATGAAGCGGTAACGGTCCTGGCAAAGATTGACGAGAAAGGGTTTGGACGGCAGGAGGGCCGCAAGCGCCGCCACATCGCGACGGAATTGCGCCGCGGAGACGCGGGTTTCGCCACGTAGCGCCACGATTGCGTTCGGGGCGTGGCTTAAAACGGCCAGCTGCCGCGGCGCAGGCTCGGCGGCCTCCCTCACGGTCGCGGCAGCCCGGAGGGCGGGGTTGAGCCTGCGGGCGGCCGGTGCATGCAATCGCTGACCATGTCGAACATCATCCTGAACGAATGCCGGGGCGGATGGCGCAGCACGCGGAGGCGGACGGCGTATTCCGCCGCAAACATGGTCACGACCAGCGGAATGTCGAGCAGATTGACGAAGACTGACCAGGCGGTCAGAGGCGCGAAGCAGAAGAGCGAGATCGACGTTAGGAGTTGGGCCGTGAAGAACAGAGCCCAGGCCACCGTCACCCAGCGCGTATAGCGGATCATCTCATCCGACAAGGTGCCGTGTAGCCGATAGGCCATGGCGGTAATGAGCGGGGTATGGCCACGCCGCAGGGTCAACGCGAAGGCCGCAAGCAGGCTTACGTAGAGGCCCCAATGCGTCAGGGCCGAAAAGCCGATGAAGCTGAGCTTGAACAGACCGCCGATGGAGAAGTTCAGCGGTAGCCTGCGGGTTTCCACGATCACGACATGGAACAACACGGATGTCATGATGATGATCGCCACGGCGGCCAGTGGCGAGCGCGCCTTGGTCACCCTGAGCATTCAGCGCGCTCTGCTCGCCTGGATATAGTCTGAGAGGGCGCGCAGCGACTGGAAGATCGCCGTATTGTTCTCGTCATCGGCGCGCAATTTGACGCCGTAGCGCTGGGCCACCACGAGGGAAACCTCCAGCATGTCGATGGAATCGAGGCCGAGCCCATCGCCATAGAGCGGGGCTTCAGGGTCGATGGTATCAGCGGCTACTTCCAGATTCAGCGTCGACACGATAAGGCTGGCAAGTTCGGCTTCGGCGACAGTTTGGGACGCTACAGTGGGTATCATGGTCTAGCCATTAGCACAGCCCAGGCGGGAAATCAGCCGGCCAAACGGCAGCGGCTCTGAAATTGTCGCGAAGCGCTTAGACGGCGTTCTGCCCCCGGCCTACGCTCAAAAACTTGGCCATTCCCCGGTTCGATCACCGTCCGCAGTTCATCAACCAGCCAGCCATTACGCAAGCAACGCGTATGCGGCGTTCGGCCATCTGCTCTCCCGTCGGCGCATAGACTGGGGCCTCCGCGCCGGCCCAGATCGCTCGACAAGATCGACAATCGACATGCGGCCGAAATCGACGCGCTGCCGGCCGGTGAGGTGAAGGTCCATCGGCCCGTCAATCCCCTCAAGATGGAGAGTCGGGCTGGCCGGGATGCGCTCCGGACGATCGAAGATCAGGCTGGGCCAGATTGAGTGCCGCCCGGCGATCGCCGCCCCCGGGGGTCTGATCCGCCGACCAGACTCATAGGCCATCGGAGCCGAGCGCCTCCGGCGCCGGTCACCACTCTTCGAGACGAGCCTTACCTGTCGGCGCTGGCCGGATCATACTGCCCGCTACAGGATCGCGTTCGGCAGAGGGTCACGGCATGGACACCAAAGGGAGCGCATGGATTCGCTCTACCGCGGCGAGCGCAAGACCTGATGCCCTGGCCCGTTAACCGAATAGTTTCCGCTCCCTGAAGCCGCCACCCGAACCACATCACAATTATCCTTTTACGGCCCCAGCGGTGAGACCCTCCACGATGTAGCGTTGCGCGAGGACGAACATCAGGATGGCAGGGAGGATGGTCAATGTGATGAAGGCTAGGACGAGCTGCCAAGCCGTCGAATATTCGCCTTGATAGTCCATAAGCCCCAGCGGCCAGGGATAGAGGCTGGTGCTGTTGAGCATGATCAATGGCACAAGATAGTTATTCCAGCTGCCGACGAAAGCGATGATGCCGACGGTTGAGAGGATCGGCCTGGACAGCGGCAGGGTCACATGCACGAAGTAGCGCATGTAGCCGCAGCCATCCACCATTGCCGCATCCAGGAGTTCGCCCGGCAATTGCCGGAAGGCGTTGCGCATCAACAAAACGCCCATGGCGAGACCGAAGGCCACCTGCGGCAAGATGACACCCCAAGGAGTGTCGACCAGGCCGAGCTGCCGCACGCGGATGAAGAGCGGCAGGATGGCGGCGGCAGCGGGAAACATGAGGCCAAGAATGAGATAGTTGAAGAGGAAGCGTCGTCCGAAGAATTTCAGATGGGCGAAGGCGAAAGCAGCGGTCGCGCCGAGCGCCAGGGTGAGGACGACTGTCAGGCTCGCGAAAAGCAGGGAATTGCCAAGCACCCGCCAGTAGCGAAGGCTCGCCAGGATATTCCAATAGTTGCGCCACAGCCAGACATGCGGCAGGCCGAGCGGATTGGTGCGGAGCTCGCCCAGGTCCTTGAACCCGCCGAGGAAGGTCGCGGCCAGCGGGAGCAGAACAATGCCTGCGACAATGATGAGAATGGCGAGCCGCCAGACCGCGAAGGCCCGCGCCTGGGTGCCCCGAGAGCGCTGCGCCCCTGCCTCACTGCGCTTTGCCCACTTGACCACGCTGGCCCCGCGCCCGTTCAGGGAAAGATCACTCATCACGCATCAGGATCCGTCTATAGAACAGAGCGAAGATCACGCAGACGAGGAACAGAACAACGCCGACCGCCGATCCGTAGCCCACGCGCATGCGGGTGATGCCGAAGCTGTACATGAAGGTGACCATGGTATTGGTCTTCTCGAACGGTCCTCCGCCGGTCAGGGGAATCACCATGTCGAAGAGTTGCAATGCACCAATGACCGAGAAGAAGACTGAGAGTTTCAGCATGGGCGCCAGTTGCGGCAGGGTAATCGAGCGGAAGCGCTGCAATGCGTTCGCCCCGTCGATCTCTGCCGCCTCATAGAGCTGCCGGTCGATCCCCTGCAGCCCGGCGATGTAGAGCATCATGTGAAAGCCGAAATACTTCCAGACGACGACGATAATGATGGCGGTGAAGGCCAGGCTCGGGCTCGCCAGCATGAAGAGCGGAGACCCGCCCATGGCCTGTATGAGGGAGGAGACCGGGCCGTAATTGCCGTCAAACACGAAGCGGAAGATCAGGCCAGCGGCAACATCCGCCAGCACATACGGCAGGAAGAAGATCAGCCGGAAAGCCACAGCGCCCCAAGCGCGGCGGGCGAGCAGCAGCGCCATACCGAGGCCGAGCGGTAGTTGAACCACAATCGAGAACAGGATGATGAGCAGGTTGTTGCCAAAGGCGGTACGGAAGCTGCCGCTCTGCCAGAGTCGAAGATAGTTGCGCAATCCGATGAAATCGTGCGGCCAGCCAAGCCCGTTCCATTTGAAGAGACTGAACCACGCCGCCTGGCCGAGCGGGAGAATGACGAAGATTGTAAACAGAAGGATGGCGGGCGGCACGAAGACGAGAGCGGTGACCAGCGCACCATGATCGCGGCGAGCCGCCTGCTGCACAAGGCCCATATCCCCCTCCCCTCAGCCGCCGCTCACTGCTCGTCTTCCCAAGCCTGCTGCACGGCCTCGACTCCTGCCTTGGGCCCCATCTGGCCCGCCGCGACCGCGACCGAGACGTCGTTGACGACCCGCCCGACGGAGGGGCCAAGTGCCTGATCGAAGAAGATCTGCAGTGCTGTCGCATGTTCGAGCGAGATTGCGATCTGTCGGATGATGGGGTCTTTGATAAAGGCGCTGGTGCCGGCAAGCGCGGGGATATAATCGCCCTCCACGGCGGCTTGCTGCTGGTATTTCGGCTGGAAGAAGAAGGCCAGGAAGTCGTCCGCTGCGGCCGGCGCAGTTTTCGTCACAAGCCAGCCATTGACACCGCCAAGCTCATCAGTTGCCTTGCCGGGCGCCCCGGCGACGACCGGAAAGCCGAAGATGCCGATATTGGAATCGGGCAGGCCTTTGCCGTTCGCGGCATTGCCAGCCTGGGTGTTGAGCAGCCAATTTCCCATGAGCTGCATGGCGGCGCGGCCATCCCCAAACTGCCCCGCGGCCTGGAGCGCGAGAGTCCCGACATAGCCCGGCTGGAAGGGGTGCAGCGCCGCCAGTTCCTGCAGGCGCTGCCCGGCCTCGACAAAGGCCGGAGCCACGAAGCCGCCATCTTTGCCGGCCCGCGCCTCATCGATCACCCGGGCCCCACCTTCGCGCATGGCGAGATAGGCCCAGTAGAAATGCATGGGCCATTTCTCGCCAGCGCCGACGGTGATGGGTGTGATGCCGGCAGCCTTGATCTTTTTCACGGCAGCAAGGAACTCGGACCATGTCTTGATCTGATTCGCGTCCACGCCTGCCTTGGCGAAAAGTTCCTTGTTGTAGAAGAAACAGACCTCGCTGTGCAGGATGGGCAGACCATAGTATTTGCCGTCCACCTTGTAGGCGGCAGCGTCCGCAGGGATCATATTCGGCACGACGGCCTGTGCGGCGGCGCCGAGCGGGCGAAGATAACCCGCATCGATCTGCGCGCGCATGACACCGCCGCCCCAACTCCAGATGATGTCGGGCCGGTCGCTGCTTTGCAGCATCGTCGGCAACTTGGCCTTGTAAGCCTCATTCTCCAGATACTGGTATGTGACCGTCACGTCGGGGTGGAGTTTCTCGTAATCGGCCGCGATACGCTTCCAAAGTGCCACCTCGGTCGGGTTCGTCTCCTCGTGCACGATCTTGATGACGGTATGGGCCTGCACCACCGCAGTGGTCGCGAGCAGCATGGCGGCAAGCGACACGGTTCCGATCATGGCCTTGAGCATGACGTTTCCCTGGCAATATGGCGCCGTCGGCGCTCTTATTTTGTGACGCGTATTAATCCTGCCCAGGTGAGTGACGGAGTGTCAAGCGGGGCTGCGCCTAATGAAGGAAATTTGTTACGCGCGCGCCGTTGACAGGTAGGGTAATGGCGCGACTTAATACGGGTCACGATGAAAACCGCCGATCCAGAATTGATGCGCGCCATCAATCGATTCCATGTGATGGATGCCATCCGTCGCGCCGGTCCCATCGCGCGCGTCGAAATATCCGACCTCACTCAGCTCAGCCCCACCACCGTCTCAGCAATCACCGCGGCTCTCCTGGATGACGGACTCGTCATGCCGCGCGCACTCGGCGACCTCCGCAACCCGAGCGCGGACATGGCGCGCGGCCGCCCACGCGTTCTGCTGGAATTGAACCCCAAGGCCGCCTATGTCGTCGGCGCGAAACTCGCGCCCGATCACATCACCGTCGCCACCACCGATTTCTGCGCCGAGACCTTGGCGAGCCTTACCCTACCCATTCGTATCAGCCGGCAGCCTGTTTCTGTTATCGCCGACCTGGTGGAGGATGGCGTGCAGCGTTGCATCGCCGATGCCGGGCTGCCGATTGAGCAGATCGCCGGCCTCTGTGTCGGACTCCCCGGGCGGATCGAACGCGAGACAGGAATTTGTCAGTCGAGCCCGATCTTCGGCGAGACCAACATCCCCTTCGCTGCGCGGCTGCAGGAGCGACTTGGAATCACGACCGTCATCGAGAGTGCCGTCAACCTTGTGACCATGGCGGAAAGCTGGTTCGGAGAAGCACGCGGGATTGAGGATTTCCTCGTCGTCAGTCTGGAACATACACTCGGCCTCGGCATCATGTATCGGGGAGATCTGTTTCGCGGCGCACAGGGGCTCGGCCCCGACCTCGACGGACTGCTCATCGAATCCGCCAAGGGGGCAGGAGCGCCGCAACGGCTGCGCGCCATCGCTTCCGAGGCCGCAATTCTCGCTGATGCCGAGACCATCCTGCAGGATGCGCCGCATCGCGCCGCCTTTCGTGCCGGACGCGGCATGGCGGCGATCATGGCGGCGGCGCGGGAAGGCGACGCCCGCATCCTCGCCATCCTGCAGCGCGCGGGCGAAGCGCTCGGCTTCGCCATCGCCAATCTTGTCACCCTCTTCGCGCCACGCATGGTCGTGCTCGCGGGGGAGGCCTTCGGCCAAGGCGAAGTGCTTCTCGATGCGCTGCGCGCCCGTCTCGCCGCGTTGTTGCCGCCCGATTACGCACCTGTGCCGGACATCGCGGTCCATCGCTGGAGCGAGGATTCCTGGGCACGAGGTGCGGCCGCACTCACTTTGCGTGATCTTTATGGCGCGCCATGGAACACCACGGGGCCCGCACGTCCAGGCTGAGACCTAGGGAGCAAAAAAAATGACCGAGCAACTCGGTATCGGCATCATTGGCTGTGGCACGATCAGCGCCGCCTATCTGAAGGCGGCGCCATCCTTCCCCATCCTCGACATCCGCGGCCTCGCCGATCTTCGCATGGAGGCGGCGGAGGCGCGCGCCACCGAGTTCGGCCTCCGCGCAATGACGGTGGATCAACTGCTCGCGGATCCCGCGGTCGATATCGTCGTCAACCTAACCATCCCGAAGGTGCATGTGGAGGTCGGCCTGCGTGCCCTCGCCGCCGGCAAGCACGTCCATTCCGAAAAGCCGCTCGGCATCACCACCAAGGAAGCGGGCCGGCTCCTCGCGGCCGGAGAGGCCGCAGGGCTGCGCGTCGGCTGCGCGCCCGATACCTTCCTGGGCGGCGCGCACCAAACCTGCCGCGCCCTGCTGGACGCGGGCGCCATCGGCACGGCCGTCGCAGGCACGGCCTTCTTCATGTGTCCCGGGCACGAGCGCTGGCACCCTGCCCCGGCCTTTTACTATGCCGAGGGCGGCGGCCCCATGCTCGACATGGGACCCTATTACATCACCGACCTCGTCAATCTTCTTGGTCCCGTGGCGCGGGTCGCCGGCATCGCCACCATGCCGCGCGCCACGCGCACCATCACCAGCGCGCCATTGGCCGGCACAGCCATTCCAGTGGACGTGCCGACGCATGTCGCCGGCACACTGCATTTCCTGTCCGGCGCCGTGATCTCCATCGCCATGAGTTTCGACGTGCCGAAACACCGCCATGAACCGCTGGAACTCTACGGCACAGAGGGCGCCATGATCGTGCCCGACCCCAATTTTTTCGGTGGCGAGATTGCACTGGCAAAGACCGGCGGAGATTGGACGACCGTCGAGACAGGGCATGCCTACGCCGACGCCAACTATCGTAGTCTCGGCGTTGCAGACATGGCCCACGCCATCCGCGAAAGCCGCCCGCACCGGGCGAGCGGGGCGCTTGCTTATCACGTGCTCGAAGTCATGGAGGCTTTCGAACGCTCATCGGCGAGCGGTAGCTTCGTCACCATCGCAAGCCGCCCGGAACGCCCGGCCCCCATGCCGCGGCATGGGCTTTGAAACAGAGAGGGAGAGAGACGATGCCAGAAGCCTTGATCGTCTGGGGTGGCTGGGCCGGGCACGAGCCGGAACAGGGCGCCCATATCATCGCCGGCATGCTGCAGGAGGCTGGCTTCAAAACCTATCTCGAGAACACGACGGAAGCCTTCGCCGATCCTTCCATCGCGGAACTCAACCTAATCGTGCCGATCTTCACCATGTCGAAGATCGAGAAGGAGGAACTCGACAATCTGTCGCGCGCGGTCGAAGGCGGGGTCGGGCTCGCGGGCTATCACGGCGGCATGGGCGATGCCTTCCGTGAGGCGGTTGAATACCAGTTCATGGTAGGCGGCCAATGGGTCGCCCATCCCGGCAATGTCATCGACTATACAGTCCAAATCACGAAGCCCGAGGATCCCGTTATGCAAGGTTTGCCGGGACAATTTCCCTACCGCTCCGAGCAGTATTACATGCACGTCGATCCCTCCAACGAGGTGCTGGCGACGACCCGTTTCAACGGCGACCACGCCAGCTGGATCGATGGCGTCGTCATGCCTGTTGTGTGGAAGCGGCGCCACGGCGAGGGTCGGGTCTTTTATTCCTCCCTCGGCCACGTGGCGCGGGAGTTCGAGGTGCCGGAGATGCGGGAAATTCTCCGCCGGGGCATGCTTTGGGCGGCGCGTGACTGACGAAGGGCTGTTTACTTCAGTGCGCCAGCAGTGAGCCCGCTGACGATACGCCGCTGGAGCAGCACGAACAGAAGCAGGATCGGCGTCACATAGATTGCCGAATAGGTCATCATGCCGTTCCAGTCGCTGGTATTGGGACCGAGAAAGGCGGAAAGCCCGACGGTTGCCGTCTGCAGATCATCCTCGGAGATCATCGAGCGCGCATAGACATATTCGCCGAAGCTTTGCAGGAAGACGAGGATCCCGGTGACCAGGATGCCGTTGCGGGCAAGCGGGAGGACGATGCGAAAGAAGGCGCCGATGCGGGATGCACCATCCACCATCGCGGCATGCTCCAACTCTTGCGGAATCTGGCCAAGGCTTGCCCGTGTCAACACGATGTAGAAGGGCATGACCTTGGCGACCTGGGCCAGGATCACGGCCAGGCGCGGCGACTGCAGCAGCCCCACTTCGCTGAAGCCCACGAAAAGTGGCGTGACCATGAGCGAGGACGGCAGCACCTGCATCATGAGAACAGCAAAGAGCGCAACGTCCACCCGACGATTCCGGTAACGCGCCAGTACGCGCGCGCATCCGGTGCCGAGCACGACGCAGATGATCGTCACCCCGGCTGCGATGAGCAAGGAATTGGTGAGATAGGTCGCCATCTCGTGCTGCACAAAGACGCGGCCGACATTCCAGACGAGATGATGCGGCAGGAAGCGGGGTGGATAGGTAAAGAGATCCCGGCTCGACTTCAGCGCGCTCACATACATCCAGTAGAGCGGAAAGAGATAGATGCCCGTTATCACCAGGCCGAAGCCGAGCAGAAGGCGACGCTTCATGACACTCATGCCGACTGCTCGAGCCGGGTGGAGCGCACGTAGAGAAGGGCCACCAGGATCACGACCAGGATCATGAAGACGGCCACCACGCTGCCGCCCGCGATGTCATAGGTCTCGAAAGACAGCTGCCAGGACCAGTATTGCGCGACGTTGGAGGCGTTGGATGGTCCACCCTGGGTTAGCGCCGCCACCAGATCGTATTGCTGCAGGGTGAAAATGATGCTGAGCGAGAGCACGGCGCCGAGTGTGGCCCGCATCATTGGCAGGGTCACGCAAAGGAAGCGCTGGATTGGCCCCGCGCCGTCGAGAGCCGCCGCCTCATACACATCGCCCGGGATGGCGGCGAGCCCGACCGCGAGCAGCAGCATGTTGAAGGGAATACCGAGCCAGACATTGGCAATGACGAGAGAATAGAGCGCGACATGCGGATCGGCGATCCAGAAGATATGTCCCTTGATGAGACCGAGGGCACCCAGCAGATAATTGACGACCCCGAAATCCCCCGCCAGCAGCCAGCGCCAGATGGCACCGACGACAAGGGCCGGCATCACCCAGCCTGCTAGAAACAGCCCTCTGAGCGTCGCTGCCCCCGGAAAGTCCTGCCGGAAGTAGATGGCGAGCGCCAGGCCGATCACGAGTTGAAAGACCACCGAGAGAATAACGAAGATCGCCGTGTTCTCCGCCACGCGCCAAGCGACCGGCATTGAGAGCACATGGATATAGTTGCGTAGCCCGACGAAGGGACGGGCCAGCGTGCCGAGGGTAAACATGTCGATCTTCTGCACCGACATCAGGATGGTGTAGAGCATCGGCAGAGCCGCGAAGACAAAGAGATAAGCGAGCGCCAGCGTGACCAGCGTGACGTCGAAACTTCTGCCGTCCCTGAATCGCGCGATCATCCGGCTCATGGCCTCGCCTCCGCCCTGCCCTCTACTGGCTCGCTGCTGCGTCCACCGCCTTCTGTGCGGTTGCCAGGGCCTGCGCCGCCGAAGCCTGATGCGTGAGCGCCGATTGGATCGCGGTCTGAATCGCCTGGGAGATGTCGGCCCAATGCGGGCTTGGACCGCGCACACGCGCCGTCTGCAGCGCCTGCAGGAAGATCGCATAGTCCGCAGGCCACTTTGGGTGATCGACCGTCACCTTCTCCACAGGAAGAAAGCCCGAGTCATTCCAGACATGTGGCATCTGGGTGACGAGGAATTCGAGCAGTTCGAACGCTTCCTTGGGATGTTTCGACTTTGCGAAGATCACGTTGTCGCCTTCGCCGAGTGCCGATACGCGCGGGCTCCCCGCCGTCATGGTGGGAAGAAGCGCTACACGATAATCGAACTTGGCGTCCGTCGCCATGCGCGGCAGTTCCCACGGGCCCGAAATCGCCATGGCCGCCTCACCGGCATTGAAGGTCGCGGTCGAATCGTATTGGCTGCGCACCAGCGTGTCCGGGGAGGCGAGCTTCTCGTCGATCAGCGTCTGCCAGAACTGCAGCGCCTTCACGTCATCCGGCGTGTCCAGCCGGTTGTAGTCGCCGCCCGCCATTTGTATCCAGGGCAGAAACTGGAAGGTCCCCTCCTCCGACGCCACCGCCGAGAAGGCGATGCCATAGACGTGCTTGGCCGGGTCCGTGAGTTTCTTGGCATCGAGATAGAGCTCCGCCCAGGTCTGCGGTGGCTTATTCGGATCGAGACCGGCGGCCTTAAACATATCCGCGTTGTAGTAGAGTGCCAGCGTATTGGCGCCACGCGGAATGCCATAGATCGCGTCGCCGTATTTCACGGCGGCAAGCGGCCCCGGATAGAATTTCGAGAGATCGATCACCTTGGAACTGGCAATCATCGGCGCCAAGTTCAGCAGCATGCCCCTCGAGCGGAAGAGATCGACATAAGGATTGTCGATGTAGCTGACGTCTGGAACGTTGCCGGTAATCGCGGCGCGGGCAAGATCGTTGTTCATGTCCTGGAATTGGACATGCTTGACATGCACCGTGATATCCGGATGCAGCTTCTCGAACTGCTGCGCCAGCGGGAACATATACTGGTTCTGCAGATCGATCGTCCAGACATTGAGCGTGATAGGCTTGGCGTCCGCGCGAGGGGCGGCGGCCAAGCCAATGGCGGCGGCACAGGCGAGGCCGGCGCAGAGATGTTTGAGACGAGGCATGAGCTTCCTCCTTTTTGGGTTGCGGATGAACCCGGGCGCCTCTTGCGGGCGCTTAGGTCAGGCAGGATTCAGGTAGGGTTGGGGACGAGCATGCCACCACGGGAAAGCTGGAGATGGCGAAGGGCAGCGACCTGCCCCGTCATCTCCAAGGCATCGCGGTAAACCGGGTCATGCCAGCCTTCGATGTCAATCGAGCCACGATAGCCTGCGAGGCGAAGTTCAGTGATGATATCGGTCCAGTTGGAATCGCCAAAACCTGGCGTGCGCATATAGACGAAGGGATGCTTCCCGAAGATTCCATGCTCGCGGATGACCTCCCAACGGATCGTGGCATCTTTGCCGTGAACGTGGAAGATGCGCGCGGCCCATTTGCGGATCTGCGGCAGAGGATCGATCAGATAGACCATCTGGTGGCAGGGCTCCCATTCAAGCCCGATATTTTCCTGCGGCAATTCGTTGAACATCAACGCCCAGGCATCCGGATTATGGGCGATGTTCCAATCCCCGGCAGCCCAGTTCCCGTCCATGGCGCAATTTTCGAAGGCGATGCGCAGACCACGATCCGCCGCGCGGCGCGCGAGCTCCCCCCAAACCTCCCGGTATCGGGGCAGGCTCTCTTCGATCGGGCGACCGCGGATGCGGCCGGTGAAACCCGCGATCGTCGTCGCGCCGAAGAGGTGGGCGTGGTCGATCAGGGCTTTCCAGCCTGTCAGCGTCTCGCGGTCGAGCGCCCCGTCCTCCAGCGGATTGCCGAACATGCCGAGCGTCGACATGGTCACGTCGCGGTCGCCGATCGCCTCACGCAACTCGGCGGCCAGACGTGTCAGATCCGCGCCACCCAGGCTCTGCCAGAAGAAGGGCTCGATGCTCTCGAAACCATGCGGCAGGATTTGGCGAACATAAGCGCCGACATTGGGCGCGTTGCATTTGACCATCGTCCCGATGCGCAGATCCATGACCGGTCTCCTCCCCTTCAGTTGTCGAGCGCCACGCGCGCGCCGCATTCCGCGCTGCTGATCGCGGCCATGACCATGGCGAAACTCTTGATGTTGTCCTCGCCCCGGGTTTCGGGCGGCGATCCGCCACGGACGGCCGCCACGAAATCACGGATCACGCCGAGATGCCCGCCGATACCGTCTTCCGGCGCGAGCGGCGGTATCTCGACCGGCTGTGCCGTGTCGAAAAGATGCGGGCGGGGCGGCCCCACGGTCTCGGCGCGAATATCGTCATGCCCGTCCCACACCAGGCTTCCGCGCTCACCTTGGATACGCCAAGCACTTTCCCAGCTCGTGCCAAGACCCTCCGCGACCCAGGAACCGCGATAGGTAAAAATCGCGCCGCCCGTGAGCTCGAATACGGCAGCAGCCGATGAATCGTGTTCGAACCAGGAGCCGGGCGGGTTCCACTCCCGGCAATAGGCGGATTCGGCATCCAGACCGGACATGCACCGCGCGGCATCGAACGTGTGAATTGCCATATCAAGTAGCAGCACGTGGCGCATGACCTCCCGGAAGCCCCCGAAATGGGGCGCAAGGAAGAAGTCACAATGCAGGCTGGTTACCGGCCCCAAAACACCGGATGCCAGAAGCCTGCGAATCCGCCGGATGGGGGCGATATAGCGCCGGTTCTGCACCACGGCATGAATGCGTCCCGCCGCCTGCGACCGGTGCAGCAGATCGGCCGCCTGCGCCATCGTCTCGGCCATCGGCTTTTCGGTTAGCACGTGGCAGCCGCTGGCAAGGGCGTGGGAAACGAGCGCGTGGCGCGCGGCCGGCACGGCCACGTCGAAGAGGATATCCGGTCGCAGCGCGTCGATCATTACGGCTGCATCCGCACCGATCCGGGCGGGTCTGCCCCAGCGTGCCGCCGCGGCTTCGGCCCGAGCCGGATCGAGATCTACGAAACCGTCGATAGATAGGTCGGGAAGCTGTTTTGCCGCGTCGATCCATCCGGCGCTCATGGCGCCGCACCCGGCCAGAACCGCCCGCAGAGTCATTCTGTTCCGCCCCCTCCGTTTCGCCACCTCTTCTGCCGTCAGGCGGAGGCTGGTCCGTAAACGTTTACGACGTTATGATCGAGATAGTGATCAAGTCAAGACAAAGCTAAGGTCATCTAGTGCCCGGCATGAAAGAACGTGATTCGATCCTTCCTCTCCCGTCGCCCGGAACGGCGGCATCGGGGATTCGCGACCTCGCGGCGCGGCTCGGCATCTCCATCGGCACCGTCTCCCGTGCGCTCAACGACCGGCCGGACGTCAATCCCGAGACCCGCAAGCGGGTTATCGAAGCGGCGCGCGACATCGGCTATGTGCCCCAACAATCCGGCCGCAGCCTTCGCAAAGGTGCGACCCACAATGTCGGCCTGCTTTGGGAAATTCCCGAGGGGCGCGAGGCTTACGGTGAGCCCTTCTTCCTGTCCCTGTTCGGGGGCACCCAACAAGTCTTGAGCGGCGGCGGCTACGATCTCGTTGTTATGCCCGATCAGCCAACTGCGACGCCGGACCCGCTCGCCCGCCTGCGGCGCATCATTCAGCGCCGCCAGGTCGATGCTCTGATTCTGCCTTGGACGCGGACCAAGGACCCACGCCTCGACTATCTGGCCGAGGTCGGGCTTCCCTTTCTCGCCCTTGGCCGCAGCTTGTCGGGTGGTGCCCACCCCTGGATTGACCTCGACTTTGAGGCCGCGGCAGAGATCGCCACCGCGCGCTTTGTCGCCGCCGGCCACCGCCGCGTCGCAATCGGCTTGCCATCGGGCAACCTGATGCAGAAACGCTTCTTCCTCGCCGGATATCGTCGAGCCCTGAAAGCCGCCGGTGTACCCTTCGACAAAACCCTGGTGGCGGAAGGAGACGTTACGCCCGGCGGCGGCTATGCCATCGCGGGTCGGCTGCTTGACCTGAGCCCGCGCCCGACCGCTATCCTCGCCATCGACAGCGGCATGGCCGTGGGACTGTATCGCCGCCTCGCCGAACTGGGCCTGCGGTGCGGAGAGGATGTGGCCATCATCGGTGGGGTCCATGACACGCCGATGACGGAATTTCTCGTGCCCGCGCTGACCTGCTTCAGCCTTGACACCGCAGCCCTCGGTCGGCGCCTCGCGGAAATTCTGCTCGCCCGGTTGGCCGGTGGGGCCAACGCTGCTGGCGAACTCTGGCCGCTCACGCTGGTCGAGCGGCAGAGTGACCGGATCGAACTCTGACCGCCTTCAGCTTTCTGCCATTCCAGGGCAGACTGGCTCAGGGCGGTTTTCGACAGTCCCTTCAAGGGATCAATCGAAGTTTAGAAAAGCGCAAATGGAGAGCCCGGCGAGCCTGTAGCTCCAACAATGGGGAGCGGGGCAAACACGTACGCAAAACGCCAGCAGCCCTTCTCAGCGAGCGAATCAAGCTTCATTCCCTCGTGAAGATATATGCCGTTTTTCATGATGAGATGCTGGTGGACCGGATGAAACACCTCCGGATCGACAGGCGGAACAACATCAACCGCAAAATTGTCCGCGCCAACCACGCAGGGCTCCTTCTGTCCTAGCCACTCGGCGGCTGGCAAACCCAAACCCGGCGCGCCATCATAGAAGGTCGCTGGCTCCGTCAGAAAGCGCGATCCATGGCCCGTACGGATCAGAATGGCATCACCCGGCCTGAAGGCTGCAGCGTCGATCCCCTGTCGTTCGAGGCAAGCCTCGAGATCGGTCACTGTGATTTCCTCGCCGGGATTCATAATCCGGCCCTTGAGCCCCTCGACATCGAGCAGAAAGCCCGGTGTGAAGAAAATCGGCGCGTTTTCGATCCCGAGGCGCTTGAGGCCGTAGGGTGACCAGATTTCTGACAGCGGGTTTCCGTTGTAGAACCGCATGTTGCCGTGATCTGCCCTGTCGCCAATCTGCCGCCCGAGGTGACCGAGCGCATCCATATGCGTGCCGATCTGGCCGATTTCGGTAGCCAGAAATTCGTCATTCCATATCGTCCGGCTCCGGCCACCATGCGGTCCACCCGTGGGTCCCCCCGGCATCCTGAGGCCAAATATCCGGCCAGGCGCGAGCGGGATCTTGGCGTCGTAATCATGACCGAGCCGAATGATCTCATGTCGTTCGACAAGGGCCAACGCCTGCCGCACTTTCTCCGGGCTCATGAAGTTTCCGTTGCCCCGCTGGTCATCGCTCCCCCAACGGGATGGATACCATTCCGCGCCCAGGGCCGGGCTATCATCGCGCTGCTCAGACATGATCAGTCCCTATCGAAGTCTTAACCGGCGCGGCAGCGGCCGCCTGAGGCGCGAGGGGGGCCGCGCTCAATCGCGTGCGCCGCTTGACCGCCGTCACGGCCAGTCCTACGGCGAGGATGAGCATCGCTCCGTCAAAAATGGGTTCGACAAAGAAGGGCGCACCCAGTTGATTGAGCCCTGCCACCGTCACAGCCAGCACGGCGACGGCAAGGATCGTGCCCCAGACATTGACACGGCCCGGGCGGATTGAGGTTGCACCGAGGAGTGCTGCGGTGAAGGCGGGCAGAAGATATTCCTGCCCCACCGAACTTTGCCCAACCTGTAATTGTGATTGAAGAATGATGCCCGCGAAGGCAGCCGTCACACCAGCGGCCACAAAGGCCACCGTGACATAACGCTTGGCCGAGATGCCGTTCAGTTCCGCCGCCCGCGGATTTGCACCCAGCACGTAAAGATGTCGGCCCGCAGGGAGGTATTCGAAGACCACCCACAAAATCAGGCTGAGAACGAGCACATATAGCGCGGGCAGCGGAATGCCGAAGATCACGCCGGAAAGGCCGAGAAATGCAGGAGGCAGGGACGCCACCACCTGCTGGCCGCCCGTGTACCATTCGTTAAGTCCATAAAGCAGCGTTCCCGTACCGAGCGTGGCGATAAAACTGTCGATCCCCACAATCGTCACGAGCACGCCGTTGAACAGGCCGACAACAGCACCCAGGAGCAGGACAAGTGCCGAACACTCAATCCATCCGAGACCCTGCCCCTGAAGTCCAATCACCAGAACCTGCGAAATTCCTAGGAGAAAGCCGACCGAGAGGTCGAAATGCGTCGCCGTCATCGGCAGGAAGACCGCCAGCGCGAGCAGCGCCGAGATTGCCTTGTTGTCCATGATCGAGCGAAAATTGAAGTAGGTGGGGAAGGTCTCGGGTTTCAGCACCGAGAACAGCGCGATGAGAACGACCAGAAGCACCAGGAGACCCCAGACCGAAACCGCGCGGGACCAACCCGATGCGCTGCGGGGCCTGCTGGTGACCGAGGTACTCATGCCGCAGCGCTCGCGGCTTCGCCCGACCCGGCAGCGAGTTCGGTCAGCCTGGCGACGGATATATCCGGTCGGACGATTTCGGCGGTGACCTGGCCACGATTGAAGACGAGAGCCCGATGGCAAACTTTCTCAACCTCCTCGAAATCCGACGAAATGAGGAGGACGGCACGGCCCCGCTTATGCGCAAGCTCAAGATCGCGATAGATCTCCGCCTTTGATCCGACATCGACACCAATCGTGGGCTCTTCCAGGATGAGCAGCTCAACGTCTGACTCCATCCAGCGGGCGACAACGACCTTCTGCTGATTGCCGCCGCTGAGTGTCGCGACAGGTGGCGAAGGATCGGGCGGCCGGACCGAAAACCGGGCCAAGGCACGGCGACACGCTTCCAACTCGCGGGCGGGGGCCACGGGCCGCAGCGGCGATATGCTCCGGGCGCTGGAGTTCAGATAGAGATTTTCCAGCACGCTGAGGGAACTGGCCAGACTTTCCTCGGCGCGTCGCGACGAGACAAAACCTATGCCGTGGCGGATCGCGTCGCCCGGCCCGTGCACCTCAATCGGCCTGCCTTTGAATTGCACGGTGCCGGACTGGGGTCGTGTTGCGCCGAACAGGGTTCGGCCCAAGGCGTGATGGCCCGCACCTTTGAGCCCGACGAGGCCAAGCGTCTCGCCACGGCGAAGCGCAAGGCTGACCGGACCAACCACCCCCGACCCGTCCTCCTGATGCACGACCAGCCTGTCCACCGCAAGCAGGATCTCGTCTGAAGCCATGGTGGTGGCGAATTCCGTCTGCGCAAGCGCACCGCCAACAATCCAGTCGACGAGGCGGGCCGGCGAACTCTCGGCGACACCGCAGGTGGTGATGCGCCGCCCATCGCGGAGCACCGTCACGCGATCGGCGATCCTGAACACCTCGTCCAATCTGTGCGTGACGTACAGAAGCCCAATGCCGCTCGCCTTCAGTCGCTGCAGCGTATCGAGCAGTAGCGTCACATCGGCGGCCGGGAGCGCTGCGGTTGGTTCGTCCAAAACGAGCAGATCGCACCGCCGCACCAGTGCCCGGGCGATCGCAACGATGGATTTCTCGGCCGCAGACAGGTCCCCCAGGCGCGTCTCAGGGTTGATTGGACTGTCCATTTTCGCGAGCGCGCGGCGCGCGGCGCTGGCGGCCTCAGCCCAGTCGATGATACCGAGGCGACGGGGGTAACCGGCCATGATCGCCACGTTCTCAGCGACCGTCATGCTGTCAACGAGGCCGAGATCCTGATGAATGAAGGTGATGGGAAGTTGTTCTGATATCGGATTGACAAGCTGACCACGCCATAGGATCTGCCCCTCCGTGGGCGGAAAAATCCCCGCCAACAGCTTGATCAGCGTAGACTTCCCGGCGCCGTTCTGGCCCAGAAGGGCGTGAATCTCGCCGCTCCGAACGTCGAGATCCACATGGTCCAAGGCCAGAGTTCCAAGAAATTGCTTCGTCACGCCAGCCAGAGCCAGAAGCGGAGAGGCCTCGGCCCGGCCGCGCCCGGCCTCCATCACGGGGCGACGCCCCAGATCTTCAGGTAATGGCTCTTGTAGTCATTGTCAGGGATGAAAACGTCCTGTTTGCCACCCTCCGTGTTTACATTCTCGGCAGTGACGAGATAGGGCGGTTGCACAAAGCCGCTCGGGGGCGCCTTGTTGAAGGCGCGGTTGAACTCGTCGATCGCCTGATAGGCTTGAAGCTCGATCGGCTCCGACACGGTAACCGTCTGATAGTCGTTACCGCGGCGAATTCGCTCGTAGGCTGAGCGATTGCCGTCAGCGCCGATCAGTTTGGCTTGATTAGGCGAAACTCCGGCGCTGCGAAGTGCAGGGATCGCAAAATCGAGGTCATTGTCCCCAACCGAGGTGATGTAGATTGGCACACCAAACCGCTGCAGCCAGCTCGTGGTCAACTGCGGCATGCGCTGGGCCGCTTCCGAAGCTGGAAAGTTAGAGTAGTCGAGAACCTTGCAGCCGGAACACGCTTCGACTCGGTCGCGCGTCGCATCGGATTTCGTCTGAGCAATTTGATATTCATTATGGGTGATGATGACGACCCGCGCCTTGCCGTCACTGTCCGCGATCGCCCAGTCGGCCTCCGCACGGCCGATTTCCCGCGGGTCTTCCTGGATGTTGACGAAGAGATGAAGCGCAGGATTGGGGCCCGGCAGAGAGGCTGCGTGCAGCCCGATGACGACGATGTTCCGTGCAACCGCCGTTTGAATCGGACCCTGCAGGCTTTTTGCGTCAGCAAAGATAGCAATGCCGTTTGGTTTCAACGCGATGGCCTGATTGAATCCCGACACCCAGTTCGACGGACTGCCTTTGCCATCGATCACGGTCAGCTTCCAGCCTAGCTTCGCGGCCGCAGCTTTCATGAAGAGGCCGTATTCTCGGGAGATGTCGTTCTGTTCATCTCCGGAGAGATAAACAATGGACATGCCCGCCATAGGCTTGGGAGCCGATGTTGGCCCCTCCCACACGGTCTGCGGTCCCGCATAACGCGCGACGGCTGCCTTGGCGCTCGCGACCGTGTCATCCTTTGCGAAGGCCGCGTGGCTCAAGACGACCAATCCGAAGCCTACCGCGACAGCCCTTGCCGCAGCTGCGAAAAACGGCATCTTCTGCCTCCCTTCCGTCGGCTCTCTTCTGGAGCCTTCGACGAATGTTGCCATTCTCAACCCAATGACGCGTACGGGTCAACAGGATTTAGATCGATCTAATATTCTCGACAGGACGGTCTGGAAGTTGCTATGCGAATGCCCGTGGTGACGTTCGGCTACAAACATGGGTGACGGTGAGAAGCTGAGCCCTCGGTCAACGGGGACCCGCCGTGGCGCGACCATCGTGCAGGTCGCCGAAGCGGCCGGCGTATCCCGGGCCACAGTCTCGCTGGTGCTGCGCCAAAGCCCTCTGGTAGCCGACGAGACACGAGAGCGGGTGCAACAGTCAATTTCTGCGGTGGGATACGTCTACAATCGCGGCGCCGCACAGCTGCGTTCCGGAGTGTCCGGGACAATTGGTGTGATCGTCCCCGAAATCACCAACCCGTTTTACGCCGAGCTTCTATCCGGCATCGACGATACTTTGGACGTTGACGGCCGCCTTTGCTTTGTCGCGAACTCGGCCGACAGCCCCGAACGTCAGGAGCGCTTCATCCGCCGCATCAGAGAGCGTGGCGTAGAGGGTATCATCATCTGTGCCGCGGAAGGCAGTTCGCCGCTCCTCCTCGGACGGATGCGCGACTGGAACCTCCCCTTCGTCCAGATTCTTCGGTCCTTCGGTGGCGATGCGAGCGATTTTGTTGCTCCGGACTTCGCGATGGGCACTCGCATGGCGGTCGAGTATTTGGTCTCGAAAGGTCACGACCGGATTGCGCTCTTGCCCAGCGCCAAAAACACATCGGCGGCGCGAGAGCGGATCGCTGCGTTTACCAGTGCCGTCCGGCAATGTGGGCTCGGCGCAGGCTTGGTTCTGCCGGGCCGCTCATCACGATTTGACGCCGGCGAAGTGGTGGCCGAGGTCCTCTCCCGCAGCAATCCTCCGAGCGCGATCATCTGCCATAACGACCTGCTGGCGCTTGGTGTCGTAGTGGCGTTGCGGCAACTTGGAATCGTTCCCGGCGTAGACTTGAGCGTGGTCGGCTTCGACAATATCCCGGAATCGTCGCATTCTGTCCCGGCTTTGACAACCGTTGCAACACTGCCGGTTGAAGTGGGCGCCCGCGCCGCGAGCCTGCTACTGAGGCGCATCATGAGGCCGGCAGGACCGGCCGAGCGCATCCTGATCTCTCCGCACCTCGTTGTGCGCGACACATGACCGCACTGTCCTCAACCTGGCCCATCGCGATCTTCACCGGATTTTTGGGCAGCGGCAAGACAACCCTGATCGGCCACCTGCTACGCCGTCCCGATATGAGCGACACCGCTGTTATCGTCAATGAGTTTGGTGAAGTCGGACTCGACCATAACCTCATCAAGGCTGCGACCAACACTGTAATGCTGATGCCGAACGGATGTTTGTGCTGCTCGATCCGGCAGGACATCGTTCAAACTCTTCGGGAACTTTACACATCCTGGCTTACTGGTGAGGTGCCGAACTTCCGACGTGTGATCATCGAGACCACCGGGCTTGCTGAGCCGGCACCTCTCGTGGCCTCGGTCGGGTGCCACCCCCTCTTGGCCGAAGTTTTCGCTCTGCAAAGCATAGTAACTTTGGTAGACGCAGAACATGGCCTGGCGCGACTGGCCAGCAGCGTCACGAACCGCAACCAGATCTGCCTTGCGGATCGCCTTCTTATTTCAAAATGCGACCTCGTAGAGGTTCGAGCGATTGAAGCCCTGGAGAGGCGCTTGGCGACACTCAATCCGCTCGCACCGATCTGTCGCGGCGACAGAGGGGTCAACCCCGACTTCTTGTTCACCGGGACGACCGCGGCAATGGCGATGTCCAATCTCCGCTGTGACAGAGTCTTCGATCATTTGGCGGGTATCTCGAGCCTTCTCCTCCGGCCGGAGCAGCCGTTGGCATGGCCCGCATTCCAGATCTGGTTGCACGATCTACTGAACCAATACGGCAGCCGCATCATGAGGATCAAAGGACAGCTCGCGTTCGAGGGATGCCCGGCACCACTCATTATACAGGCTGTGCATCACACTTTTTATCCGGTCGTTGAGGCTCAGGTCGCCGAAGATGGGGCAGCAAGCGACAACTTCCTCGTTGTCGTTTTCGAAGGAGACATGCCACAGGAGCTCGAGGATGCGATGAGCTGGCTATCAGCCGCGGCGGCGGGATGATAAACGAAAAGGCCAGTGAACCGGCTTCTTGCCAATAGCACGGGTTTCTCCTCGCCGCATCGTCAAAAGAAGCGGCTATCCATATCGGTTCCGGCTTCGACCAATCTCATCCATCCGCAAACGCAGTGCAGTCCAAGAGCCCTGCCTACCAAGCTTACGCTGGCTGGATCGCTGCTGTCTCATCAGGCGAGCGCCTATCCGCGCGACCGGGCGCCGCCGCCGGCACACTCCTCACCCGGTCCAAGTGTAAAGATGTGCTCCACCCAGCATGCCGGCCCCAACCCGGCGGCCGGTCACAACACGAAGAGTAAGGGCCTCAACGAGCAGCACGCGCGCATCGACCCCGTACGACACGGCGAAGAACCGCCCGTCAAGTGTCATCGTGACACCACGGGGCTGCGGTAACTCTAAAGAGCTCTCCAGCGCGCCAGCGTCGAGACTCCAGAATGTCACGAGATCAGCGGCGGGATGAGTCGCACATACCACTCGTGAGGTCGGATCGATCGCGACGCTGAGCGACTCTCCCAAAAGTCGGGAGGTGACAGACTTCGGCATGCTCATTCCGATGGGACTGTCGCCGCACCTGCGCAGGGTCACGCCGCCCGGTGGCAGCGGCGATGCTAGACCGTCTCTTGCCGCCGATACTGCGGCGAACGCTCTGCCGGCCAAGACAGCAACATGTCCCGCGTTCCAGTTAAACTCCCGAAACTCGTGTTGTTCCACCAGCGCTCGCGAATTGACGTCGATGAACGTCACCGACGGTAGATACGGCGAGGTGACGGGGCCGCCCCCGTTCGTGACAACCAGCGTCCGGCCATCCTCAAGAATGTGACAATCATGCGGGGCCACGCCATAGGTAGGGATCGTCCCAAGCACGGCGAACGTGTCCGGGTCTCGCACCGAGATCGCCCCCTCAAGACTTCCAAGTTGCGTCTCGACGATGAATAGGACGTTCCCACTTGGAGCGTAGGCGCAGTGCCCATAAAAAGCATGACCGGCCGTTGGCTCTATAGATTTTATGACGCGTCGCGCAACGAGATCGACGGCGCAGCCGCCACGGCCGCGCTTTTCGAAGATCACCGCCTCGCGTGACGAACCCGGGCGCAGCGCGAGCCCATGTCCGGCGAAAGGAAGTCCTATGCCCGCGGGAGCACCACCATACGCATCAAGATCCACGAGATCTAGGCGAAAGCTTTCCTCGGTTCCCTGTTGCGTGGCGAAACGCGTAGCCCCCACAAGCACACCTAAACGGCGGCGTTGTTCTTGCCTTACGCGAGCATCAATCGGCAGCGGGTCCAAACCGGCCATTTCACCGCACAACAAAGTTGCAGAGCAAGAAACAGGACGAGCAATTTTTTCTAGAATGCTCCATGCACACTACCATAATCACCTACCGAAGGCGCAATCGGAACTCGGGGCACAGTTTGCGCGAATAGCAAAGTGAAGGACCCTGCCTGCGATCCGGAGGCGCGTACAGCGTCGTCCCGCGCCTACCCGTCCTTTCGCTCTGCCGAGCCTGGCACACTCCTTTTGGCCTGTCTTATGATTTCCTGAGTCCAGTGGCCTAATGTTGCTATCTTTCACTCAAGCGGTACGCTATTAGACAATAATGCTAATGATTGGAAGCTTGTCGATCATCCGGAATGGGTTGTGGCCTATGCCGGACCGGGAAACGTCGTTCTAGCGGTCATTCCCCGCCATCGCGAGGAGGCAATCCGGATGCAACAGTCTCCATTTATGCCGTCTTTCCTCAGTAAGACGCATGCAAGCTACGAAGTGCGCGTTCGCGGAACGATCTTTCTCTGGGGCTCTGCCGGAATGACGATGAATGCAGGCTTCGACAAGCCACTTCTGCTGCATGTACGCAACAACGTGTTCGGCGAACCGGTGAAGATCGGCACGCAAGTCGCGGGCGGTCCGCAGACAACGCTTGGAACTCTACAGCCAGGCGAGTGTCTGACGATCCAAATTCAAAATATTTCGGGCGTCTTTGCGACCTGCGCGCTCGAGAGCAATATCGACTGCGTGGTTCATCCTTCGAACTAAAGGCGGTCTACTTCCAGGGGGCAACTTATGGGTAGCGCGAAGGTCATTGCCTTGAGCTCACGTCCATATAAAGCGGCGCAGCTTTGCTTCGACGCCGGTGGGATCATCGAGCAAATGAACGTCACGCTGGGGTCCAGCGTCGTTGGCTTTGATTTTACGACATTTTACTCCGACCTTGACGCGACCGTTTCGGGCGATGCGTCGCGCCTTCAATTTGATTCCCAGGGCATTCTCTCTTCCGCGCCCGTGACCGCGTCCGCTCTTGCTTCCCTACGAGCGGAGCCCCGTGCAGCCGCCCTCGACCGGGCTGTCGCTCTTCGTCAGAATGCTTACTTTGATCGTTACGGTAACATCGCCGGTATTGTCGCCGCGGCCACCGATAGTTTTGGGACAGGCGCCAATGCCAAACCGGCCCGACTGGCAAATCTCGCCATGCTGGCACAGCAGCAGGCCGACCAGCTGGCGGCGGCTTACGTGGCGGATTCACGCGTCGGCGTCATCAGAACGACGAACAGCGTTCTCAACTCGACGACCACAACGATGGACTGGTCATCCGGCCGAGGGCAAACATTGTCGACTGGACATTCGACCGGTACGACCCACTCCACCAGTCAGGAGAACATGGAGTCCATCGGGGCGCCCAACTTTACCAGTCCCGCAAGTGAAGGACCAATGCCCGGCGGTGGGAGTGGCTACACCGAGACGATCACTGGCCCCAACATTCAGGAAACATTCCAGCAGGGCACAAGCGGTGGCGTCTCGGATCAGAACATCGATACCAGAGGCAGCCAGAGTGAGACGCAGAGTTCGACCGGGGAAGCCTACTCTGTCGAGGGCCAGACAATCGTTAACACCGACTACGGTTACAGAATTCCATCGATCGAGAATCAGGCGCAAAACGAGAGGGCACAGATCAGCTTGCTGGACCAGCAATACACGCAGTTCCTGGCGGTTCAGTCGCTCCCGAACCTGGCGACCTCCATGCAAAACGAACTCCGCGCAATCGATCTCGGCGTGTATCAGTTGCAGGTTGGCTATCTGAATACGATCCTGATGTCGCCAATCGCTGGGGTCGTCACTGGCATCTACAAAAATTCCGGTGAATCTGCGACGCCCGGCGAGCCGGTGATACGTATTGAGGACAACAGCAGCATCTTCTTGCTCATGACGCTGATCTATCGTGGCCCCATATATATCGGGTCCACCCTAAGCATCACGACGAACCTATTTGATGCTGGAGGCGCTCCGACGACGATCAGCGGTAACGTTGTCGCTGTGCGCTGCCGGGGAGACGATGACAAGTGGGACCTGATCGCCCAGTGCGTCAACCCGGTTGACGGGTCTGGCAATCTGACGTTTCCGAGTGGCTATGTCTTTGACTACGACAATACGACGGCAACGATCACGTGAACGGCGCTTTTCCGACAACCTTCCGGTTATGGGTCCATGGGCACGGATACGTTCGTCTTCTGCGTCTGCGGCGAGCGGTCCGCTCGCGAGGTAGAAACGTCGCTGCGCTTCCTTAAGCGCTTTTCGCGGGCGGATATTGTTGTCGTGACCGCGCGCAGCGCGCCGGTCGGGCACGACCAAACCTTCTCGGTGGACGTGCCTGCGGGGTTGGACGACCACCAGGCCGCTATTTTGCTCAAGACGTCGTTGCCGCGCCTTGTCGCTACGCCGGGCTTGGCCTGCTATCTCGACAGCGATCAGATTGCCGTCTCTTCGGACGTGGATGAGATATTTTGCAAGTTCGTGCCCCCGATCACCTTTGCCATGGATCACGTCACGCTCGACCGGTTTAGCAGGACCGCGGTGCGTTGCGGTTGCCAGACCGGGCACTGCGATCATTTGCGGCGAGCAATTCATGAGAAGTTCGAGGTAGTCATCTCGGATCCCAACTGGCGTCACTGGAACGGGGGCCTGTTCCTGTTTTCTGGTGAATCAGGGGAATTTGCGGAGCAGTGGCACGACTATGCTCTGCTTGCGCTGGAGGACCCATATTGGGAAGTGCGTGACCAGGGAACGCTCACGGCTGCCGCCTGGAAGTTTGGACTGGCTTCGCATCCCGTCTTGCCAGCACGTTTTAACCGCATCGTCGACAGGTTCCGTCACCACCCGGAGGCAAATCGCCCGAGCCTGCCGGTCTCTAGGTATAGAATCGACGCCGACTACGGGTTCGGAGATTGCCTGCCTCCAGTGTTCCTGCATTTCATAAATGGCGGTGTTGGCGCGCGGGGCTGGAAGAATTGGGATGATGCAGAGGCACTTGTTGCGCCCCTTGCGACCGGGCGAGGAGGTGGCTCCTGCTGACCGCGAACCGGATCGTGCACGGACTTTGGATTGGGCCCCTCTCCAGGCTCGAGCTTCTCACGCTTTGCTCGTTCGTCGCCAAAGGGCACGAGTTTCACCTCTGGAGGTATGAGAAAACGCCCAATTCGCTGCCACGCGGCGTGGCAATTCGGGATGCCAATGAGATCCTCCCGCGCGACCAGATCTTTCGTAAGCGCGTCGCAGATAATGACTTGGGCATCGGCGGGGGCAGTTATGCGCTGTTCGCCGATGTGTTCCGAACCAAGCTGCTCCACGAGCAGGGCGGGATCTGGGTTGACATGGACGTTCTCTGCCTTCGGCCCTTCGACTTCGAGCAACCCTATGTATTTCGCGGCCACCGCATGGGCGCCGTGTTGAACGTCATCAAGTGCCCTGCGGGGACGAAGCTGACAGGGGACCTCCTGGACAATGTCGTGGGGCGGATTAGCGACGAGTCCCGATGGTTTGACTTGGCGCGGGCCTTCGTCGAAGGAATTCACCGACAAAGCCTTGAGAATTTCATACTCGCAGATTTGATGCCGCCCGATGAATGGGAAAGCATACGACCCTTCGTTGACGGCAATGCCGAATTCGATCCCAATTGGTTCGGCCTGCACTGGATGAACGAGCTATGGACCGCGCTTCGCAGGTCAGGCGGCGCCTACAGGGGCAACAAAATCGCTATGCGTGTGCCCGATAACAACCACCCAGTGCCGGGGACTCGCATCTATCGCCTGTACCAGCAGTTTGGCCTCCTGCCGTCAACGCATCGCTCAGTTCCTTCCCCGCGCGTCCCGATGACTTTGATCGCCGCAGCGCAGCCGCTAGCACCCTCTTTCGCCAATTCGCTCCATCTCAACAGCGTCGTTCCGAGCATGGCGCTCGGCGGCGCGGAACGTCTTGTCCACGATGTCGTCAGTCGCCTGCAGGAAACGCAGGTGACGTCCAACCTGTTTCTCCTCAACAACGCCCAGCCGTCATATCCGACAGACGCCATCGTCGGTTGCAGAGTTGTCAGCCTCGACGGGCAAGCATCGCCCACCCGGATGCGGTCGATCGCCGCCGAGGTGCTGGCCTCGGCTACCGCGACCGTCTTTACGCATATGGTGAGCTTGCGCGAGTTGGAGACGCTCGCGCGTGCGGGACTTAACGTCATTCCGGTCATTCACAACGCGCAACCCGCGTGGCGGGATGCGCCGCAGGCTTTCGACAAGCCGTGGATACCCTTTGTCGTCGTGGTCTCGGAGGCGGTCAAGCGCCAGATGCTGGCGTTGGGGTGCAGGAAGCCAGTCGTGGTGATCCGCCACGAGTTGCAGCGTCCACCGCCCGCCGCCGAAGAGGCCGAGATGGAGCGGCAGGAGATCCGGCGGCGGCACGGCATCCCGGATGATGCTTTGCTCATAGGCATGGTCGGCCAGTTCAAGGCGCAGAAAGCCTACACGCGTGCGGTGCGGGTTCTCGCAAAAGTGCAGGAACGGGTGAAGGCGCGTCTGATGATCCTGGGTGGTTGGGATCACGAATGGGGGGCCGGCCGAGCGGCCTACACGGCAACCTGTCGCCAGGCGCTGGAACTGGGCGTGACTGCCGACGTGATCATGCCCGGACCAGTGCATCCTGCGGAGCCTTACTACTCAGCTTTCGACGTCTTCCTGAACACCAGCATCTACGAAGGCCTTAGCATTGCGGTGCTGGAGGCGATCGGCCGCGGCTGCCCGGTTGTTTCGGCGGACGCCGGCGGCAACGCCGAAGCGCTAAGCGCCACCGACATGCTCGTCGAAGACTCCTCGGACGTCGATATGTACGCCCGAGCGATCGGAGAGGTCACCACTCGGCCGCAACGCTTCCTCAATCCGTTGCCCGTCGACCCCGACCTTGTGCCGCGTCTTTGGGCACTCCTGGGCCGTTATGGTCTTCCCGAAAGTTCGGTCCGGCCGAGGCCCGAGCCGGTAACGCTCATCTTGACGGAGAACCTCAATCTCGGCGGTCCACAACGTTCCCTGTCAAACCTGCTTCTCGGTTGGCCCGAAGAAAAGCCAGTTGCGGTCGCCGTCCTTGAACCGTTGTACGGGCCCGGCTTTCTGCACCATCTTGAAGACGCAGGCATCCTCCTCTTCAGTCTTCACAATCAAGCCACGGTCATGGAGCGCTGCGAACGCGTTCTGCAGCTGATGGAGCAGATGGGTGCAACCACGCTCGCGTTCTGGAACGTCCCGGCTGCTCTCAAGCTTGCAATTGCCAAAGTGCTGGAGGTGCGGCCGCTGCGGCTCGTGGACGTAAGTCCGGGACCCATGCTGCGTGACGAGTTGTTCGCCGCAAGTGACTACTCGCGCCGTCTCTCCCTGAGCATCGCCGATTACTTCGCGCGCATCGACTGTTTCGTGGCCAAGTATAGCGACGGCATGCCGCTAGAGCTGCGGAATGGCTCTCGGGATCGAGTTCGCGTTATTCCCAATGGCGTGCCAACAGCCTTCGCGTGTCCCGCGGCACCGCTACCGACGGGGTGGATGCCAGAGCTGACGATCGGCACGTGCTGCCGTATCGTCCCAAGCAAGCGGCTTGAGCAACTTGTAGACATGATGGAAGTCCTGGCGGCGCGCATCCCAGGCGTCACGCTCACCGTCGTTGGCGCGGTTGATCCATGGCATAAGGGCTATGCGGCATATGTGGCCGACAAGATCGGACGCGCCGGCTTGAGCTGTATACGGTTTGTCGGCGCCCATACGGATGTGACGCCTTTCCTGCAAAGTTTCCGCGTCTTCGTGATGCTATCGGACGACCAGGGGTGCCCCAACGCGTCGCTTGAGGCAATGGCTGCCGGCGTTCCGGTTGTCGCCAACGACTCGGGTGGAACCGCTGAGCAGGTTCTCCATGGCATAAACGGCTTCATCGTCCCCACCGCGAATCCCACGGATCTGGCCAGTGCTGTCGAAATTCTGTTGCGGGACCCCGCGATGCGCGAAGCATTCGGAATCGCGGCCCGCCGTCATGTTGATCTGGCGTTCCCGATGTCGCGCATGGTTTCTGGATATGTCGAGACATTCACCGGGATGAAGTGCGACCTCGACTTAGCCGAAAATGTCGAGGAGGTGTCGACCCGCTGCGTTGCGACCGGAGGCGGAACATGAAAATTCGCATAGGCCTCCCCGATGATCGAGACTTCGCGGGATGGCTGACTGTTCTCGACGCTGACGGTGCAATCATATTCGGGCCCGTGCCCGCTGCGGGACGCTCGCATGATGATCTCGCCTTGGCTCACGGCAATGCATCGCGCAATCCGCTTCGGCTGTACGGTGACACGCCGCTTGGCACTTACGCGGTCAGGGCTATCGCCAAAGCGGACCACGGGAAGGGGCATGCCGCCGCGAGCGTGGTCTTGCTAGAGCCTGAGACGGACCAGGCGGCCCTGGCGGATGCACACGGGCGATTCAGATTCTTGATCCAGGGCGGCGGTGGCGATGACGAGCTTCAGGCCACCGCGGGAGGGATCCGCCTGCGCGAAAGCGACAACGTGCGCTTGGTGGCGCTTGTGCGGCACGCGCGCGGGCGCGTTCGCTGCGAGATCAGCCCGACGGACCAGCTTGGGTCAATGATTTCTCTTGCTCGGGCGCCAACCGATCACGATCCGCCGGCCTTGCCCGGCCAGCCGTATGTTCCGATACATCCCTCCGCCATGCAGCCCGGAGCGATTGGCGCGATCGGTCGCGGCGCCGGATTTGTCCCTAGAATGTTTCTGGCAACGGAAACCTCGGGGGCTGGCGGCGGTGGCACTTCCTATGGCGGAGCGGGCGGAGCTTCCGGTGGCGGCGACATGCCGGATGCGCCCACCGGCACCACCGATGATCCGCTGCCGGCCAGCGGTGTCGACATTGCGCCAAGGCCGGGAATAGATCTCAATCTGCCAGCCGATCAGACGATCGTCAGGATCATGGACACGCCTGGTGGCCCGCTATTCCCTGCAGCAACCTCTCCCTCCGGGTTCACCCCAATCGCAGGATTTCAGGTAGGGGGCTGGCAGCTCAGCATCGGCACGCAGACGACTGATTCTTATACCAACATGCCAGGGACGGGACCCTATACGCCATATTCAGGTAATCTCGTCGGTCCCTATTCGGGCGGCCCGCAGGAGGGCGTTGGCAGCAACCAATACACGGGAACGCTGCCCACGGAGCCATATTCGAATACGGTGGTCGCCAGCCCGGCTTCGACAGGGGACCAGACAGGCCCAACTCCCGTCCAGCGTGACACACTCGACAACGAGGATGCTGCCATTCAGCAGATGGTACAAAGGTTCCAGAAATACGACCAGGACTTGGCGGCCTCCCAGGCCGCTCAGTCTCAGCAGGCCCAAATACAGACGCAGCCGGCGACGCCAACGAACGCCCCGGGCACGGCAACAAGTGCCGGCAGTGCACAGCCCCCTCCCCCGGCTAGCGCCACGACGGCTGGGAATTCGTCGGCAGACGACAGTATTCTCCCTTGGGGACCGGCCGCCGCCGTGGGTGCCGCTTCAAACCAGCCAAACGTGCCCCGCGCCACGCCGCCGGTGAGCGGTCAGCCTGCTAACCTGGGCCTGGAGTCCTCGGGTGCCTGGGACAGGGCAAATCCCAGCCAGGCGGCACAGGCAGCTATTCAAGACCAGATCGCAGCTGGTTTTCTGGACCCATCCTACGGGCGGCCAGGTGCTAACATCTCCTCGGCCACCGCAAGCACGGAGGGTTCGATCAACCGGCTCATCCGTGGCCAGACGGCGGAAGTCTCCGCATACCAAGCGCGCCGCGCTCAAGGCGAGATCGGCATTCTGGCGCCGAAGGGTGCTTCGGTGCGAGGCCTCGACTACGCCACAGCGTCGCGCCTTCCGAGTGGCGAATACCAGATCAACGTCGCCGACACCGCCTCGCGATACACAACGAATCCGTTCAAGACCTCCCCGGGGACGGCAAAGCCAACATGGTTGGGGGAACTGGCCAACACGTTTGGCCCGAACGGAAATTTCCGCCTCTCGGACCCAGCCGCCGAGCAAGGCATTCGGGACGCTCACGCTGCAGGCCGCATCAGTCCGGTGCAAATTGATACGGTTGACTTCAGCCCGCAAGGTCAGGGCAGAATGACCGTCAACGGAGTGGAAGTTCCGATTGACTCCGCCACCACGCCGACACGCGGCGGCGGAGCCGGCCCTGGTGGGGGTGGGACCGGAAATGCGGCCGCAACCGGGGCCGCGCTAGGTGGCGGCATCGCGACGCTTATTAACGCAATCCAGATTCTATGGAACCCCGACGCGCATCCGGAGGCGGTACGGGAACTCGTCACCACGGCATTCTTAGGCACCGCGAGTGGCGCGACGGGAGCGACCATCGAGTCCACCTTTGCGCGCTCCTTCGCCTCCGCCACTGGCGGTGCAGAAGCATCAAGCATAGAATCCGCGGCCGGGCGATCCCTGGGTGGAGCTTTCGCCGGCGGCCCAGCCGCGGCGATATTCACACTCGGACAAATGGCGCTCAGCGACAAAGAATATACGACCGTGGACTACGAGGCTAAGGGAACGAGATCGTTCGTATCTGGCACCGCTGGCGGCTTGAGCGGTGCCCTGGCGGCAGGGGCGGTGGGTGCGATCGGGTTATCGGAGGTGCCCCTGCTGGGCACCGCCGTCGGCTTCGTGGGAGGCTTCCTCGGTTATCTGGCCTTCGATGCTCTGTTCGGCGACGACGTGGAAGACGCCGTGCGCGGGCAACCTGCCCAGATGGGCGATTTTGAGGTCGTGCAAGACCCTAGCGGCTTCCTAACCTGATCAGCAAAGGGGCGGAACAGCGGCCAGGGGAGACACGCGCAGAATTCGAACATGCCCGAGGTCACCTCCAAGCGGATCCGCTATGTTGCCGACATCCTTAAAGGTCTCCACGACGATGACACTGAGTGGCGACGTCGGTGGAAGGGCGAGCATGGCCAGGATTTCCTGGATGGTTGCCCGTTCCCACAGGCCTCCGGCACTGTCAGTGCCGATCAACTGCACGAGTTCCCGCCTGTCGTTTTTGCCCAGCCGCAAGCGGTCGAGAAGAACATTGCGCTGGCTGCCGCCATCCGCCTGCGTGACCTGAGCATAAAGCAAACCCCAGAGCTGAGTGAGAGGAGGCGACTGCATTAGGCTGCGGCCGCCGAAGACAGGCTTCGCATAGGGCGCGCTGACGCCGATACTGGTGGGAAGGCTGTTGACGGATGCCAGCAGTGTCGGCGGCGGATGCATCACGCCCGCCACGGTTAACGCGGACCCAAACCGTCCCTGGGCGGTAGACCATCGACGAGAATGGCCGACCCTGAATTCATAGACGAACGTGCCGAACAGTTCCGGCGCTTCGACGGAAAGACCGGTCGGCAATGGCAATATGAAATGCACGTCGGATGTGGGAGATGGAATCAGTGGCTGCATGGCGTTGAGTCCGGAACGGTCATCCGATTGGCCGGGCACAATGGTGCGAATCAATTCGGGATCAATGGGAAGCGGAGGTGCCGGAGGCGTCAGGACGGAGTTCCCGTTGTCCAGGGGTGCGCCGGTCAGGATTTGATCCGGGGCGTAAGAAAGGACCCGAGCGAAGTAAGTGTCATCCGGATCGGCGACGGGCTGCGCAAATTCAATCCAGAGTGCGCGTTGCCGAGCATTAGTGAACGAATAGTCCGCTGCTGGCGCGTAGGGTGTGAGAGCAATTCCGGCCGAAGCCAACTGCGGGGTTTGCATCGGTCGGGCGGCAACGGGCAGCAGCAGTGGCAGTTGCAGCGGCGGGTCCTGCGTCACCGGAGCTGCGGGCCAGATCGGGGTCACCGTATAGGATGGTGTCAACTCCGCAGGAAACGACCCAGATGACGGCTTGGGATCAATCGCATCGAAGAAAATCAGCCTTGTGCCACTCCGGCTTGCCCGACCCTGAAGCGCCGCGGCGCTGGCGGACATGGTCATGTCGATAGTGCCGACGATCTCGTTGGCTGCATTCCTGATTTCGAAGCTGATCGGAGCCAGCAAGCCCCAAGTCCAATCGCGTGCAAGGTGAAGGGAAACGACAATCAGCCAATGGTGCGTGAGCTCGCCTTTTGTGGCGAAGGTGATACTGCCATGGTCAGGCGATAGCGTTTTCGCGAGAGTAGAACCGCAGCCGAAGAGAATCCGCTCCCCGGCCTGGGCCGTGTACGTCAGGCCGCTGACATTAAGCCCAAGACTAAGGGCAAGGCGTGTCGAAACGTCATAAGGGGCTGTGCCTCGCTGGCCCAACACATCCAAGCTGGCCGCCACATTGCTTGTCAATACGGGGTCGGGCTGCAGCATGATGCCGCAAATGCGGCTAGCTTCGATTTCCGGCGTAAAGATGCCGCTCTCGTCCAAGCCGTAAGCCCCCGTCAGCACTTCAATTTTCTGCCCGACGGTGGCGGCGATGGATCCCCAATACAGTAGTTGCGGGTCCGGCGCAGCGGCTGCGCTGAAAACCAGCCGTATGGCGCGCTGGCGCGGCAGCACCAGCGCACCTACGGCAGGCTGGGCCGAAAAGGCAGCGATATCGGGCACATCCTGGAACGCGATGTCAAGTTGCAACGGCTGAGATGAATCGGCGGGAAACTCACGAGTTGTCTGATAAAGCAACGAGTACGGTGCTGGGTCATCCCCTTCCACATAGATCTCGGCATCGTTAACAAGCTGACGCACTTGCACTTGGATGGTTAGCGAAATCGCATCAGGGTCCGGCAATGCGGCTTCCCGCCCCGCCGCGATGGCATTTGGCAGATCGGCGAGCAGGCTCTCGACGGCATTCGCCAAGCCAGTAAAGACCACCGCCGGATAATTCAGCAAAGGGCGAGCAATCTGGTAGCTGGTCTGCGGGGTCGCGGGTGTAGCTGTAAGGTCGAGATCGGTGAGTGTTACCGGCTTGAATGGTACAAACCGCCGAAACGGAATGGTCGCAATAGGTGCGGGCCCAGGATTGACAGCGTTATCGGAAAGCCCTGGCCCACCCCGGCTAAGGTCCATCAGCCGTACGCGCACATCGTAACTCTTCCCGTAGTGCAGAGGGACCGCGGTAGCGTCCGGTGCGGCGATATAGGTTTGTCCGACCGAAGGGTTCGCCGTGCCGTGTAGCCTCAGAGCAATCGGATCAGTGACCACGACTGAGCCGCCCCGCCACTGCGCGAAATAACTCGAGAGCCACAGGGCGGTTGGCGATGTCGGATCGAGGGATGCCGGAAGAGTTTCCAATGCAAGTTCACCATCGAACGTCCCCAGTTGGGTAGTGCCGATTGCCAAGGAACCAGTGACATGGCAAAGCGAGTTCCAGGGCACGTGCCCCTTCTGGCGTACATCGATACAATATCCGGCTGTGCCAAAAGGAGCGTCGATTTGCGTCGCATCGATCTGGCGATTGAACCATGTCGTGATCTGCTCATCATCCCAGCCGAGACGCAGCCCGTAATCCGCGGCCGGCGGCAACCCGGCGCCTGATGTGTCAAGCAGATCGAGGGCAATTGGTTGCGACCCATGGACGATCTTGGCGAACCCATCATCATACTCCTCCGCTTCTATAAAAACAGAGTCGTATGAGCTGGATGGCGGAGTCGAAGTTACCGGGAACAGCACCGCCGCAAAGAGCGGCCGGGGCGCAGAGAGCACCGGCAATCGGGCCGCATAAGATTGAAATAGGGTGGAATTTGCGGCGATCTGCGGCGCGAAATCACCGGACGAATCAAGGTTGACATATATCCAGCCGCCGTCGGCATAGAACGTCGTCGTAGGCAGCGGGCAATCGACTTCGTAAAGCAGCCCGAGCGCCGTCGAAACCAGAGGCTGCCGTAACGCGAAGCCAAGGACGCGTCCCCAGCTGACCGTATTGGGAGGTGCCGCCTGCGGCGTTAGCTTAGCCGGCAGGTTCTCCAATAGGCAATGGTAAGAATCGTCCGTGACCGCAAAGGGAGTCTTTGGTCGATCAAAATTGAACGCGTTGCGATAGCTGTCGGGAAGATATTTGCTAATGCTAAAGCCCGTCCGCCGAGGCGTCTGGCCCGGTAGATCGGGAACGATGTTGAATTCCGAAGCAAGCTGCTGAAATAGCGGGCGCGATCCCGCGGGCGCCACGGTCGGTAGAGCAACCTGTGCACTAACCGAAGCTTGCATTGGCAGGCTGGTTAACGACGGAATGAGTTGCGCGACAAATTTTGGCTGAGCATCGGCGAACGCGGGAGAGTCCGGGACCGGAAAAATACCGGGGAGCGTTGAAGAGAGCGGATCTCCTTGCGGCAGGATAAGAATGCGCAATCGCAGATTTGCGCCATCCCAGCTTTGCGGAAAAACCTGGACACTCAGTCTGAAAGCGGGGCTTGCGCTCATTGCTCGGAGCCTTGTCTATGGGGTCACAGGGAGACCGTGGGCAATGCCTGCGTGTATTGGACGGTTTCACTAAAGCTTATATTGATAAACCAGCACACGCTCACGTCGACCGAGACACCAAAAGTCGCCTGCAAGGAAAGATTGAGGTCCGTCAGTGAAGGGTTGTTGTCAATGATGCTTCCGCTCGCCTCGGCAGAAAAGGAAATCGCGAACAATCCTTTCGCGCTCCCGGAGGCGGGAATACTCGCCGACACGGAAAGCGTCAGTATCAATCCCAGCGCAACGGAGTCGGTCGAGGCAAAGCTGATTGAAAGGCTGAACGCCAGTGACAGAGACGCCTGAACGGCAATTACACCGGGGATGAGAGTGCCGCCTATCGATGCAATGCCTCCCAATTGGAAGCTAACCTGTGTGCTCGCCGGCGATGAGCCGGCGGCAAATCCATGGCTCACACCGAAAGACAACAGGAACCCAACGTAGACGGGAACGCCCGGGATCACCGCCCATTGCATGTTCCCGCCGAGGTTGAAGAAATACGACCACTGCTCGGTGATGGTCGTTGTCGAACTTGATGTGACGCTCAAGCTGTTGCCGAAGCCAGTTTTTACCGAAAGTCCAATTTTCCACGTGCTCGGGGCGGGTGGCTGCAGGATCGGTGTCAATATTGGTACTAGTGGACTTGGCAATGAAAAGCCTAGAGACGCACTTAACTTATAGCTTACGGCCTGTTGGGATCCGGAATTCGAAAACGCCAGGGCAAACGGATTCGGAAAGCCTAGTTCAGCTAGAAAGGCAAGCAATTCCTCGAGCGGGAGCAATACCGAGCCGAGAACGAATTGAGAGTTTTGAAACGAAACGCCGCTGGTGCTGGATGCGGCAAAACTGCCGACCGTGCGCATCAGCCCGTCGAACGGCGTTACGTCGACCCTGACATTGGTGGGCGAAAGCGCAATCGACCAGTTGCTCGAACTGATGGCAACCGAGACTTGGGTCGGATTGGGAGTCTGGGCCGCATCCGAATACTCGAACCAGATGGCACCCTGGCTGTCGGCGGCAAGGGAGCGGCGCGGCATGCTTGGGGGGAATGATGCCGGAACATTGGCCAGGGTAAAAAGACCGGCGCCGCCGATCTGGAGCGCGTAATTTGCGTCGGGGAAAGCGAGGCAGCTGTCCTGCCTCGGGCAGACCGAAGTCGAGTTCATCAGTGCAAACCCGTCGGCCAGCAGTGGCGTCTGGTCACTGGTGAAAGCATTGGCGCCCGACGTGATCGCAGGGCGTGGAAACAAAATCCGCGTCGCGTCCGTCGCGTGCAACAGACAATAATCCATCGACGGAGAATCGGAGGTCCAAAGATCCGCCGGCTCCGCCAGTCGCCATGGCATCGTGCTGGCGCTGCCGCCCGCGACGCCTTCCTGTATTAATGCTACCCCCCGGGCAGGGTCCACGGGGGCCGGTTCGCTCATCTTGTCAATTCTTGAAAGCACACTCCAATTTCCCGGTTGCGGAAGCACCAGGCTTCCTCGCGCCGCAACACAGAATTCGTGTGGTTCTGGAGCTCCCGGGTGGGGAGCATTGTCCACTTCTACGCGAACAATCCGCATTGTCTGCGCGGTGCCTGCAATTGACGTGACGCAATCCACCGGACCGCCCGGCGCCCCCTGCGCCGCGATCAGCGCTGCCAGTTGCGCCGCCGTCAACGGAGTGTGTGCGGGCTCCGTTTGCACCCAGCCGAACAAGCCGGTGCTTGCTACCTTGCCCTGGGACACGCCCTTTATGGCGCTAGGAATATCGAGATCCGCATCGAAATAGACGCCAACAAGCTTCACGGCACCTGAGGCATAGCTCTGACTGGTGTCGCTGATCTGGCGGATATTGTAAGCGCCACGGATCGCCCCGGGATGCACTGTGATGCCACCGGTTTCGAAAAGGCCCGGTGTCGCGGCGACCCAGCCGCTGTCGCGACGATAGACCTGGCCGTTGTCCTGACGGTCGATGGTGATCGTGCGAACGACGATTGCACCCCATGGGTGTAGGATGCTTTTTACCTGGACAACTTCACGGCTGGTGCGACCCACCATGATATTAAAATGCGCCTTTACCACGGCAGGAGGAACCGCAGCCGGGTCAGTCCAATCGCTGAAGCTTGAGGCGCCGTATCCGGAGAAATCAAGCCGGCTGACCGGCACGAGCGCTCCAGCTGCACCCGGCGCGAAGCTGGCGTTGAAGATCTCATCGACGTCCGGACCGAGCACGCTGAGTTGCAGACCGCCCGGTGGCGGGGGCGGCCGATCATCCAGCACCGGATTGGCATTCTTGTCGACGAGGTTGCGCAACTGCACAGTGGCACCTGGCAGTCCGATGGCGGAGCCGGCCGTCGCCGCCGTCAGACTGATTTGGTTTCCGCCGGTCATCGAATTGGCAGGGAATGCCGGCCGCACTTGCACGAGGCCGGGCCGCTGCAGCAATGGGGGAGCCGTCGGCGGACGCTCTGGGAGAATGACCAACGCCATCATGCCGAACGGCATGGGGAACACGGCGGATCCGGCCTTCCCGCCAGCATAGCCGCTCAACACTTGTTTCAGAAGTGTCGACGGCGCCACGGCAACCAAGGTGACGTCGTTGACGCCGAGCATCATAGGGCCGCCATCGTTCAGAAAGCCGACGGGTGACGGGAACGGCGACGGCAGGACCTTTGGGTTCTGTATGGTGACGACGGGTTCCCATTGCACGGGCGGTACGGTGAACACGCGCAGGTCTCGGCTCGGGGCGACCAGATCGAGACCTGAGATCGACAACAGGGGGCCACCTGATTGGGTAAGGGCTGCTGGTTCCGGGCGCTCCAGCGCAATCCCGACACCGAATTGGTCAATATTGCTGGACACGTCGAGTAGGAACAGTTCGGGGCTTTGGCCGCCGAGACTTCTGTTGAACAGCGCCCGCAATCCGTTCTGCCATGCTTGATCCTGAGCGGCCGCAGTGGCGGTCGAGCGCGGGGGCGTTGGCGCGACGGTAGAGGCACTCAGAGGTTGGACCACCAGGTTGCCGGCGGCCGCTACGCTATCGCCGAAAGTGAGCTGCGGGCCCTCGGCGGGGCTCCATGTGACGAGCGCCAACAACTCTGGGTTGGAGAGTTGAGCGCCCTGGCCCGAGATGCGCCCGGGCACGGTGGTCCCCGTTGCCGTGGCCGACGCCGCTCGCAGCGGGAGGAAGTTCGCCGCATAGGGGTCGGGCAACGTAGGCAGCAGCACCTCCATCCCAAACGCGAGCAGTAATCCGCCGGCGGTCAATTCCTCGGGCGTATTGGTGAAGCTGCCAGCCACCATCAGCAGCAGTGGCGGGGTGGTTACCAACAGCGCATTGCGCAGCGCTAGTGAGATGGGCTTGGCGGGTAAAGCTGAGGCGGCCACCTCGCCGGCCACAATGACGCCACGCCGGGTGGCGGTCTCGTAGATGACGAATGTTCCCGGGAGGGTCGGGCCGAGATGGCTGCCGTCGGCGGCGACGGGTCGGTCAATACGCGCAGTGACCAGCGCCCCGCAGGACAGAATTTCGACCTGCTTGGCACCAGCGTAGGCGGCAATGCTAGTGTAGTAGAGTGTCGCGCCGTTCGAGACCGTAAACCCGGCTGTACTGAAGAACTTATTCCCCGGCGTGCCGGTTGGTTTGTTAGGCCAGAGTTTGATGGTAGAACCGAATTGCCGGGTGATGCTCATCGTTCCGAGCAGCGACAGCACACCGCCAGCGGCTTCCAGGAACGCACTGCTAATACCCACAGGGGCGCCTGCGGACCCTGTCCAACTGGCGCGCAAGCCTGCCCCTACCACGAGTGCGAGCGCCCCAGCGGTCGCGGCCGTGCTAAGCTGCTGCGGCGCGGTGACCACTACGGATAAGGCCCAGGCTGCGGACGTGATCGGCGCCGCGCCGCTTAGCTGGAACAATGTGGAGAGGACGGAGGTGACCGCGAATTGGGCCGACCGCGGCGTGAATGGGATCAGGATTTGGGCGAGTGCGGACTCATAGACCGCAGATGCATTGTGCCAGATCAAGTCGACAGTGGTGCCAAAGATGGTTACCGACGCCGGTCCGGATGCCGTGACCGACGCTGCCGACGGCGTGAAGACGAATGTCACTTGGCTCGGCATATCAGCGACGGCCGCGCCACCATCGGCGCCCGGATTGCAGCCGCCGCTCGGTCCGGGTTGGCCTCCAAGCTCGATTGTAAGTGTCAATTCGGTTGCGGCGGCAACCTGCAGACCGCCGGCCCGGTGGGTTGCAGCGGCCGAGAATGTCAGGGTTCCGCCCTTAATGGCGATGCCAGCATAGCCCCCTTCCGGCGCGCCGGCCGCCAGTAGTTTAGCCTCGATCCAGAGACTGCCTTCTCCCACCGTGAGCGTGTTCGGAACAGCGCCTGAACTAATCGCCAAGGGCAAAACAAAGAACGGGGCGGCGGTCGCAGCCCGGAAAATGCTCGCTTCTTTCAGCGGCGGGAAAGTATCGACCCAGTGGAGGGCCCCGATCTCGTCAGCGAATGGACCGATCGATCGCGGCACCATCCCGGTTGAAGCAGCAGGCGTTAGCGCCGCATTTCCCAAGACGGGCGCCGGAAGGCCACGCAAAACCGCAAGTGGTACGGGCTGGACCGACGTCGCCGCCTGATCCAGAACTTGCCCGAGCGCGACGGCATCGAGGGCCGACGGCGCACGTGGTGGCGCGGATGGAAGACCCGGCGCTGATCTCGCGGTGGCGTCCGCGTGGTGCAACAGGCTCGCAGCAAGTGCAGAGCGGGCCTTGAACAGATCGTCCTGTGAGGTTCCGTCCGTGGCAGAAAGCCCCGCCGTGACAGCCGTCAGCTTAACGAGCGCTGATGATCGTTCCACAAGCTGTCTCCTCGCGCAGTTGGCCGTTGTATCCCAGCTCACGAGCGCCTGATGTTAAGAGCGTCTGCTCTCGATCTATTCCGTGACAGATATCTGCAGTCGATAGCGGGCCAGCCGCTTATGACACCGCTATCGTCAGGCCCCACTCGGACGGCCGCCCCCGCAGCTCTGACGACTTCTTCCCTTCGTTATTTGGCCCGCAGCGAAGTGACACTTCAGGCATTGTCTGTCTTTGCCACTTCATGGTCCGGGATAGCGGCGAGAACTCTTCGATACGCAAATTGCGACCTTCAGGTCCGTCTCGACTCTTCGGTTATCGTCCTGTCTAGGCGCAACAAGAGGGAGCTGTGGCTTTCAAATGCGTCGATCCCTTGGCTTTGGCCGAGGTCGTGTCATACAAACTTCATCAAGATGAGCAGCTACGCATCTTGTATCGTGCCAAACCAAATTGGATTGACTGGAAATAGGTTACTTCGTTGCAAACCATTGCCAGAACAATCGACTATTCTGCCCGCAATCGCTCCAATGTCGATATGCTGACCTGAGAGGGCTCGATACACTTAGGCAAGATATATCAACTGCTTGGCCGCCGTTTTTATCGAAGCGCTTTTACCATCGGCGGCACAGCCGATGCATGCAAAGCTAGCGTAATCCGGCCAAACTGCGGCCCTTAGCGATCGCGATCGCTGCGTATGGGTCGGTTCATCCGGAATTCACGCCAATCGTCCGACAGCACACGAGCATAATCCGGCTTGACCGTGAAAGACATAAGTAACGTCTCGATAGCATGCGGCAAAGACGCCAGACGCGCCCGATGCCGTGATGGCCTTCGCCAGCAGGACCGGTCGTACCGCCATCTCCCGATCTTCGACTGAAGACATATGCGTTTCTTACAGCCTAAGCCACAGGATTCAGCGAAGCCAGAGAAAAACATCTACAGCGACCCGGGTTTCTGCGGCAATAGCGCCAAGGGTCCATCAAGCGCCGACACCACTGCGAGAGGCTAGTAAACTCTGTTACTAAGCGTGCGGATGGGCTTCCGGGAAATGTCAGTTCCAATAGGGGCAACATGGAAGACCTCTTGCCCGCGTTATTCATGAGCGGCATGTGGGGTACCGGGTGACCGCCGCGCTGCCTGCCGTGATCGAACTTGACCACTTTACTGCAATCGGCAGGGGCGCGAGCACACCGCAGGCGCTGGCGGCGCAGCGGCGGCTGTGCGTAGCGCGCGGATTCTGGCCAATATCCTGACCATCCGGCGCTTTTTGGAAAGGCATGATGGGGTCTGTCGACTGACCCGTCCTCCGCCGCGTTTCTCGACCGGCGTTCGCCGATCTATGTCGGGTTGACCATCGATTTTACGGTGCGTAACACCGCCGTCTCTGCTCCGCGTCACCTCTAACCTGTCCCGCCAAGACAGGTACGATGATATCTTGCGGGCAAGGTCGCGGCAAAGATGCTTCATCCTGGCAAAATAAGTCGGCTCATGCCGAGCGACAGGCGCGTATAAGGTGGCGCGGGACGTGCTCGCAGCCTTCTCGCGCGCCCGCTCCCGATCTGCTCACAAGAAACAAACCCAAACTGTTGCAACAGGACGGACGATGAAAACTTACCTTGCGGCCTTGCTAATGATCTCCGGAGTTGCGGGTCTATCATCAGCGGCGGTGGCTCAGACCGTCCTCCAGGCCTGCGGCCCCGATATCCAGCGCTACTGCCCCAATGCTGGCCCTGGCCATCTGAAGCAGTGCATGAAGAAACATATGAAAGAACTTTCGCCCACCTGTATCGGGACCTTGGTCAAAAAGAAACAAGGTATGGCCCAGTAAGCAAAGCGTCGCTGACTGGACCACTCTTGCGACCAACAGCCCTGCCCTCATGGGCGGGGCTGCCTGCGCAGGACTTCAGCCCGAAACCCGTGCCCGCAATTCTCGGAACGATATCAGTCGCCTCTCCTGCTCGTCCCAAAGAGCAAGTACGGCGCATCGTAAACTTTGAACAACGGTCAGCCGGCCGACTTTTGCCAGCTCGGGATGATCACGCAAGACTTCAGATAGACGATAGGATGGAATGCGGCTGCACATATGATGCACATGGTGCACCCCGATATTCCCTGTCATCCAGGCAAGGACGGGCGGCAAGGCATAGTACGAACTTCCGTGAAGCGCCGCCGCGTGGAAGTTCCAGTTCGCCCCATCTTCCCATCGGGTATATTCGAATTGGTGCTGAACATAGAACAGCCACACGGCAACCGACGCCGCGATCAACACCACCGGGCCCTCCACAAGGAGGAAAGGTCCCGCCCCAACAAGCCAAGCCATCAACCCGACAGCCGCCGCGATCGCGACATTCGTCGCCATTGAGCTCACCCATGGCCGCCAGCCCTTCCGCATGAGTCCCACCGGCAGACGGTAGTGCAGAAGGAAAAGATAGGCAGGAATGAGACCGAACATGATCGCCGGGTGGCGGTAAAGACGGTAGCGCAGGCGGCTCAGGGAGCTTCGCGCCAGGTATTCCCTGACCGTGAGCGTCTCGATATCTCCGACACCGCGGTGTTCGAGATCGCCGACGGCTCCATGATGCATCGCATGCGTGCGGCGCCAACAATCGTAAGGCGTGAACGTGATCACGCCGACAACCCTGCCTACCCAGTCGTTCGTCGATCGGCGCTGGAAAAACGAGCCGTGTCCACAGTCATGCTGAACGATGAAGAGTCGTATCAGGAAGCCAGCGGTCGGCACGGCCAGTAGCAGACACAGCCAATAGCTGATATCGAGAGCCACCCACATCAGCGCCCATAGCGCCACGAAGGGCACTGCCGTAAGGACTAACTCCACGGTGCTGCGTGACGTCGTCGCCTGACGGTATGTCCCAAGACTTCGGCTCAGTTTTCTGATGTCTTCATCAGGAGATGCCAACCTAATCCCTCTCATTGTCCAGCCGTCACCTGTTCGAAGGGCGGTGCAGTGTGCGCACCCATGCCATTAAGCTCTCGCGCCGGAACTTGCGGCGGGGTCGGAAGTTACTCACGGCAACGCGAGGACGGAATTTGCTCATGTGGCGGAAAGCGCTGTCGTGGAACGACGCCATCGCAAACAGGTTTCCGGTGCGGGATAGGGCATTACGCCCCCTGTCCTGGTGGGTCAACCGATACCACCTTACGCCGACAGGATGGCGACAACCCTCGCCCACTCCGCCGAAGCACCACGGATCGTCACCGGAAGGCAGGAAAGTAAAAACCGGTCAGCGGGAATTGCCTTAATCCCACCCGCGTCGACCAACGGACCCCGTCCGGCCCCAGGCCCTCAGGCGCCGCTGCGAACTGATCGGCGTCGTCCTGCACCATGCCGGGGCCGATCGGCCCCGACCAAATATGGCAGCACGAACGCCGCTGCCACGGGGGCAGAGCGCACTTGCGGCAACAACACAAACCAATGCCAGCGTGCGTGATGAGCCGCGGTTCAGAGAAGCCTCTGTCGGACTGCGCCCGAAGGTGAACCCGCTCGTGCCGGCAAGCGCCGCACGGGCCGCAGAAGGTGGTGCAACCGCCGATCCGCTTTCCTTTCCATCATCTCCTACTCCCGCGGCGAAGAATAGCCTACGCATTCGGCTCCGAGGGATCTCGGAGCAGGCGTTGGCTTCCATCAGGGCGATGCGATCAGCTTGGGCCGGACCGGACGGGTGCATGGGACGCCTTGATAGCGCAGCAGCATTTGGGGTATTGGAACGCTCCATAACCGCTGGCGAATAAGGAGGCCCCACGATGGCAACGGCGCGCGCGGCTGTGGTTGCAAAACCCGGAGCCATCGAGCTTCGGAGTTTCGCCATCCCTGATCCTGAACCCGGCGCCGTGATCCTGAAGATGCGCTACTCGGGCATTTGCGGAACGGACAAGCACACGTTCCTCGGCGAAAGCAAACAGTATGCCGGCACGCCGCATGAGCGGGACCTCACCTATCCGCTGATTTGCGGGCACGAGAATGTTGGTATTGTCGTCGCCACCGGCGGGGAAGTACGCGACAGTGAAGGCCATGTCCTGCGCGCAGGAGACCGGATCGTGCCTGGCGCCAATGTTGCTTGCGGGCACTGCCGCTTCTGCTTGAACAGCTATCCCTACTACATGTGCGAACATCTGGAAGATTACGGCAACAGCCTGCATTGCGGCCGGCCGCCGCACCTTCTGGGTGGCTGGGCGGAGTATCTCTATCTACTGCCGCGTTCGGTCCTGTTCCGCGTACCCGACAACCTGCCGGACCATGTCGCCGTGCTCACCGAAATTATGGCGGTTACTCACGGCGTGGAAAAGGCCAACGCCCTTCTGGGGCAGTTTGGCGGCACGCCCTTCGGCGGCTCAGTGGCCGTCCTTGGTGTCGGGCCCCTGGGCCTTTGCCATCTCATCAAAGCCCGCCTGCTTGGCGCTGGCCAGATCATCGCGACCGACCGCCATCAAGCGCGCCTCGCCATGGCGCGGGAATTCGGTGCAGGCCAAACCTTCAAAGTTGGCGACACGACGATGGAAGAACGCATTGCCAAGGCGCGCGAAGCAACGGATGGCCTCGGACCCGATATTGTACTCGATTGCTCCGGCGTGCCGGAGAGCTTTGTCGAAGCGGTGCGCATAGTCCGGGTCGGCGGGGTGGTTGTGGAAGCCGGCGCATTCGTGGATCTCGGCCCCGTACAGATCAATCCCAATGCAGATATCTGCACGAAGAACGTCAGCATCATCGGGATCGGCGGCGAGACGGCGACCTCCTACCTTGCTGGCATGCGGTTGATGGCGGCCAATCTGGATCGCCTTCCCTTCGATCGGATCGTCACCCACCGGATGCCGCTGGAGCGGGCCGCGGAAGCGATGGCGATCGCCCAAGGCGGGGACGCGATGAAAGTGGTCATCGCCCCGAACGGCGTGGCCCTTTAGGCCTCCATGACCCCCCCACGCAGCCGGCAGAAGCCGGCCACGATTCACGACGTCGCACGACTGGCAGAACTCTCAAAATCGACTGTCTCCAACGTCATCCGCGGTGCTCCGGGCGTCAACCCAGAGACCAAGGAGCGGGTGGAAAAGGCCATCCAAGCGCTCGGCTACCGTCCGAATGTCGTCGCGCGTCAGCTGGTGCAGCAGCGAACGACCGTCCTTGGCATCGTCATTGGTGATCTCGGCAACCCCTTCTACGCCGAAATGGCGAAATTGATCGAAGGCTTCGCGGCGGCGCGCGGCTTCCAGCTGATGTTCTGCAATACGCAGGTTGATGAGCACACCGAGCTGAAAGGGATCCGCTCGCTTATCGAGCACCGCGTAGCGGGCCTGCTGTTCCTCGCCTATGCCGGGGACGCGGACGGGGCGCGGCTGGCGGTGGGCGACCAGCTGCCGGTGGTCTTTGTCACCTGCGATGCCGACTGGGGCGATGTCGTCGCGGTGGACGATCTGGCGGCGGCGACGGCCGCCACCCGCCATCTGATCGAGCTCGGCCATCAGCGGATCATCTATTTCGCAGATACGGTGCGGGAAGCGCGAGCGGAAAGCGCACGCCGGGACGGCTACTTGGCCGCCATTAACGAGGCCGGATTGGCGCCGCGCGTCCTGCGCTGGCACGAAAGGCCGCGCCTTGTGCGAAACGACGACGGTATCCGATCGATGGAAGCGATCCTCGCGGGACCCGACCGGCCGACCGCCATTTTCGCGGCGAACGATCTGCATGCCATGGATATCCTGGACTGTGCGGATCAGTACGGCTTGCGAGTCCCTGAGGATCTTTCCATCATTGGTTTCGATGACATTGCCATCAGCCGGATCGCGCGCATTTCCCTCTCGACGATCGCGCAGCCAAAGGAGCAGCTGGCACGTATCGCGGTGGAACTCCTCATTGGCCGCATACGCGGAGATATCCAGGGCCGCGCCATGCGCCACAGTTTAGATTTCAGCCTGCTGAAACGGCGCACCACGGCGCGCGCTCCTCACCCTTAATGATGAGGTGCGCCCTCAGGGCCGACCATCGGTCGACCCTGGAATCGGCACCGTGCCCTCCAACTCTCTATTGACGTCAAACCATGAGCTATGGAACGTTCCATTTCAACGAAATAGGAGCGCCCGGTGCCTGGAAGCGTTTCGCCTCACGTGAGGATCGGATTGATCGGCTGTGGCGTCATCGCCCAGGTGATGCATCTCCACTACCTCACGGAATTGTCTGATCTGTTCGAAATCGCGGCGGTTTGCGACGTCTCGCTCGAACTCGCCCAGGCTTGCGCCGACCGTTACGGCGTCCCAGTCGCCACCACGGACTGGCAGGAATTACTGGGCCTGCAGATCGACGCCGTAATGGTGCTCACCCCCGGGAGCCACGCTCCCATCGCGATTGCAGCTGCCGAGGCGGGCAAGCATGTCTTCATCGAGAAACCGCTCGCCTTCTCAGTCGCTGAAGGGGAGACGGTTGTGGCAGCGGCCGCACGCAGCGGCGTCACCATGCTGGTCGGTTACAACAAGCGCTACGACCCCGCCTTTGAACGGTTGCAGGCCGAATTGGAAACTGTGCCAGACATTCGCCTGGCACGGGTGACCACCTACGAATCCCCCTTCGAGCCCTATGTCGCTCATTATCCTCTGTTGCGCGGCGCGCCACCTGCGCCCTCGGTTCTGCATGCCTTGCAGAAGGACACGGCCGATCGGCTCAGCGCCGCAATCGGCAGCGACGCCGAAATCAAGCGACTTTATCACGCCGTGCTGCTCGATAGTATGGTGCATGAGCTGAACGCCATCCGTGCCCTTCTGGGGGAGCCGGACCGGCTTGATCACGCCGATCTCGGCCGCCACGGAGCGACGCTCGCCATGCGCTTCGGCGAAGCGCGCGCCGTCCTGACCTGGATCGATCTGCCGGGATTCGCCCGCTACGGCATGGAATTTGCGGTCTTCGCCCCGGAACGGCGGCTAAAGCTCACCTTCCCGTCTCCCTATTTGCGAAACGCGGCCGCCGAATTCGCAGACGAGCACGGCGTGCCGGGCAGGACGGAGTCCACGGCAAACCAACATGTCTTTTCTTATGAATCGAGTTTCAAGGCAGAACTTGTCCATTTCCATGGCTGTATCACCCGTGGTGACGCCCCGCGCACGCCGCCCGCCGATGCTCTGCGGGACATCGCATTCTGCCGCGCGATCATCGAGGCTCATCTTAGTGGCCGGCCGGTGATCGCTCCCACCCGCATCGGAGACGCAGCATGAGTGGCCCCCCTCCCCGCATCATCATCGCCAACGCGCCCGTAAGCTTCGGCGCCTTCGAAGTGACCGTTGGCATCGACCCGAACACGCCCGCGGCGGAGGCGGTTCTCGATGCCGTGGCCGAAGCCGGATACCAGGGCATCGATCTTGGTCCGGTCGGCTATCTCGGCCAGGGCGACCAGCTCGCCGAGCGGCTTTCCCGTCGCAAGCTCGGGCTTTCCGGTGCCTATCTCGAACTACCCTTCAGCGAGCCTGAATCGCTCCAGGAAATGCTGCCGCAACTCGATGCTCTTCTCGATTCTCTCGACTCAGTCTCCGGGATTGGCGCTCTGCCACCGCGTCCAACGCTTGGGGATTTCAGCAACACGGCACGCCGGGCGAAACCCGGCCAGGCCGTGCGCGATCATCGACTCGGGCTTGACGAGGCCGGCTTCGCGCGGTTTGTCACTGGTGTGGAGCGGGTTGCCGATCACTGCCGCGGGCGCGGCTACGAGCCAACCTTTCATAACGAAACCGGCACCTTCATTGAGGCGCCCTGGGAAATCGAGCGCATGCTCGAAAAGACCAGCGTCGGCCTCTGTCTCGATACCGGTCATCTCATCATCGGCGGCGGTGACCCTTTGAAGGCGCTGAAGGATTGGGGCACGCGGATCAACCACCTGCACGTTAAGGACGCGCGCAGCGCCGCAATTGCCGAGATCGTGCTCGACGCCGCACCTGCAGAAGCGATCTGGGAGCGTGGCGCCTTCTGCGCTCTTGGCCAGGGTGATCTGCCGCTCGACGCCATCTTTCGCCTGGTCCGCGAAACGTTTTCGGGCTGGCTTGTGATTGAGCAGGACATTCTGCCGAGTCCGGAGGGTATCGCGCGTGCGGCCGCCGATCAGCGCGCCAATCTCGCCGTTCTGCGGCATCATGGCCTCTGAGATGCAGCGCTTTTCTCCTTCTTCTTCTGCGTTCCACATCGCAATGACACCTTCTCTGACGTTGGAGGAGGAAAGCGCATGAGCAGCGTCGCCTTCGATCATGTATGGCGCCGCTTCGGCCCGCATGCAGCGGTGGCGGACCTGTGTCTCGACATTGCCGACGGCGATTTTCTGGTCCTGCTCGGAGCTTCGGGCTGCGGCAAAACCACGTCCTTGCGGATGCTGGCAGGGCTTGAAGAGCCGAGCGAAGGTGACATTCGCATCGATGGTCGCGTCGTCAACCATGTACCGCCCGGTGAACGGGATGTTGCCATGGTATTTCAGTCCTACGCGCTCTTTCCACACATGACGGTCGAGGGAAATCTTGCCTTCGGACCCCGCATGCGGCGCGAAAACAAGACGCAGACCCGCGAGAAACTCGCGGAAGTCGCATCGATGCTGGGATTGACCCCGCTCCTCTCCCGCCGACCCGCGGAACTTTCCGGTGGGCAACGTCAAAGGGTTGCGCTCGGCCGCGCTCTCCTGCGCGAGCCCAAGCTATTCCTCATGGACGAGCCCCTGTCCAATCTCGATGCCGCCTTGCGCGGGCAGATGCGGTCAGAGATCGTCGCCCTGCATCGGCGCCTGCGCATTACCACCGTCTACGTCACCCACGATCAGGTGGAGGCGATGACGATGGCAACCCATATTGCCGTCATGTTCGAAGGCCGTCTGCACCAAGCTGGATCGCCAGCCGCCGTTTTTGATGATCCGAGTGACTTGCGGGTTGCACGCTTCATCGGCGCGCCACGCATGAACATCGTTCCCGGCAAAATTCTGCGCGCCGGGAACGATGTCTTCCTGGGCTGTCTCGGCACTCACTTGGCACTCGGCGCGGGATTGACCACGGCGACCGCAAACGAGACGCCGGTACAGGTGGGCTTCCGACCGAGCGACCTTTCCTTCAAGCCACCCATTGCGGGAACGGCCGGATTTGCCGGGGTGGTGGAGTTTCTCGAGCCAATGGGAAGCGAGACCTTCGTGACCCTGCGTTGCGGCAGCGAGGCTATCGTCGCACGTGCGCCGGGTCGTGCGCCGCTGACGATTGGCGAGACCGTCACGCTCTACCCCGATTGCGACTTCCTCTACGCCTTCGATTCGACGGGTGGCCAATCCCTCATCAATCGTTCCCGATTAGGGCAAACGGCATTGGCCGCGCGCCGCATTCCTGTCTGAGACCTTCGACTGCGACCGAATCCATAGCCTAAAGGACTGCATCCTTTCATCCCAATGGAGTTACAGCGACATGCCCAAGACCGGACTTCACCGACTGGCGCTTGCACTTCTCGCCTCCTGCTCCGTTACCGCCGTGTCTGTCAGCGCCCACGCGCAAAGCAAGGTCGTGGTCACGCTGGCCTACGGCTCGGAATACGTGTTCGACACGAATGACTTCGCCAAGAAATGGTATGACAACGTCAAGGCGGCCTTCGACAAGAAATATCCCGAGGCCGAAGTCAAACTCGTGCCGATTCCGGGTGGCTACACGGACATCATCAACAAATTGAGTTTGCTCTATCGTTCGCGTAGCACGGCACCCGACGTAGCGCAACTGCCAACCCCTGCCCTCGGTCAATTCCAATCTTCAGGCTGGCTTCTGCCGCTTGATGATGAGCTGGCAACTGCATCCTGGTGGACGGAATTCCCGTCTGCCATTCAGTCGGAAGGCCGGTTTGATGGCAAGGTCTATGCCGTCAGCACGGGAGAAAATGACAGTCAACTCTACTACAACAAGGCAATGTTCAAACAGGCCGGCCTGCCAGAAGACTGGCACCCCAAGACCTGGGATGACATTCTGACCGCCGCGCGAGCGATCAAGGCCAAGGTCCCCGGAGTGGTGCCGCTCTGGCTGAATGTCGGCACAAGTTCCGGCGACAACGGCTTACTGCAAGGTACCGGCAATCTGCTCAACGGGTCCAGCGATCCGACCATTCAGGATGCCAGCGGCAAATGGGTGGTGGATAGTAAGGGCCTGCGCGAAGTACTGACCTTTGTGAAGACGATGTACAATGAGGATTTAGGCGACAGCCTGAGCGATCTTTTCTCACCCTCCGCCGTCACCGTGCCGCTGACGCTGTTCCAGAAGGGCAAACTCGCGATCGCCGTGGGCTCCAACTACTATGGTGGCAATTGGACAAAGACAATCTGCTCCCCCTGCTGGGCGGAAGCGCCGCAGACGATTGGCGTCGTTGCCATCCCGACAGTTTCAGGACAGGCGCCCGGCATCGCGACCACGCTCGGCGGCTGGGACCTCGCCGTCGCCGCGACGACCAAGCACAAGGACTACGCATGGAAGTTGTTGGATGTGATGGAAGAGGAGCAGAGCCAGATCGATGCCGCGAACTGGGCAGGCTTCGTGCCTGCCGCGCAAAGCTATACCAAGTCACCCGCCTTCGTCGATTTCGCGCCGCCTTATAATGCCGTCTCCGCCGAGGTTCTTCCCTATGGCAAGCTGACGCCGGCGAAAGCGGAATACGAGGTGTGGTCACACGCCTTGCAGCAGGCGACAGGAAACCTCGCACAGCATAAGGACATGACAGTCGACAAGGCGATCAGTGACATGAAGGGCTATGTTGCCAATCAACTGGGCAGTGATCAGATGGCGACGCGCTGATGGTGATCGCCGGGTAGAGCGCATCATGAGCCAGGCAAGGAAGCGTGTGGATGGAATCGGCCTGCTGCTTCTGGCACCGGCCGGTGTCCTGCTTGCCGTGCTGTTTCTTCTGCCGGTCGCCTATGCCTTCTATCTCGGCCTCACCAATGCCTCGCTCATCGGCGTCCATGCGCAGCACTACTGGTTCACCGGGGGCGCCAATCTGCGGCGCCTCTGGCAGGATCGTACCTTCTGGCATTCGCTCTGGCTGACGGCGGTGTTTCTCTTTGGTTCATCGATCCTGGGGGTCACTGTCATTGGCATGGCGCTTGCGTTACTCATGCAGCACGCAAGTATTTTCTGGCAGCGCCTGGCGGGTGCGGTCGCAATCCTTGCCTGGATGTTGCCGCCCGTGACGGCGGCCATGGTTTGGTACGCTTTCAGCACCACGGGGGGAACTCTCAGCCTGCTCACCGGCGGTCATACGGACCCGCTCGACTCCCACCCCATGCTCATTGTCATCCTTGCCAACGTCTGGGCGACCGCTGGCTTCTCGATGATGGTCCTGGGTGCCGGGCTGCGCGGGATCTCAAGTGAGGTGCGGGAAGCAGCCCGTATGGAGAATGCGAGCCGGATCCAGACCTTTGTCTTCGTGACGCTGCCGCTGATGCGGCGCACGTTGGTCACCAATCTGCTCCTCGTCACCCTCATCATCCTCGCCAATTACGCGCTCACCTACATCATGACGGCGGGCGGCCCGAATGATGCGACGAACATCCTGCCGATCTACGCCTACCAACAAGGATTCACCTTCAGCAATCTCGGCTATGGCGCGCTGGTGGGGGACGTGCTGGTGCTGATCGCCACCGCTTTCGCCTATCTCTATGTCCGCGCGCTGCGGCAGGATTGACCCTTTCATGCGTCCGAACCCTCTCGCGACCGCGGTTCTCGGCATTCTGACCCTTCTGTTGCTGGCACCCATGCTGTGGCTCGTAGCAGCGTCGGTCGACCAGCACGCGAGCTGGTCACTGGACTGGCCGCAAGTCACCTTTGTGCATTTCGCCAATGTGACGCGGGCGGACTATCTCCTGTCTCTCTGGAATACGATGCTGCTCGCCCTTGTCGCGACGGTTGTCGCCGTCGTGCCGGGTGTCTTCGGCGCCTATGCCTTGTCGCGCCGCCAGATCCCATTGCGGGACGGCCTGATGGTCACGGTGCTGTTTCTGACCGGCATTCCGGTCGGCATCATGATCATCCCGGTGTTTCAGATTTTCGCGGCGATGGATTGGCTGAGCCTTGTGCCCACCGGCATCTTCCTTGGCGCGAACAGCCTGCCATTCGCTCTTTGGCTCATCAAGACCGCAATGGACGGCGTGCCGCGGGAAATGGAGGAAGCAGCACTCATGGAGCGGGCGAGCCTTTTGCAGACCATCCTCCATGTCGTAGTGCCGGTTTCACTGCCCGGAATCGCTTCCGCCGCGATCTTCAGCTTCATCAACGCCTGGGGATCCTTTATCGTACCCTTGGTGCTGATCAGCGATCCGTCCCAACAAACGGGGCCACTCACCATCTACGGGCTCATCGCAGCCGCCAATGTCCGCTACGGCGATATTGCGGCTTTCTCGATCGTCTATTCGCTGCCGGTCATCCTTCTGTACCTGATCGTGGCGCGATTCTTTTCAGGTGGCTTTTTGCTGGGCGGCGCCGTCAAAGGGTAGTCCACTGCCTTGCCGCAGGGCGCAAGCCTGCCGAGATCGCTACAGATTAACCCGGCTGTTCTGTCAGCCGTCCATCATGACTTGCGACGCGCAAGGTCAGCTCGCTTTCGCCAGCCGGCGATCGATCATCAGAAAGACCAGCAGTGTCGCGCCGAAGATGATCTGTCGGCCATTCTCGCCCATATTGATGGCGGTAAGAAGACTGACGAGAACCGTCATCAGGATTGCGGCGCAGGCGACGCCCGCATAGGGTGCCTTGCCGCCAGCCAAGGCAACCCCGCCGATCGCTGCCACGACAACGCTGGTCAGGACATAGGCATTGCCCAGGCCCAGGAAGGCCTGGCCGACATAGCCCGTGAGGAGGAAGCCACCGAAGGCCGCAACGCCGCCACTGAGCATATAGGCGATGACGCGCACGCGCACCGTGTTTGCGCCGCTCAGCCGCGCCGTCACGGGATTGGCACCCGTGCGGCAGAGCTGCCGCCCCCAGGCAGAGCGCGACAAGAGCCAGATTGCGACGATCGCGATCCCTACCCAGAGGAGTGCCACGCTCGGCATACCGCCGAGGCTGCGGCCGGCCAAAGCCACCAACCCCGGGCTCGCCGAATTCTGAGGATGCACGAGCGACACGCCGACGATCAGGCCGCCATTGACGACGGATGACAGCGCCAGGGTCGTTACCAGCGGCGGCACGCCCAAAACCGCGACGCCGATTCCATTGAGGAAGCCGACGCCTGAACCAGCGACGATGGCGGCCAGGCCGCCCACCGGCGTCATCCCATTGCTGCCCGCCATCAAGGCCGCGCCCAGGATACCGCCGAGCGTTGCGACCGCCCCCACCGAGAGGTCGAGCCCCTGCCCGCCCGCGGCGATGACCACCGTCTGGCAAAGCCCGAAGAGACCGAGGAAGGCAGCGATCTTGAGCTGGTTGGCGATCTGCCCCAAGCCCCCGAAACCCGGCAACACCCATTGCCCGACGATCAGCAGTATAACGGTCAGTGCCAGCAGCAAAACCGGCCGGCCGAACCCCATGCGCATCATACGATTGCCGTCCGTCTTTGTTCGAGCACCATGAAGCCGAGTGCCGCCACAACGACGAGCCCCTTGAAAAACTCCTGCCAGATGCTCGGGATTCCTGCGAAATAGATGACATTGGTGACGATCCCCAGCACCAGGGCACCGATGAGCGCCCCCCAGGGTGTGCCGCGCCCGCCACCGAGCGAAATGCCACCGATGACGACGGCGGCAACCGAGGTCAGCGTATAGGCGGTGCCGACACCGGCATCGCCGGAGAGCGTCTGCGCCGAAATCGACAGGGCCCCGAGCCCGACGAGCAGCCACGCCACGAGATAGGCGGTGAACTTCACCGCCGGCACCGGAATGCCGGCCTGGTAGGCGGCCACGGGATTGCTGCCGACCGCGACGATCCGTCGGCCAAGTCGATGCCGGCTCAACACGGTCCAGAGCAACAGCGCCGCAAAGACAATTAGCAGGGGAACGGGAACACCCAAAACAGTATCCCCGTAGACATTGCCGATCGTCTCGTCAATTTCGCCACCGGGCTGCGGCATGAAGGTCAGTGCGAGGCCGTACCACACCGCCCCGGTCGCGAAGGTCGCAATGAGCGAGGGGAGTTTCAGCACCGTGATGATCAGCCCGTTGATCGCGCCGAGCCCGAGCGCCATCAGCAGGGCAAGCCCCATGAGCGCCCAGGGGCCGCCGACGGCATAGGCCGGGACGACTGCCATGAAGCAGTTGATGAGCGACACCCCGGCGCCCAATGACAGATCGAGCTCTCGGCTCAGCACAATCACAGCCTGCGCCAGACAGATCATGATGGTCGGCGTGAAGGTTGCGATATTGGCCTCGAGCGACGGCAGGCCAAAAAAATGCGGTTGCAGCCGTGCGTTGAGTGCAAGAACCACGAGCAGCATCAACAGGCTCGGGATGACGCCGGCATGTCGCAACGCCCTCATGCTCCGGTTCATCTTTTGGTCCTGCCGAAGGCGGCGGCCATGATGCGCGGCTCCGTCATCGCCTCACCCGTCAATTCCTCGACGATGCGGCCTTCATACATCACCAGGATGCGGTCACAATGCAGCAGCAGTTCCTGGATTTCAGAAGCGAAGATCAGGGCGGTCGTGCCGCCGGCCGCCAATTCCCCGATGATGGAATAGATTTCCGATCGGGCGTGGATATCGACGCCTTTGGTCGGGTCACTCAGGAGGAGCACCTCGATATCGGTCGCGAGCCATTTGCCGATCACCACCTTCTGTTGATTGCCGCCGCTGAGCGCCGAGACGAGTTGGTCCGGCCCCTCGGTTTTGATCAGCAGCCGGCGGATTGCATCGGATGCCAGTCGGGTCAGTTCTGTGAGCGGCAATGTCCAAGGACGTTTTGCCAGCGCGACTTTCACGAAACCCAGATTCTCACCAACGCTCTCGTCGCTGAACAATCCCTGTCGGAGGCGATCGTCCGGCACCAGACAGACGCCACGGCGGATCATATCGCGCGGCAACGCGGGAGAGACGGCGCGGTCGCGGTGCCAGAGCGTGCCGCCATCGATGCGCCTGTGCCCAGCAATCACCTCCAGCAGTTCCGCCTGACCCTGGCCCTGCAGCCCGGCAAGCCCCACGATCTCGCTCCGGCGCAATTCCAAATCGACCCCGCGCACCGCAATGCCCGCGCGAAGATTCTGCAGCTTGAGCACAGGTTCGCCCACGATCCGCCGTGCAATCGGGCGCAGCACGGCATCGGGGTCACCGGTCATCAGCGAGAGGATGCGCGCCTCATCCAATCGGCCGGAGGTCGTCCAGGCGCCGGCCGTGCGACCATTCTGCATCACGACGATATCGTCGCAGATCTCCTCGATTTCGCCAAGGCGGTGGGAGATGAAGATCACCCCAATTCCTTGGGCCGTCAACCGCTGGATGGCCGCGAAGAGCCGCGCGACCTCGGCAGCGGCGAGCGCCGCAGTTGGCTCGTCAAGGATCAGCAGTCGCGGTGCACGGGCCAGGGCGCGAGCAATCTCCACCAGTTGCTGTCCGGCGGCCGGCAGCGTCCCCGCGGGACTGTCAATGTCCATCCGGCTGCCAAGATCGTCCAGCAGAGCCGCAGCCTTCCGCCGTCCCTCGGCACGATTGATGAATCCACTGCTGCTGCAGATTTCGCTTCCGAGAAAGATGTTCTCCCAGACGGGCATGTCCGGCGCCAGGCTCGGGTGCTGATGGGCGATGACGATGCCACGCCTCGCCGCCGCCTGCGGCGAGGCGTGGCGCAGTACCGCCCCCTCCAACTCCAGCGTGCCACCATCGGGGGCAACCTCCCCTGCGATGATGCGCGACAGCGTGCTCTTGCCAGAGCCATTGGCCCCGAGCAGTCCCAGCACCCGGCCGCGCGTGAGCGCAAGATCAACACCATCCAGCGCCACGACGCCGCCGAAGCGCTTGGTGATCCCACTTACCGCAAGCAGCGTCTCCATCGGGTGGAGGGCGGCGAAATCCTCGGCTGGTTCCGCCACCAGGCTATCAGGTGAAAAGAGCATCAAGCTGCGATTCCGAGAACCACTCTGCCAGAAAGTAGCTGTCTGGTTTGTCCTTCATGCCCGCCAGGGTCTGGTCGAGATTGGCACCCGTGACTTCCAGATGGATCGGATAATAGATCGTGTTGTCCGGCTGCGGCTTGAGCTTGCGGCCCGCCGCGAGCCGAACGGCGATGCCGATGGCATTGCGGCTGATGTCAGGCGGGTTTGGCTGGGCGAAAGCCTGCATCTTTGTGCCGCTGTCCAGCTCCTTCTTCCAGGCGAGCAGGAAGGCCTTTTGCGCCTCGCCGGTCATGACCGGGATCGGCCGGCGGGCATTCTGAAACGCGCGCAGAACGCCGAGCCCCATGGAGTCCTCGACAAAGGCGCCATCGATTTGAGGTTGAGCCGCGATGACGGTTGCCATCACGGCCTGCGCCTTCGCCTGATCCCAGGAGCCGTAGCCTGACCAGACGATGTCGATGCCCGGATATTTTCGGAAGGTATCGAAGGCCGCTTTGCGCCGCGTCTCCGCCGCCGGGTTACCGGGCAGGCCGTCCATGATGACAACCTTGCCCTTGCCGTTGAGCGTCTTGGCGATCCAATCTGCATAGCGCGTCGCCCAGACGTAGTGGTCAATGGTCACGCTGAGCGCATAGTGATTCTTGACCGCCTGATCGAAGGCGATGACAGGGATTCCGGCTCGCTTCGCTTCGTTGATGACCCCATCGAGAGCGGTTCCGGAATTGGGATCCATCGTGATGACGGAGACCCCTTGCAGGATCATGTTGCGGATGTCCTGGATCTGCTGATTGATGTCCGCACCGGCCTGCTGGACGATCAGCTTGGAGGCTTTCCCCTGAGCCTTGTACATATCGAACTGGGCCTGAGCACCCGCCACCATCTGGTTGCGCCACTCGGTACCGAAATAGCCGTTCGACAGGCCGATTACCACATCGCCTGCAGCTTGCGCTGAGCGTGCGGAACCGAGCCCGGCAGCGCCGGCACCCGCCACCGCCACCCCGGCCAGAAATTGTCTCCGATCCATACGCGTTTTCTATCCTCCCGCTATTGGTGCTTTTTCTTTTTCTATACCGTCGCTGGAAGCGCCGTCAGTCTGCCGCCATCTGACGATCGAGCGCCACGCGTCCCTGGAACGGTTTGTAGAACTGGCCGTCCTTCATGATGGCGAGCAAGGAATGCCGATCCTGTAGCAGGCTGAGATCGAGCAACGGGTTGCCATCAACTAGCAGGATGTCCGCGAGATAGCCGGGTGCGATGCGACCCATCTTCTCCCCCGACTGGCCGGCCCAGGCCTCACCTCCATAGGCAGTCGCGGCACGCAGCGCCTCCCAGGGCTCGAAATCAAACAGGTTGACGAAGTGCTCCAAATCGCGCGCCTCGGTACCATGCGGCAGCCAGGCGAAGCCGTAATCGCCGAAGGGCAGCACTTTGATCCCTGCGGCATGCATCTTTTTCATCACGACGATGCCTTCCTCGAGCTCACGCTTGTTGCCGATCATCTCGGCGACATCGGTGGTGATGCCCCAGTCCTTCGCCTCGTAGGTCGTATTGTAGCGGGCCGCGATCGCCGGCGAGATATAGTGCTTGTGCTTAACCTTCTCCAACATTCCGATCGTTTCATCGGTCGCGAAAGTCGCGTGGAAGATGAACTCGACATTGTATTTCATGCACTGCCGCACGGAACTATCCGCATGTGCGTGGGCGGCGATCCGCTTGCCGATATTATTCGCAGTATCGCAGATCGCCGCAACCTCGGCGTCGGTCATCGGGTTGTCATAGGCCGCCATGCGCGGATAGCAGAAGCTATCGCCAGAATTGTTGAACTTGATGAGATCGATGCCCTCACGGATCAACATGCGCACGCACTTGCGAAACTCCTCCGCGCCGTCGCAGATGATGGAAATCGACGGATGCTTCGCGTCAAGCTGGTTGTCATCCGCGAGACCGCCGGTAACGGTCAATTCCGGCGAGCCCGCCAGCATGCGCGGCCCGGGAATTTTCCCGGCATTGATCTCGTTGCGGATAACAATATCGAGGCGCGGCTTGGCGGAAGCGGCGCCGATGACCGAAGTGAAGCCCATATCCAGCGCGAGCTTCGCATTATGCATGGTCATCAGCACATGCTCTTCAACCGGCATGGCGGTCAACGCGGCTACGGAGGTTCCGTTGTTATAGGTCAAGTGGCAATGAGTATTGACCATCCCCGGCATCAAGGTAGCGCCCCCGGCATCGATGACCTGCGCCCCGTCATGCGGCAGTGATTCGCCCGGGGCCGCCACCGCCTGGATGCGGTTGCCCTGCACCAAGACCTCGCCCGGAATCAGCGTCTTGCCGGTTCCTTCGAAAATCATCACATTCTTGAACAGCGTTTTCGCCATTGTCTTTTCCCCTTCTTTTGGGCGGACTTCTTTTTCTTCGGTCAGCCTTCCGCCAACTCATGCACTCCGAGCGTGATGCAGCCAGTGACCTTCGCGCGCAGTCGAGCTGGCATTGCACTGTCAGCCAGATCGCCATTCCGGGTTTGCGCATAGGCTTCGGCCACGGCGAGAAGTGCCGGCGCATCCTCGGGCTCCAGCCGGCCAAAGCGGATCACCGCCTTGCCCGGCTCCCGCAGCGCGGCGGCGCAAGGCTGCGGGCAGGTATTGAGACATTCCACCATGCGCACGGCCAGGGAATTGCCTGCAGCCGCGGCTTCACGCTTCATCGCCTGCGCCAGCCTCAGGCCGGGCGACATCTCGCCCGGCGGGGCCTGCGCATAGCGATTGCAGGTCGTGCAAATGAAAATGCGGGCCACAACCGCCTAGGCCGCCTTGGATGAGCGCTGCCGCGCATAAAACAGCGTCATCGCGTAATTTACCTGCTTGGCGCGCTCGATCGTTGCCCAGTGACCGCAACCATCCAGCTTGCGGAACTCGGCGCCCTCGATCGCCCCGGCGAGTGCCGAGCCGGTATCGGGCGGGGACGTGCGATCCTGATCACCATTCAGCACCAGCGTGGGGCACCGCACAGCGGAGAGATCCGCACGGGAGAGTGCCGCCAGCGCTTCGCAGGCGCGGGCATAGCCTTCCGCCGGCTGCGCCATGATGCTCTCCCGCACGAAGGATGCCGCGGCCGGATTGTTGGCCTTGGTGTCGTCCGAGGTGCCGGCCGTCACGATGGCATCGGCGATGGCCGCCATCCCCTCCGCCCGCACCTTTGCGGCACGGTCGCGCAACGCCTTCCGAGCGGCCTCGGGGGGTTCCGGGAAGGCGCCGATCAGCGCTAGGCTCGCCACCCGATCCGGGTAGCGGGCCGCATAATGTTGGCAGATGATGGTGCCGAGCGAATGCCCTGCCAGATGTACGCGTGCCGTGCCACCGGCATGCTCCACGACCTCATTCAAATCGGCGACAAGGCTGTCGATCGTGACATTCTCGCGCACGGGCGTGCGTCCCGATCCCGGCAGATCGTAGGCCACGGGCCTGAGGTCCCGCTTCAGAATCTGGCTCTGTGGAAACCAAGTATTCGTGCTGCCGCCCAAGCCGTGAACGAAGACAAGAAGCTCTCCCTGTGCGCCGAATTCTTCAACAAATCGGTCATTATTGTATTCCATGACGCTCTTTCCTACTGGGCCGCTAAGGTGGCCTCTTCTGATGTTTTGGCGGGCGCCCGCTGCACGGCGTTCCTCAGTATGCCAATGCCTTCAATTTCGACTTCAACGATATCGCCGTCTCTCAAGAAACGCGGCGGATCGAAGCCGATACCCACGCCCTCCGGCGTTCCAGTCGCGATGATATCACCCGGGGCAAGAGTGACGCTCTTTGAAATGGCCTCGATCAGCGCCGGTATGTCGAAGATAAGGTCAGCGGTCGATGAATTCTGCCGCAACTCGCCATTGACGCGGCAGGCAATGCGCAGGTTGCTGCCGTCTATTTCGTCCGCAGTCACGATCCATGGCCCCATCGGACCGAACCCATCGATGCCTTTGCCAAGAAACCACTGCTTGTGGCGACGCTGCAAGTCCCGCGCGGTCACATCATTGATGATCGTATAACCGAAGACATGGGATAGGGCCGCCTCCCGCGCAATGGCGCGGCCACCGCGGCCGATGATCACAGCGAGTTCGGCCTCGTAATCAACGGCGGCATCAAGCCCGTCCCAAAGCGGAATCGGGTCCCCTTGTGCCGCAATCGAACTCGACGGCTTGGTGAAGACGATCGGGCAGTCCGGGATCGCTTCTTCGGCCTTGGCCCCTGCATCGAAGCCGCTTTTGGTGAATTCGTGTGCATGGGCATAATAGTTCTTGCCGACACACATGATGTTATGCGGTGGCGCCGGGATCGGCGCCAGCAGCTTCGCCCGGTCCAGCCTGTGTCCGGCTGAGACAGGCGACGGAGCCGCGAAGAGACGGTCGGAATGGCTGATCGCGGCCACCATGTCATGCCCGATCTGGTCTGGCAGCCCCGGAATGACCTCGGTCAGCGGCCAATAGAGGCCGTCTGCCGCATTGATGACCGATACGGTTGGCCGTCCATGATGCAAAATGGTCGCGAGCTTCATTCTTGATCCAATCTAGAGTGATCCAATCTAGACCAATTTTCTTATTTGTGCTTCCAATTAGGAACCAATTTGCAGTCATTGGCTAAGCCATGTCAAGTCGGACTCATGAGCGCTGACACACCTGGACGTGAGGCCGAGTCGAGTACCGAGGGATCGGTGCGCGGCGACGCAGAGACACTGAGACGGCTGCTCGGCCGTGAAATCGGCTCACCGCGCTGGCGCGTGGGTGACAAGCTGCCGACCGAACGGGAACTGGGAGAGACTTATGGAGTCTCCCGCAACACTGTCCGGCGCGCCTTGCAGGTGCTGGAACAGGAAAAGCTGATCATTCGCCATGTCGGACGCGGGACGTTCAAAGCCGGCGGCAACGCCTCGGCCGAGGAGGCCTTTCTGCCGAGTTCGGATTCGCTCAGCCCGGCGAGCGTGGTTGAATGCCGCCTGATCTTCGAGCCCGAGATGGCCCCTTTGGCTGTTGCGCGCGCGACTCAGGCAGATCTTGAACGGCTTGCAAGCTGCCTGAAGGGCGGTGCCGCGGCTACCGGCGTGGAAGAGTTCGAGCATTGGGACGGCGCGCTGCATGAGGCGATCGCGCTCGCAACTCACAACCAGACGATCGTCGCCATGGCGCGGGCCCTCGCCGTCGTCAGAACGCGCGGCGAATGGGGGCAACTCAAGGCTCGCAGCATGACCCCGGAACATCGCCGCGCCCTGCACACGCAGCATACGAATATCGTCGCCAGCCTTTGCGACCGTGACCGCGACGCCGCCCGCAGCCTCATGCGCGAGCATATCCTCTACGTCCGAGCCTATATGTTCGGCGAGTAGAAGCAGCGCCCTGCTTGACAGTCTGGGGCTGGGCAGGCACCAAATTGGCTCTTAATGGTTGCTTTGGTCCGCCTTGACGCGGACCTTAGGGGGAAACAAGGCATGCGCATCGGCTTTATCGGGCTTGGCATGATGGGGACGCCCGTGGTCCTCAATCTCCGCAAGGCTGGTTTCGAAGTCACTGTCTGGAACCGGACACAGGCAAAAGCGGCTGCGGCGCTAGAGGCCGGGGCGCACTGGGCCGAGCGGATCAGCGCGCTGAGCCGGGAGTCCGACGTCGTGATGACCATGGTGACGGATGCGGCAGCGTCCGAAGCGGTGATCTGCGGCAAGGATGGCGTGCTCGACCATGCCCGGCCGGGCACGATCCTTATCGACATGGCATCGATTGCGCCGGAGATGTCCCGCGCCATCGCAGCCCAGGCGGAAGCGCGCGGAGTTGCGATGCTGGACGCGCCGGTAACGGGCAATCCCAAAGTGGCCGAGGCGGGCAAGCTTGGCATCATGGTGGGTGGTGCGGCGGAAACACTGGCGCAGGTCCGGCCGGTGCTTGAAGCCCTGTCGGCGGTAATCGTCCATGCCGGCCCTTCCGGCGCCGGTTCCACCCTGAAGCTCGTCAATAACCTCATCCTCGGCGTTGCCATCGAGGCTGTGGCGGAAGCCTTGGTGCTGGCCCGCATGGCTGGGATCGACCCGGACTGCGTGCGGCAGATCACAAGCGTGGGGGGCGCACGCACGGGTGCCATGGAGACGCGCGGGGCACGCATGATCTCTGGAGATTTCACTCCCCATTTCTCCACCGACAACATGCACAAGGATCTCGCGACCGCCGTCAGTCTTGCCGATCGCCTGGGCGCGGCAACGCCCGTTGCGGGCGCGGCTCTGCATGTGCTTCGCGCCGCGCGCGCGCAGGGAAAAGGCTCATTGGACTCAGCGGTCGTCTATCAGGTCCTGGAGCAGTTATCCGGGCTGTCCGGTCCCGCGACGGCCGACCGCCGGTAGGCAAGCCTCGCCTGTGATCCACGTTCAGATTGAATGGCGCGCGCCATTCAATCTGAAACCGTCAAACCCTAAACGGATGTCGGTGCGCCAGACGAAAGCTGGGCCGCCAGCGTGTCAAAGGCGCGTTGAAAGACGTCGTTATGCACGAAGGGGATCAGCTGCAGATCATCCTGAGGTGCCGCTGTCCAGTCTGCTGTCCACACAGCGCAACACCCACTTCCCGCCGTGACTGGGTAAAGACGCAACCCGGCATGATAATTCAACCAAGGTAACTCGCTCTTCACGATGCGGTAGCGGAAGGCGAGGTCAGGATCGGAGAGAAGGGTAAGCTGCTCTTCCAGAGCCCCCTCGCCGACGCGGAAGCTGCGGACACCCGAGACTTTCGCTGACGACACGCCGCCCTTCATGCTCATGTCGGCGATATCCGGGTGCCATTGGTCCATGCTCGCGAAGTCGCGCACGACCGACCACACTTCTGCAGCAGGCGCCGCGATAATGGACGAGCAGAAGATCTTGGCTGGCCGCATTCCCTGCCAGCGCGGCCCCTGCCCTGCTGGAGCGGTAGCACCCTTCAGCTTCTCGGCCAAAGCCGCCCATCCCGCGGCGAAGACGGCGTTCGATATCAGCTCGGCGTAATCGCCCGTCTCTTCCGGCCGCGGATCGAAGGTGCCGGTCCATTGCGCGAAGGTCTTATCACCATTGGTGACGGGGATGAGTTCGATCGTCGCCACGTAATTGTCGATCGGGAAAGCCGGCGTCTCGAAACTATAGGAGAAGGTATAGCGGCTATCGTCCAGCATCAGCAGCCGCTCGCTTGCCGTGCCACCGCCCTCCAGTTTCAGGTTGCGGACACAGCCGACCACATCCGGATCGCCGCCGCCCTCGATCTCGCTGAAGGCGAGAGCGGGATGCCAGGACGCCAAAGCGCCGAAATCACGGATCGCCGCCCAGACGGCTTCGACCGGCGCTTCGATGATCGCACTCGCGTAAGCCCGTGCCATGCTGTCCTCCCCTTCCCCGCCGCTCAGCGGGTGATTTGCTTGAAGCGGCGCGTCCGCTCGATCAGCGCCCTTTCGCTCGGCAGCCGCTCCATGCTGGAGGCGCCGTAAAAACCGTGGCAATCCGGGCAGCGCGCCAGCACATACTGCGCGTCCTCGGGCTCGGCGATCGGCCCGCCATGACAGAGCAAGAGAATGTCGGGCCGCACCGCGCGCCCGGCCTTCCCGATTGCATTGATCCGCTCCACGCAATCATCGAGCGTGAGCGCGGTCGAGGCCCCGATCGCGCCGCCGGTGGTCAGCCCCATATGCGCGACCAGGATATCCGCCCCGGCCTCCGCCATCGCGGTCGCCTCGTCAGGATTGAAGACATAGGGCGTGGTGAGAAGGTCCTTGGCATGCGCCAGGCGGATCATCTCCACCTCCAGCCCGTAGCCCATGCCGGTCTCCTCCAACCCCGCCCGGAAGGTGCCGTCGATCAGCCCCACGGTCGGGAAATTCTGCACGCCGGAAAAGCCAAGGGCTGCGAGCTGATCGAGAAAATAGTCGAGATTGCAAAACGGGTCGGTGCCGTTGACGCCGGCCAGAACCGGCGTGTGGCGCACCACGGGCAGCACTTCCCGCGCCATCTCAACCACGATCTCATTGGCATTGCCGTAGGCCAGCATGCCGGCGAGGGAGCCGCGCCCCGCCATGCGGTAGCGGCCGGAATTGTAGATGACGATGAGGTCGATCCCGCCCGCCTCCTCGCATTTGGCGGAGAGCCCGGTGCCGGCGCCCCCGCCTAGAATCGGCTGGCCTGCCCGTGCCATGGACTGGAACCGATCCATCAACTTTGCCCGGTTCATGCGTGCCATCTCAAACCTCCTCCAGCACCGCGCGAAACTGATCGCGCAGCGCATCCGCGAAAAGCGGATCATTGAGCGCATAGGGCAGCCGAAGCAACTGCCGGCGTGCAGTTTGAATGACCGTCTGCTCCAGTGCTGCGAACAACGCTTCGTCGGCGGCCGGGTCGTGAAAGGCCATGCCCGGCGCATCCAGCACCGAGACCCCGCCTTCAGGCAGCAGAAAGCGCACGAGCCCCTCGCAGCGATTGAGCCGCTCTCCGATCCAGCGGCCCATGCGTGCATTTTCCTCTGGTGTGGTGCGCATGAGCGTGACCTGAGGATTGTGGATATAGAGATTGCGGCCCTTATACTGAGCCGGCACCGTCTCCTGCGCGCCAAAATTGACCATATCGAGCGCACCGCAGGAGCCGACATAGGGTAGGCCTGTCCGCGCTATGGCGCCGAACCGGTCCTCGGTGCAGGGAAAGACGCCGCCCATCAGCAGGTCGCAGACCTCCGTCGTCGTCACGTCGATCACAGCTTGCAGCAGGCCGGACTCTGCCAGCTTCTCCATGGACTGGCCACCGGTGCCGGTTGCGTGGAACACGAGGCAGTCATGGCTGCCACTCAGGAGTTCGACCAGGCGGTTCACGCAGGGCGTGGTGACACCAAACATGGTGATGCCCACGGCAGGCTTGTCCGAGGCGGCCGAAGGTGGTGCCGTCTCCACCATGCCCGAGATGGCATGGGCAGCATTCGCAAGCACGATGCGGGAAATGCGGTTCAACCCGGCGAGATCGGTGACCGAATACATCATCGTGATGTCGCTGGCCCCTACATAGGGTGCAACATTACTAGAGGCGACGGTCGAGACCATGAGCTTCGGCGTGCCTATGGGCAGCGCGCGCATCGCGGGCGCAACCAGCGCCGTGCCACCCGACCCACCGAGGCCTATGACACCCCCGATATCATCCTGCGCGCACATGAACGCGGTCAGCGCCTCCGCCATGGCGGCCACCGATCGGCCGCGATCACCGGTGAAGACAGCGTCCACGCCCGCGGGATGGTGAGCCGCGACCTCGGCCGCGCTAATATCGGGCGCGGCAATATTGGGCGCCGGTTCGAAGCTGCGGGTCGACACGTCCACGAGCGTCACCCTATGTCCCCGCTCGGCGATGAGTTGCCGGACATAGGATAGTTCGGCCCCCTTCGTGTCACAGGTCCCGACTACATAGACGCGCGCCTTCGTCATGGCACTCAGCCTCCCCTCACTCCAAGTCATTGATCAGGGTGTAATTCACGGATCGGACGCTAGCCAGCGCGCTGGACTGCCTCCGGCAAACGCAATCCGTCCACGAAGAACACCGCATGCTCCAGCGGGCAGCGGACGAAAACCGTCGCACCATCCTCAGGCGGGATACCCGGTGCCGTCTTGGCCTTGAGCCGCGTCTCCCCCACGACCAGACTCAGCAGATTCTGCCCACCGATCGTGATGCTGGAGCGGAGGATACGGGCCGGCACCGTCTCCGCAGTGGGCGCCGGCAGGACATCGACATGCTCCGGCCGGATACCGAGCGAAACCTCGCCCGTGGTCGCCGCGGGCAGGGCCAGCGCCCCTGGCAGCACGTCGAAACGCAGCGTCGCGCCCTCGCGGTTGCGGGGAGCGAGGAAATTCATGCCCGGGTTGCCCAGGAACCAGCCACCGAAGCGGCTCTCGGGCTTGTCGTACATGACATGCGGTGCCGCGCATTGGGAGATGCGGCCGGATTGCATGAGCGCGATCTGATCGGCGAGTGTCATCGCCTCAGTCTGGTCATGGGTGACATAGATCACGGTCTGGCGCAGCCGGGCGCGGAACTCCTTGAAGGCGCGGATCAGCGCCAGCTTGGCATGCACCTCCACATTCGTCGTCGGCTCATCAAACAGGATGACGTCGCATCGGCGCGCGATGGCGCGGCCGACGGCCACCTTCTGCCGTGTACCGATATCGAGGTCACGGATATGAGCGTGGCGATCCGCGCCCAATTGCAGCACCTCCAGCACCTCGTCCGCCCGGCGTCGGCACTCGGCGGCGGACAGCGAGCGATCCCGGCGTAAGGGCAGCTCGATATTCTCGATGACGCTGCAGGTTGAGTACATCACCGGATACTGGAAGACCATGGCGACATCCCGCTGGCCGGCTGCGAGCTGCGTGACGTCGCGGTCACCGAAATTGATGCTACCGGTAGTGGGCGTTTCCAGCCCGGCGATCATCCGCATGAGCGTCGTCTTACCGCAGCCCGACGGACCGAGCAGGCAGGTCACGGTGCCTTCGGGGAAGACCGTCGTGATGTCGTCGACGGCTTTGAAGGCGCCGAAACTGCGCGTGATGTGAGAGAGGCGGATGTCAGGCATTCTGGCCCCCTTGGCCGCGACCCAGCAGTGCTCCGGAGGCGCGGTCATAGACCAGAAGCCCGTCGACATTGATCGCGAAGGGAAAGGGCGAGCCCATGTCCAAATGCGCCACACTCGGTGATGGCACGGAGGTGACAAGGGTCTCGCCCCCGGTCTCGAAATAGACGACGCATTCCGCGCCGATATTCTCCATCAGGCGGATCGTTGACGGCATCCCGCCGGGGTCATGCAAAAGATGCTCCGGACGGGCAGCGACGGCGACCTCGCCAACGAAATTGGTCGGTGCCGAAAGGTGAAAATCGACGATCCCGGTACGGCATAGGCTGCCCGGTTCCAGCCTGCCGGCCAGCATGTTACAGCGTGGGAAGCCGACGAGCTCCGCCGCACGGAGATGCCGGGGGGTGCGATACAGGTCGCCGGCCGCATTGACATCGACGACACGACCGGCATCGAGCACGATCAGGTTCTCGGCCATGGTCAGCGCCTCCAGGCTGTCGGAGGTCACATAGAGGAAGGTCGCGCCAAGCTCGGCCCGCATGTCCTTGAGATCCTCCATCAGACTCTCACGGAGCTTGAAATCAAGGCCGACGAGCGGATCATCTAAAAGGAAGAGCTCGGCGTTTTTCAACATGCCGCGGGCAATCGCCGTCCGTTGCTTTTCCCCGCCGCTGAGCTGAGCGGGGCGCTTGGACAGCAACGGTTTGATCCGCAAAATATCTGCAACCTGGTCGACGCGGCGCTTGATTTCGGCGCGTCCCACTTTCTGCAAGGTCAGCGGATAGGCGATATTGTCGAAGACGCTGACATGCGGGAAAAGGGCGAAGGATTGCGGCACATAGCCGATCCGGCGCTGCGCCGCTGGAAGGTCGGTGATGTCTCGGTCATCGATAAGAATGCGACCCGCACTCGGCTGCTCCAGACCGACCAGCAGCCGGAGCAGCACCGATTTGCCTGCGGCCGGCGGCCCGCAGAGTACGGTAAGGCTGCGTGACGCGATCTCGACCGTGACATCATCCAGCGCGCGGACATTACGGTAGGATCGGCTGACGCCTTCAAGCCGCACTGTGCTCATCCGCCGAGCCGCGCAAGATAGGGGACCAGAAGGATCCCGATGACGAAGACGGCGGCGACAATGAAGAGCAGCAGCACGGTAAGGCGCAGTGCCTGCCAAAGACCCGCGGTGCGCGGCAGGTTGCCCACTGCGATATTGAGGATCGTGGCCGTCATGACGGTCAGAAGTCCGATCTGATAGAGGCCGAAGCTCCATTGCTGCACGATCAGCAAGAAGCCTAGAACCATGATGAGGATGAGCGCGAGTTCCGCGCGTGGCACAATTCCGCGCATTACACTTCCCCGCGCACGGTGCCGAAGGTCATGCCCACCAGCAAGTAACGCTGGAAGAAATAGACGACCAGGATCGGCGGCACGATATAAACCGTGGTCAAGGCTGAGATGAAAGTCCAGTCAACGCCGCCATTGGAATAAAGACCGCTGGCCAGCGCCACCGGAATATTGGAGGTCGAAAGTCCCCCGATGATGTAGTTGAACAGGAATTCATTCCAAACAAAAATGAAATTGAAGATGGAGGCGGCGATCACACCCGGCATTACCTGCGGCAGAATGGTGCGCGCGATGATCCGAAGCCAGGAGGCACCGTTGATGATGCCTGTCTCATCAAAGCGCGGGGAGACGCCGTCAATGAAGCCCTTCAGGATCCAGACCGAGAAGGGGATGGAGAACATGGCGTAAAACAGGATCATACCCGCATAGCTGTCCTTCCAGCCGAAGGCCACATACATGAGGTAGACCGGCAGAATAGCGGCCGACCCCGGCAACATGCGGATGGAGAGCAGCAGGAACATCAGGAAATTCGTGCCCGCCGGCTTGAACCGGGAAAATGAAAAGGCAGCCAGGAACGACACGGCAACTGCGATCACAACCGCCGCCACCGACAGGACGGCGCTGTTGAACAGCTCCCGTGGAAAGGCACTGCTCGAAAAGAGCTTGGCATAGTTGGCGACGGTCGGTGTGAAGATGAGTTTGGGTGGGACGGCCAGAATTTGATCCGCCGTCTTGAACGAACAGAGCACGATCCAGATAATGGGCGCGAAAAAGATCAGCGCCACCAGCCAGAGCAATGCGTGATAGCCGTGCTCGCGCCAGGTTGTTTGTCTCATGGCGATGCCTCCCGCCGCTCACGCCAATGCAATACGAAGATGAACGTGGCCGTGAAGGCAATAGAGATCAGCAGCAGGATTACGGCGAGCGCAGATGAAAACCCCATATTGAAGGCCTCGAAGGCGCGCCGATAAAGCGTCATGGCGACGAGCTGCGTCGTTGAGCCGGGTCCGCCATAGGTCATGTCGTAAATGAGATCCATGGTCTTGAAGGCATCAATGGTGCGCAGAAGAATGCCCAGCATCAGGATGAACTTGCCATGGTGGAGCACGATCAGCCGCAGCCGCTGATGCCAGGCAAGACGATCGATCTCGGCCGCTTCCAGTTCTGCCTTCGGCACCGAGGCCAGCGCCGCCAGCGTCATCAGCACCATGAACGGCGTCCACATCCAGATATCGACCGCGAGCACCGCGCCGAAGGCCACGCTGCTGTTGCCCAGGAAATCGACGCTGTGAAAGCCAAGGCCGCGGATGAAGAAATTGAGCACGCCGAAGGTCGGGTCATAGATGAGACGCCAGAAGGTGCCCGAGGCTACTGGGGTCAGCACCATCGGCGCGAAAAGCATGGTGAGAGCGATGCGGCGACCCGGCAGTCGATGACTGTTCCAGAACAGCAGGCCGAGTGCCATCCCAAGCACCGTCTCCAGAGCCACGGCGAAGAACACGAAAAGAAAGGTTCGGCTGAGATCGAGCCATATCCCGGAATCGTTCAGGATGGTCCGATAGTTGTAAAGGCCCGCGAAGCGCGGCGGATGCCCACTCGTCAGTGAGAACCGATAGAAGCCCAACCCCAAAAGCCACAAGGTCGGGATCAGGTTCCAGACGATGAAGAAGATGAGCACCGGCAGCAAGAGAAGCAACGGGAGAACTTCACGCCGGCCAAGGAACCGGGTGAAGTCCTCCCAGAACGCAAATCTAGCCGCAGGCGCGTCGTGCGACGGGCTCAAGGTCGCTGGCGCACCGGGCTTCATGCTTAAAGCCGAATACCGTTGCAGGCGCCGCTCGGCGCTTTGTCCGCGGTACCCTCATCATACAGGATGCCCTGCTGCCGGCAGGCAATATAATCCAGCACATGCGCGGGATTTTTCAACTGCCCGGTCATGTAACCGGTCCAACCTTCCTGCTGGGTCGCCAACATTTCCGCGTAGCGCGGATCATGCCAGAAGTCCGTGCTCCGCTGCAGCATGTATTTATAGGTGCGGTTCCATGGATAGACGTCATCAAAGCCGGGACTGGTGAGTGTCGCCTTGTCGCAAGGCAGGCCACCCCGCTTGAGATAGTTGGCCGATGTCTCCGGCAGGTACCACCAGCGCATGAAGTCGAAGGCGACGCGCATATGGGCGTCATCATTGAAGGCGTTGATGACCCATGGCTGACCGCCGATGATGTAATTGCGGTTGAGCTTCCCGCTGGCATCCTTGAAGCCAGGCGGGGGCACCACCATCACCTTGCCCTTGAGGGCGTCCGGCACCATCGTCGCACCAGTCGCCACCCACTGCCAAGCGGCAAAGACCTTGCCCTGGGTGAAGGCATCGACGACTTCGGCGATGAAGTAGTTCAGCGCACCCGGCGGATTCCACTGCAGCATGGACTTATAGAGTTCCATGGCCTTCGCGTTGAGAGGCGTGTTCATAATCCCCTCGACCTGCCCTGTCTTGGGGTCCCAGATATCGCCGCCCATGCTGCGGATGAAGGAAATCAGGGGGCAGCTGACCGCGTCGTATTCGCGGGAATACTGCATCGCGATGCCGTAATAGCCCTTCTCCGGACGGTTGAAGAAGGCAACCAGCTTCTTCCAATCGTCCAAATCCATCTTCTCGAAGTCTTCCCAGGTCATCGGCATCGGCGTGCCGTATTTGGCCTTGTAGGCGTCAGCCTCGCCGGGCGCTTCCAGCCAGTCCTTGCGGATGAAGATGCCTTCGACATCGCCGACCTGCGGAAAGCCGTAGAGGTTGTCGGTGCCGTCCGGATAGACCTGATAGGCCGCGCGCACCACCGGCGCATACCAGTCGATGTTGAGCGCCGGATCCTTGGCAATGATGTCGTTAAGCTTGACGATCCATTTCGGTGTCGCCAGCGCGCCGAGCCATTGGCTGTCGCTGATGATGATGTTGTACTCTTGGCTCTTGGTCGCCAGAGAAGTGGCGGCTTTCTGGAACAACGCGCCGAATGGCGCACCGGCGAAGGAGAAGGTCACGTCGTAGTTGTAGCGGTCCTTGACGTATTTTGCGAAGTCCGGAGACATGTCGACGCCGAGGCTGCTCGGCAGCCAACCGGCAACGCCGAGGATCGACATATGGATCGACTTCCCGGCGAGGGGGTGCGCCTCCTTGCCCTGAGCACGGGCGATGTTTGGCGCATAGAGTGCCGTCGCTCCCAATGCGGCCGCCCCTGTCAGCAGGCTGCGTCGCGGCAGGGATAGGCTGTCAGTCGGTAGGGTGAGCGCAGGCAAAGAAGGCTCTTTCTCAGACATGCCCCATTTCCTTTTTTATCGTCCACTTTGTGCGGACTTTTATTCTGCGTAACGTTAGCCGTTTCACCGAGGTGGCTGCAACATCGCTGAATACTTCCTTTGGACTAAAGCCTGGCTTCCCGGCCTAGCCAAAAGCGCTTTAACCGCCCCACCTCGCCACGAGCGAACAGCCCGCCCTGTCACCAAAGCCGTTCATCGCGGCCAATCCGACATCCAAGCCCCCGCGTTGCATCGGTGGCATCTCGCTTACTCGTATGGGCGCGATTATTCCGCAAGCGCGAGGACCAGGTTTAGAGGTACCGTTTCGTCTATCGGCACTTTTGACACCGACTTTATTACTTCATCAAACATGACCGATTGCCCCTGGCGGGGCAAGTCCAATCAGCCCTCAATGGCGCGTGGCAAGAAAGCTTTTGGCCACACCCTGCACCCGGATCGGCAGCGTGGTCGCCCAATCGACCGTCGTTATGGCGCTCAGCTCCTGACCTGCTCCCAACGGCCCGATCGCGCGGAGGCCAGCACCGCATCCGTGACATAATCGGTCTTCAGCGCGTCGCGAAAGGTCGGTGTCGCCGGTTGGCCACTGCTCAGGCCTTGGATGAAATCAGCCGCCTGGTGGATGAAGGTATGCTCGTAGCCGATCTGCAGACCCGGCACCCACCAGTGACGCATATAAGGATGATCGCCATCGGTTATGTGGATGGAACGCCAGCCACGTAGTTGCCCCTCATCGCCATGATCGAAGAATGACAGCCGATGCAGGTCATGCAGGTCCCAGGCAATGGACGCGTGCTCGCCATTGATTTCAAGCGTGTAAAGCGCCTTGTGCCCACGCGCATAACGGGTCGCCTCAAAGGTCGCGAGCGAACCGTTGTGAAAGCGGGCGAGGAAGGCGCTAGCGTCGTCAATCTTGACATCCTCGACCTTGCCACTCACCGCGTGCGTCCGCTGCTTGACGAAGGTCTCGGTCGCCGCCGTCACGCTGTCGATCGAACCATTGAACCAAAGTGCTGTGTCGATGCAGTGCGCCAGCAAATCGCCGGTTACACCGCTGCCGGCGACCTGAGCATCTAGACGCCAGGTCCCTGCCCCCCCCTGTGGCACATCTGCCGATATCGTCCAGTCCTGCAGGAATTTCGCCCGATAATGGAAGATGCGGCCAAGCCGACCGTCATCAATCAGTTGCTTGGCGAGCGTGACGGCCGGCACCCGCCGGTAATTGTACCATACCATGTTGGGCACCTTGGCCGCTTCCACCGCCGCAACCATCTGCTCTGATTCTGCGGCGTTGCGACCCAGCGGCTTCTCGCTCATCACCATTTTTCCGGCCTGTGCGGCGGCGATAGCGATTTCGGCATGCGTATCGTTCGGGCTTGCGATATCGATGACGTCGATATCCTTGCGCTCGATCAACTTACGCCAGTCGTCTTCCCAACTCTCAAAGCCCCAGTTGACCGCGAAGTCCGCGGCACTCTGCGCGTTGCGCGTGGCGACCGCCTTTAGCACCGGCTGATAGTCGAGCTTGAAGAATTCACCGACTTGCCGGAAGGCGTTGCTATGGGTGCGCCCCATGAATCCAGCGCCGACAAGGCCAACGTTGAGTTTTTTCTTTTCCATTTGTGTGTTGCCTGGATCCCGGGTTACTCGCGCCAGCCGTGGGCTTCGCGTACCTTGAGCATGGCGCCCAGAACGTCATTCCAGGTCTGCTGAGCGGTCATCACAGAATTGGGAAACATGCAGCCATCCCAAGAGATGTGACGCATCCGCCTGGTCAGTTCGCCGCGGTCATCGCGCAACCAATAGCCGGCGTGTTTGGTGATATCGAGCTTCCCATTGGGATCTGTCACCTGTACATGCCGCCCGGTCTTTTCATGATCACCCGAGCCGAACACTGTGCCGTCATTCTGCGCGACATGGAAATCAAACGTCCAGGGGCGCAGCGCATCGGCAACTTTTTTGTACGCCACGTCCAGCACCGAACGATCAGTCCAGTCATAATCTTCCGGAAGAAGTCGATCCTTCTCCGCGTTATAGCCGAGGGTGAAGAGCATCGAATGGGCCATGTCGGCCTGATAGCCTACAACGCCAGGCATGCCGACTTCTTCGAGGAGGTTGACGTTCTCCCGCCAGGACTGCATGCCTCCCCAGCAGATCTCGCCTTCTGCCACGATGAATTCGCCGTGGTCCTGAGCCGCCTTGCCGGCTTCGCGAAAGGTCTGGGCAATCAGTAGCGTGTTGCCCTTGGGATCCTTGTCCCACTCCGACACACTCGTCGATGAGTCGACGCGTATGCCACCTGTGGGTCGGATCCCGAATTCGCGCATCTGCTGTCCGATTGCCGCCGCTTTCCGCACTTGGCTCACAAAGCGCTTGCGATCGTCTTCGGAACCCATCGCGGAGCCGCCACCGGCACCGGCCCAAACGGGCGCCACAAATGACCCGACTTTCAGGCCATAGCGCGCGATATGCTCAACTGCGCGTTTAACCTGGTCCTTGTCGCTATCGATCGAAATGTGTGGATCTGCCAGCCACAGATCAATGCCGTCAAACTCCTGGCCATCGACCTCAGCATTAGCGGTCAGCTCAAGCAATGTATCGAGCGGAATGATCGGCTCGGCCGGAGGCGCCCCTTTGCCTACCACGCCCGGCCATGCCGCGTTGTGCAGCTTGGGATAATTGTTCTGCTGCGCCATGCTGTTCGTCCTCCCTGCCTCATCCGCCGCCTCTCGGCAGCTGACGGTATCGAGGATCGTTTCCCGGACGACAGCGCATACAGAAATTCGGCAGCCCAATGGACGCCGCTCTGGTCGCCGTCACGAAACGAGACCGTCTCCCCCACGCTTGACGGCCATTATAAAACCGGCCGATTTGAGCGCATGCTCACCTTCTGTTATATCAGTCGGGCGTGTCAAGCGGCTCCATCTATGTCTCGGGAGATTTTTCTGCATATCATTCCTTCCCAAAACTGGCGCCCTGAACGGACTAAATTACGGTTTTACTTGCCTTTTTTGTTAAAATATCTTTAAGTGGATGGCCGCGTCTGGGAGAAGAACGTCAACTTGGCCGGTTCTGGTCCATCACGCTGATATAACAATGACGGCAGCGCGCCCCGGCACTGAAAGCTCGGTGGGTCGTAGTGCAGATTTGCTGCGACGCCGCGAACTATGCCGCAAGCAAACGAGGGAACCTTGGTCGAAGCGCCGGTATTACAGTTGCAGCTGGTAACGCTGGACCGCAAATTGCCATTGCGGGACCAGATTTACCAGCTGATCCGCACCTTGGTGATCATCGGCCAACTCCGACCAAGACAGCCGGTCAATGAGGTCGAAATCGCAGACCAACTCGGCGTCTCACGAACCCCAGTGCGGGAGGCAGTCAAACGGCTCAGCGACGAAGGATTGATCAACGTCTACGCGAAAGCCGGTACTTTCGTGGCTGACATCTCCGGATCGGAGTTGGAAGAGGCCTATATCATTAGAAAGGCACTCGAGCTTGAAAGCTGTCGCCGCGCGGCTGAGGTGACAACCAAGGCAGACACAAAGCGACTAGACGACATCATCGCCGCTCATCAGACCGCGATACACCGCAAACGCTATGCCGAGGCTATTCGACTGGACGATCAATTTCATCGAGCGATCGCCGAGATCAACGGCCTTTCCATGCTTTGGCGTGCCGTTGACATCTCGAAAGCACAGATGGACCGAGGACGCTATCTGTCTATTCCGCAACCTGGCTGGGGCGAGGTCACGATCGTGCAGCATCGCGCGATAGCACGTGCGCTCGGCGCGCATGACGCGGAAGCGGCAATCGAGGCGATGGGACAGCATCTCGACACGTCACTTCAAAACACGTTAAGCCTCGTTGATAGCCACTAACTGTTCTTTTGTAATCTACACGCAACAGCGAAAAGACCCCTGTGGCAGAGTGAATGTGATGATTGCGGTGGCGTCTAAGTGTGGATGCTGATCGTACAGCCTAGTCCCGGGAAGAGGAGAATGTGCCATGTTGCTCGGCCTCAATATGCTGCTGTGGACACCGTTCGTCACAGAGGATCACTTTCCCCTGTTCGAGCGCCTGAAGAAAGTTGGCTATGATGGCGTCGAACTGCCGCTCTTCGAGGGAACGCCCGAGCACTACAGGCAGATCGGCCTGGCACTGCGGGACAATGGTTTGCAGTGCACAGGCATTGCCGTCATCCCGGACGAGGCACGGAGTTGCGCCAGCAGCACGGCCGCATCCAGGCAGGCTGGACTGGATCACATCAAATGGGCCACAGACTGTCTCGAAGCCGCCGGCGGAGAGCTTCTGTGCGGACCTTTCTACCACCCGCTCGGAGTGTTTTCCGGCGCGCCACCCACCCGCGACGAGATCGACTTCGTCGCCGGGGTCCACAAGGAAGCCGCTGTCTATGCGGGCCGGAAAAAGATGCGCCTCGCGGTCGAGCCCCTCAATCGCTTCGAGACATACATCATCAACACCGTATCAAGTGCAGCTGAGCTGGTGCGGCAGGTGGCAGAGCCGAATTATGGTCTGCTCTACGACACCTTCCACGCCAATATTGAGGAGAAGGATCCGGTTGGGATCATAGATCCATGCATAGGCCAGATCAGCCATGTGCATCTTTCGGAAAATGATCGCGGAACGCCGGGCAAGGGCCATATTCCTTGGGCTGCGACCTTATCTGCCCTTCGCTCGGCTCGCTATGACGGATGGTTTGTCATAGAGGCATTCGGCCGCGCGCTGCCGCAGGTGGCAGCAGCCACACGCGTCTGGCGTGACTTCTTCCCCTCAGAAGAGGAAGTCTATCAACAGGGGCATGATTTCTTGCGCGGTCAATGGGAAGGTTCAGGCGTCTAAGGTGCCTTGATCCGATCCAAAATTCGGAATTGTGGAGTAGTAGATATGCCTGTCACGCCTTACAACGACGTCTGGACGCGGGATAACTGGCCGATCGCCGCCGCGATGATCCAATATCCCAATGTTCTGGCCGATGGAACGTCCGTTCAGGAACAATCAGCTGAAGGGTGGGCAGCGACGCTGGAGGATATTGTCGACGCAGGTTTCACGGATCTCGATCCGACCGATTCCTGGCTGCGTGTCGCAGACCTTGCCCCTCGACGTCTCGATGAATTCATGAGTGTGGTTACGTCACTCGGCCTCAGAATACCGGCTATTTCCACCTCCCGTCGGAGCGTGATAGATCCCGAACATGGCAGTGAGTATCTCGAGTATAGTCATCGGCTGATCGATACAGCGGCCGCGATCGGCGCCAAAGCCGTGTCCTTCGGCTTGTTCGGCCCCCTCTCAGCCGCGCAAAAGGAAGTCCTCTGGTTTTGGACCAAGCCTGGCGTGACAAACCCCGATGATCCTGCTGTTTGGCGGCACGCCGTGTCCTGCATTCGGGAACTTGGGCGCCACGCGGCGGAAATGGGTATCGAAGTCTCTCTGGAAATGTATGAGGATACATATCTGGGAACTGCAGATAGTGCAGTGCGGCTCGTGACCGATGTCGACCATCCGGCGGTCGGCCTCAACCTCGACCTAGGCAATCTGATCCGCCTTCACCGTCCGATCGAGAAATGGCAGATCATGCTCGAAAAGACAGTGCCCTACGCCAGATATTGGCACGTGAAGAACTATTTTCGCGACGAAGATCCGGCGACAGGTGCGGTCGTGACAATGCCGGCGCCGTTGGAATACGGCCTGATCAGCTACCGGATCGCCGTGAAAATGGCCATTCAGGCGGGCTTTAAGAGTGCATTTCTGGTTGAACACTATGGCGGCGATGGCCTGAGCGTCTGTGCGCGGAATCGCGACTATCTACGCACCCTTCTGCCGAAGGCTCGGTCGCTGTAGGGCGCTTCCGATTGGGCGTCCGAATAGCGGGGGCCGCCGCGCTCCAGGCCATTCGGACGTCGCGCTACGCCGGGCTGTTGCCGGCGGCGCGCACGTCCAGGTAGCGCTCCATCAGCTTCTCGCCGTCGATCTTCTCCTCGGTCAGCGCCATGGCCAGCACCTCGCCACCGAAGACGTTGGGCGCCATGATCATGTCGGGCTGAACGCGGCGTACGCGCTCCATGTTCTTGCGCGCGTTCACCGCCGCGATCTTCTTCGCCGGACTATCGAGATCCTTCAATGCCAGAATGACGAAGGCGTTCTCGGCATCGTCCTCCGACAGCGCAAGAACCGCCCGCGCATTCTCGGCGCCGGCCCGGCGCAGCACGTCAAGGTCCGTCGCGTCACCCAACTCCATCTCCGCTCCGTCGACCCTCGCTGTCTCGTCATCGGTGATGACGACAAGTCCGAGGCCGCGCTGTACCAGCTCGCGCGCGGTATTGCGGGCGAGCGCCCCTGTGCCGGCAATGATGTAGTGGTCCACGCGGCGCATCTTCTTGGCCCCTCTGGGTTCGAGGATATGAGACAGCCGGCCCTGCAGAATGGGGCCGACGAGGGCGGAGAGCGTGGTCACGAAGACAGTGATCCCCACCACGATGAGGGAGACAACGAAGAGCCGTGCATCGTCGGTCTTCGGCAGAATGTCACCATAGCCGACGGTGCTCATCGTCACGACGGTGAAGTAGACCGCCTGCTGCAGGTCATTGATCGGCGGGGCGAAGCCCTGTCCGAGGAAGAGCGAGCCGAGAACGCCGTAAGCCAGCAGCAGCATGGTTGCGGCGAAGGCGAAGAGGGTGCTGGCGGTGACCGATGAGCGCGTGAAGGCCCCGCCTGAAACAAGGAGCGCCACAAAGAGCGCCATGACGTAGAGCACGTTGGGTGCATAGAAGGCCTGGTGATTGTAGCCGATGGCGATCGCGACCTGCGCCAAAGTCATCAGCAGCGCCGTGACCCAGGCGAAGCGGGAGCGCAGGATGAGGCCGATCGCGACCAGCAGCTGCACCGCACCGATCGCGGCATTGGGCACGCCCTTGAGGATGAGTTCGGGCACGCTCATGGCCAGGGGATGCAACGAACTGGTGAGTCCGGCGAATTTCAGGTGAAGATAGTCGTCGAGGTAGCGGGTGACGGCCGGCAGCAGAGCGAGGCCACCGGCGACACCCACGGCGAGCGCCAGCGGCAGTTGCGGGAACCAGAGATCGAGCCGCCCACGATGATAGATGCGCCGCCAGAGAGACCGGGTGCGTGGGAAAGTCAAAAGACGGCGGAGGGCGGGCGCGACCTGCATGACCCCAGGCCTAGCCGAGCCGGCGCCGCTTGGCGAGCGCCGGCAGGATCACAGACCGGTCACCGGCCGATCGCCATGGCGCAAGGATCAAAACTGTAGTTCGGATCGGAGGGGGGCGCGGCGGCCGAGCACCGCGCCCGTCGTAGTCATCAAACCCGGCTTGACCGCAGAGCCGCCGATATCGACGCCCGTCGGGAGGCCGGGCGTCACGGTACGAAAACTCTATCTGGATCCGGCGCGCGTGCAATCAAGCAAGCGAGCGGGCTCACGCAGCGGCTGTGCCAAGGCCGGAAGGTCAGCCGGCGAAATCCAGCACCATGCGGCCGTCGATCCTGCCCGCCTTCATGCGGTCGAAGATAGCGTTGATGTCCGAAAGCGGCGCGCGGGTGATCTCGGCATGGACCTTGCCCTCCGTCGCGAAGGCAATCGCCTCGTCCAGGTCCCGGCGGGTGCCGACGATGGAGCCGCGCACAGTGATACGCTTGAGCACGACATCGAAGATCGGTGTCGGGAAATCACCGGGCGGCAGGCCGACGAGGGCAACCGTGCCGCCGCGCCGCACGAGACTGAGCGCCTGGGCGAAGGCTGGGCGCGACACGGCGGTGACCAGCACACCATGCGCGCCGCCGCCGGTGGCCTTCACCACCTCGGCCGCCGCTGTGGTGCTCAGGGCATTGATCGCGATGTCCGCGCCGCTGGCCCGCGCCAGATCGAGCTTGTCATCCGTCACATCGAGGGCGGCAACATGCATGCCCATTGCCTTGGCATATTGGATGGCGACATGACCGAGACCGCCGACGCCCGCGATGGCGACCCATTGGCCGGGCCGCGCCTCGGTCTCCTTCAACCCTTTATAGGTGGTCACTCCGGCACAGAGGATGGGGGAAACCGCCGCGAAATCGACGCCCGCAGGCAGGCGGGCGGCGAAGGCGGCGGAGGCGATGGCATATTCGGCGAAGCCGCCGTCGCAGCTGTAGCCGGTATTGTGCTGATGCTCGCAGAGTGTCTCCCGCCCCGTCTCGCAATATTCGCAGGCGAGGCAGGCATCGTGCAGCCAAGCGACGCCCACGGCGTCGCCCTCGCGGAAGCCGGTGACATCCGGCCCCATGCCCACCACGACACCCGCGATTTCATGCCCCGGAATGAAGGGCGGCGTAGGCTTGACCGGCCAGTCTCCCTCAGCGGCGTGTAGGTCGGTATGGCAGACGCCGCAGGCCATGACCTTGACCAGCAACTCGCCTCGGCCGGGCCTGGGTATCGGCAGGTTCTCAATCACCAGCGGCTTGCCGAACTCACGAACGACTGCAGCCTTCATCGTCTGAACCATCGTCACTCTCCGGGTTGTTGGAGAGATGCTGCACCGAAGCCGGGGCTCATGCCTTGACCGAAATCAAACCCTCGCGGTGCGGTCCCTGGCGGCTAGGGACCATGGAGCGGCGCCGGACGCGAAACGTGCGACGAGGAAATCGACCATGACCTGGGTGCGCATGGGTCTCGGCCCGCCCGCCGGGGTGACGAGGTGCAGCGCCAGTTCGGGGCTCTCCCACTCGTCGAGCACGGAGACGAGGCGGCCGGCCGCGAGCGCTTCCCAGACGATGAAATCCGGCTGCAGCGCAATCCCTTCGCCCGCCTCGAGGGAGGCTGACAGGGCTTCGGCATTATTAGCGCTGAGCCGGGGCGTGACGTAGACGCTCTCCTCCCCGTCCTTCGCGTGGTGAAAGTGCCAGGCATTTCCGCTGGCGAGATTCGCGTAGCCGAAGCAACGATGGCCTGCCAGATCACGGGGCTTGATTGGCCGGCCGTGGCGCTGGAAATAGGCAGGCGCGCCCACGACATGGCGCCGCACCGGACAAAGCCTGCGCGCGATGAGGCCGGAATCCGGCAACCGCGCGATGCGCAGCGCGATGTCGATCCCGTTCGCCACGAGATCGATCATCCGGTCCTCGAGATGGAGATCGAGCGAGACCTCGGGGTAGGCGGCCAGAAATCCCGGCACGGCGGGGGCAACATGGCGCAGCCCGAAGGACATCGGTGCCGCGAGCCTCAGGCGCCCGCGGGGCTGGGCGGATTTGGCCTGGGCCTCGGCCTCTACCGCCTCGCCGTCCGACAGGATTTGCGCCGCACGGACGGCGAGGACCCGCCCCGTCTCGGTCAGTGCGAAGCGGCGGGACGTGCGGTGGATCAGCCGCTCGCCGAAGCGCGCCTCGAGCCGGGCGACCGCTTTGGAGACCGTGGGCCCGGTGATGCCGAGATCGGCGGCTGCGGCGGCGAATGAGCCGGTTTCCGCCACTTTCGCGAAGATCGCCCAGGCCTCGAGATCAGGTAGCGCCATGGTCACCCAAAAGAAATGGAAAGGATAAGCTTCCATCTTTTCTCTTTAACGCAGCCCTGTCCAGGTCCATTTTCTGTCCCAAGGACGGAACAACAAGGTTCCTCTCTTCAGGAGATTTTTTCATGATCGATGTCAGACCCTTCAAGGACCTCGGCGGCGACAACCATGGCTGGCTCAATGCCCGGCATCATTTCTCCTTCGCAAATTACTACGACCCGGAGCGCATGAACTGGGGCGCCACCCGGGTGTGGAACGATGACGAGATCGCCGCCAAGTCGGGCTTTCCGCCGCACCCGCACGCGGACATGGAAATCATCACCTATGTCCGGGAAGGCGCCATTACCCACAAGGACAGCCTTGGCAATGCCGGCCGGACCGAAGCGGGCGACGTTCAGGTGATGTCCGCCGGCAGCGGCATCCGTCATTCCGAATGGAATGAGGAAGATGAGACGACGCGCATCTTCCAGATCTGGATCATGCCTGAGACGCGCGGCGGCAAGCCTTCCTGGGGCGCACGGCCTTTCCCGAAGGACGCCCGCTCTGGCCGGTTCGTGACCCTCGCGAGCGGTGTTGCGGGTGACGAGGACGCTTTGCCGATCCGCGCCGATGCGCGGGTGCTGGGGGCAACGGTGAAGGCCGGCGAGCAGCTGACATTGACGCTCAACCCGACCCGCCACGCCTATCTCGTGCTCGCCCGCGGTTCGGTAACAGTCAACGGCACGGCGCTCGGGGCGCGAGACGGCGCCGCCATCACCGGCGAGACGACCCTCAGCTTCACCGCCGTCGAGGAGGCAGAGGTGGTGTTGGTCGACGCCGCCTAACGGTGAGGCTGGCGCTTCCCTCGAAACAACAGGGAAGCGTCAGCCGAACAGATCCCGCTTCGGACTCTAGCCCTCCGGGAAAGGAACAGTCGCGTAAAGGTCGTCCTCCGGCGCGTAATCGAGCCAGGTTTCGGCCTCGGTCAGGCTCCAACCCATATCGCGGTTGCGGGACATGCCGTTGACCAGGATGGCGGGGCCGGGCCAGCCGGCCGGATCGGCACCGATGCTGTTCCGCACGAGGCGCGCGAAGTCATGATTGGAGAGCCACATGGAACGGAACCAGCGCAAGGTGCGCTGATCCTCCGGGTCCTTCGGCTCCTCCCCCACCAGGCCGGGCGAACCCGAAATATTGATGCCCTCCGGCCGGTTCTCCCCTGGCTGGCACCAGCCGATGCGGATGGTGACCGTGGTAAGCCGGCTGGCCTCTTCCCGCGCAAAACCGGCGACCGCCCGCTCCCCCATCAGCTTTGATGCCGCATAGGGCGTGGCATCGGTGAAGTTTGCACCATTGCGCCACTTTGTGCCGGGCGCGGGCGGCAGATCGGTAGTCAGACCACCCGGAGCGATGCGTTCGGCGAGCGGCGCATCCTTGTAGCCGCCCATGACATGGTTCGAGGAGAAGAAGACGAGCCGCCGCAGACCGAAGCGCAGCGCGGCAAGACCCACAAACTGCACCATGTCGAAGGAGATGGCGGCCTCCCGCCAGGTTGCCTCCGGCACGGGGCGGGCCGCCGCACAATGCAGGACGGCATCAGCATCGGCCATCGCGCCCTCCCAGCCGCTTTCGCGCCGGGTGAGATCGGCATGGATGAGATTGACCTTGGCGCGCGCCGTCTCAGAGAAATCCGGTGCCTCATCGCCGTGAAGCGTGCCGATGATCTGGCGGCACCACGGCGCGACCGCCAGGGCCTCCACGGCCTTGCGGCCAAGATTGCCTCCGGCCCCCGTGACCATCACGGTTGCCGGCCGACGGAATTCAGCCTCGGTCACGTGCATCCTCCATCCGTGCGACCGAATCTCGTCAGGAGTCCCGCCCGTCTCGCCTTCGGTGTCTCCTGCGCGGGTCTTCTGCTTGCGTTCGGCCTCGCTGCCGCGACCTTAAGGACCATGACAGGCTTGGCAAGGGGAAGAACCGGAGACCGGCTGGCGGTCCCCGAGCGTTAGCTTTGGCGCGCCTTATGGGCGAGGAGCGCCATCAGGCGCCGATCCCGCCAGGCCTGGCGGCCGGCATGGTCTTCCGTCGGCAAGCGGTCGCGCTGAGCCTCGTGCAACCCCCCGATGAGGGTATCGCTCCACGAGGGCGTCTTGCTCGCCGCCAGCATCTCCCGGAACGGCCCGCCATAACGCGCACAGTAATCGGCAAGGCCACCGGGTGCGTTGAGGTCGATCGTCTCGAAAGGTCCCATGAAGGACCAGCGGAGACCGAGACCGTCCTTCACGGTCGCATCGATATCGCCGGGATCGGCATAGCCTTCCTCTACCAGAAACATCGCCTCAGCGATCAGCGCCGCCTGCAGACGGTTGAGGAGGAAACCGTCAATCTCGCGCTTCACCGTAGCCGGCACCATGCCGGCTCCTTGCATCAGAGCGCGGGCGCGGGCGACGACGTCGGGTGCCGTCCATGGTGCTGGGGCGAGTTCCACGAGCGGGATCAGATAGGGCGGATTGACGGGATGGGCGACAAGACAACGCGACCGTCCCGGCAGTGTTTCCGAAAAAAGGCTCGCGCGGATCGTGCTGGTGGAGCTTGCGAGGATCGTCTCGGGTCCCGCCAGCGCGTCCATGCGGGCGAACAGCGCCTGCTTGTCGGGGATGCGCTCGGGCCCGTTCTCCTGCACGTAGTCCGCGCCAGCCAGCGCCTGTTCCAGCGTCTCTGCCGGGTGCAGCCGGGCCATGATCGCCTCCGGCGTCTCGCCCCGCAACAGACCGGCCTCGGCAAGCTCCGGCAGACGGGCCGCGATGAAATCCCGCGCCGCCGGCACCGCCGCCGGAACCGGGTCCCAGAGTGCCACCTCATGCCCCGCACGCGCGAAGACGATGGACCAGGCGCGGCCGATAAGGCCGGAACC